>NZ_JBIWNL010000045.1:0-66811 GCF_044767225.1 Kitasatospora sp. NPDC101447
GCGCGATTACCTTTAGTTTAATTCGAGACATTTCATGTGCGGCTGTCGAATTCTCGACTGAGACGCAGGTCACCCTTCCATTCCGGGCAGCCGGAAAACCCTGCTGATGAAGCCTCAGTTCGCACCATCACCAACCCAATGACAGGCTGTCGACTGGGATCCGAAGGTCCATCAAGGTGCTAGCCTCTCTTCCTGCGAGTAGGAGACCAGTTCCTCCTGACTTCGCCTCAGTGTCGACCGAATGATCTGTGCGCATCCGGATTCGTGATGCGGCACGCTCGGTCCGTTCTCCTCACAGCCTCAGAGCAGGAATTGATGCCCGTTCAACCAATAGCGGAACTCGTACGGTTCGCGCGCCGCAATTCGCCCTTCTACGCGGAGCTGTACGCCGGCCTGCCGGACCGGACCGTCCGGCTGACCGACCTCCCGGTCGTCCCGCAGGCCGACTTCTGGCAGGCCAACACGCCTCGCGACAACCGGCTGCTCACCGGACCGCTGGAGGAGGCGGTGGTCTTCAAGAGCGGTGGCACCACCGGCTCGCCGAAGTTCTCGTTCTACAGCCGGGAGGAGTGGCGGGAGTTCACCACCTCCTTCGGCGCCGGGCTGGTCGATGCCGGACTGCGCCCGGGGCACCGGGTCGCCGACCTCTTCTACGCGGGCGACCTGTACGCCAGCTACACCTTCATCCTCGACGCCCTGCACCGCTCGCCCGTCGCCAACGTCCGGCTGCCGATCGGCGGGGCCGCGCCGCTGGAGTCGACCGCGCAGACCCTGGAGCAGTTCGCGGTCGAGGTGGTGGCCGGCACTCCGACCACGCTGTGCGGACTGGCCGACCACCTGCTGGCCACCGGCCGCGAACTCCCTTCCGTGGAGCTGCTGTTGTTCGGCGGCGAGGGCCTGTACCAGGACCAGGAGCCGCTGCTCGGCAAGGTCTTCCCCAACGCCCGGATCTCCTCGATCGGCTACGCCGCCGTCGACGCCGGGCTGGTCGGCCGACCGGTGGCCGGGGAGGACACCCGGGTGCACCGGGTGTTCACCCCGGAGACGGTGGTGGAGATCCTCGACGAGCACACCGGCGAGCCGATCACCCGGGCCGGCGTGCCGGGGCGGGTCGTGGTGACGGACCTGCGGCGACGGCTGATGCCGGTCCTGCGCTACCCCGTCGGGGACCGCGCCGAGTGGACCGACCCCGCCGCCGGGCAGTTCCGCATCCTCGGCCGGGCCCAGGAGGGCGTCCGGGTCGGGCCGGTGTCCCTGTACACCCAGGACGTGCTCGACCTCGTCCGGGCCGCCGACCCGGCCGGCCGGGTCACCGGTGTGCAGCTGGTCGTGCGCCGCTGGGACGGCCGGGACGGCCTGGTGCTGCGGCTGGCCTGCGACGGGAACCCGAGCGGCCTCCCCGAGCTGGCCGCCGCCGTCGAGGCCGGGATCCACGCGGCGCGACCGCTGTACCCGGAGGCGGTCGCCGCCGGCTACGTCCACCCGCTGTCCGTCAGCTGGGTACGCCAGCAGGAACTCGCCGTCAACCCGCGGACGGGCAAGCTGATCCGCGTCCTCGACGAACGGCCGCACTCGTGACGGCCCACGGAACGGCCCACGGAACGGCCGCCGGGACGGCTCCCGAGACAGCCACCGGAGCGGCCCCCGCGACGGCCCCCGCCGCGGGCGGCCGCCGCCTGCCGCTCGTACTGCGCAACCGGCGGTTCGGCGCCGTCTGGGCCGCCCAGGTCCTCACCCAGGCCGCCGGACGGATGTTCCAGGTCGGCGCGGTGTGGTGGCTGGTGGGATACGCCGGCGGCACGGACCGCGGCCTGGCGTCCGGCGTCTTCCTCGCCGTCAGCACCCTGCCCGCGGTCGCGCTGGCGCCGCTGGTGGCCAGGGTCATCGCCCGCTGCCCGCACCGGACGGTGCTGGGCGGCTCGGCCGCCGCCGCCGGTCTGGTCGCCCTCGGCACGGCCGTGTGGACGTACAGCACGGCGCTGCCGATGGCCGTCGCGTACGGCGCGGCGCTGCTGCTGGCCGGCTGCCAGGCGCTCTTCGACCCCTGTCTGACCACCTCCGTGCCGGAGCTGGTCGAGGACGCCGACATCGAGGCCGCAACCGGCTTCGAGCTCGCCACCCAGTCGCTGGCCGGGCTGGCCGGCGGCCTGCTGGGCCCGCTGGTGGTGGACGCCGCCGGGCCGGCGGGGATCATCACCGGGTGCGCCGGCGCCTACCTGCTGGCGGCCGCCCTGATCGGCGCGACCCGCTTCCCCACCGGCCCGGACGCCCACGCCACGGACCAGGCCAAGGACGCCCACGCCACGGAGCAGGCCACGGACGCCCGGGCCCCGGACGGCGGCGGACCCGCCGCGCCACGGCCACTGCGCCGGATCCTGGCCGAACTCCCCTTCGTCCGACGGGTGTTGCTCTGCTTCGCCGCGGCGAACCTGTTCACCACGGCGGTGTTCGTGGTGATGCCCCTGTTCACCCGCGCGGTGCTGCACTCCGACGGCTCGACCGTCGCCGCACTGGAGGCGGCCCTCGGCGCCGGCACCCTGGTGGGCTCGTTCACCGGCGGCCGCGTCCCGGGCTCCCCCACCGCGGTCGGCGCCGGATGTCTCGGCCTGCTGGCCGTCGCACTCGGCCTGCCCGGTCTGCTCGGCAACCAGGCCGCGGCCGTGGGGTCGATGGCGGTCGCCGGCTGGTGCGTGGGCGTGATCGGTGTCCGGTTCGTCGCGCTGTTCCAGCGGCTGGTACCGACCGGGGACCGGGCGGGCTTCTTCGCCGTGATGCAGGCGCTGCTGGGCGCCACCTTCCCGGTGTCCTCCCTGGTGTTCGGCCTGCTCGGCGACCACCTCTCGCCGCGCACGCTCTGCCTGGTCCAGGCCCTCGGCGTCCTCCCGGTCGCCGCCGCCCTGTGGTGGACCGGCCGGCGCGAACCGGCCACCCCCGACCCCGCGCCGGCCCCGCAGGGAGCCCCGGCCGCGCAACCGATCGAGGACGCCCGATGACCGTGACGATCGCCCCCGCGGCCCCCCAGGACGTCGCCCAGCTGCGCCAGCTCTACTTCGACGTCTACGGCCACGGCTATCCCGTCGCGCTCGGCAGCGACCCGGCCGAGATGCGCCGCCTGATCGCCGACCCGCACACCCACTGGCTCACCGCACGCCGCGAGGACACCGGCCACCTGGTCGGGTCGGTGGCCGTGCAGACCGACCCCGGCAGCCGGATCGGCAAGCTGGTCGGCCTGGCCGTCCACCCCGAGCAGCGCGGCGGCGGCCTGGCCGGCCGGCTGACCGCCGCGGTCTGCGCGGACGCCTTCGCGACCGGCGCCCAGGACTCGATCTACGCGACCGTGCGGGTGGTCACCCCGGGCCCGCAGCAGGTCTTCGCCCGCAACGGCTTCCGCGCCCTCGGCCTGCTGCCGAACGCGGTCGAGGTGGCGGGCTGCGAGAGCCTGGCGCTGTTCGCCCGGCACGCCGACGGCGTCCTGGCCCGACGCGAGAGCGTCGACCTGGTGCCCGGAGCCCTGCTCCCCCTGCTGGAGGCCGCGCGGCAGAGCACCGGCGTCCACTACGGCGACCCGCAGCCGGTGGACGGCCCGCTCGCCCCCGGCGGGCGCAGCGCCCCGGTGACCGCGCCGATGGAGCTGATCACCGCACCCGCCTTCGTCCGCCGCCGGTTCCTGGAGCTCTTCCCCGACCCTGCGCAGCGGTTCTTCCCGCTGCACGTCCCGAACGCCGTCCTCACTCCGCCGGACGGCGCGTTCGAGGCGTACGCCGACCTGGACCCGGTCGCGGCGAGCTGCTCGCTGGTGGCGGTGCACCCCTCCCCGGCCGCCGTCACCGGTGCGCTGGAGCCGCTGATGGCGGCCGTGACCCGCGCGGGCGCCGACTACGTCGAGACGCTGCTGCCGCTGTCCGACACCGCCGGGCTGCACGCCTTCCTGGCGGCCGGGTTCATCCCGAGCGCCGTCTACCCGGCGATGCGCCGGATCGGCGAACGCTTCCACGACTACGTCGTGCTGTCCCGCACCAGCCGTCAGATCGACTTCAGGACCACCGCCGTCGGCAGCCCGCTCCAGCCGTACCTGCCGGCCTACCTGACCGCCTGGACCTCGACCTACCTGCCCCTTCCCCTGGCCGAGGTCGCCCCATGACCGATCCCGAGGTTGCCCCGTGAACATCCATCTCGCGCCCGTCGAGGTCCCGGACCCCGCCGCGCTCCCGCACGTCCAGCAGCTGTGCGACCTGGCCGCCCCGTACGCGGCGGGGCCGGAGACCGACCGCCTGTTCGCCGCCGCGATGGCGGAGAGCCACGCCTGGCACGCGCAGCGCTCGCCGTTCTACCGCTCCCTGCTGGACGGCCCGGCGGAGGCCGCCGCGCCGACCGTCGGCGAGGACGTCCGCACGCCCCTGGTGCACGCCAACTTCTTCAAGCGGCACGAGGTGCTCTCCATCCCGCGGGAGGAGGTCTTCCTCCACCTGACCTCCTCCGGCACCACCGGCCAGAAGTCGCAGATGTTCTTCGACGCGTGGACGATCCGGTCCGCCCAGCGCATGGTGGCCCGGATCTTCGACCACTACGGCTGGATCACCCCCGACCAGCCGGTCAACTACCTGCTCTACAGCTACGAGCCCGCCCCGCAGCTCAAGCTCGGCACCTCGTTCACCGACAACTACCTCTGCGACTTCGCCCCGGCCCACCACACCACGCACGCCCTGCGGCACACCGGCGGCGGCCACGAGTTCGACGTCCACGGCTGCATCGCCGCGCTGCAGCGCTACGCCGAGGACGGCCTGCCGGTCCGGATCCTCGGCTTCCCCGCGTTCCTGCACTTCACCCTGGAACGGATGCGGACCCTCGGCCTGCCGCCGCTGCAGCTGCCGGCAGGCTCGCTGGTCCTGCTCGGCGGCGGCTGGAAGGGGCACACCGACCGGCAGATCGGCAAGGACGAGTTCTACGCCGCGGTCACCGAGCAGCTGGGCGTCCCCTCGGAACGGATCCGGGACACCTTCGGCTCGGTCGAGCACTGCGTGCCGTACATCGAGTGCGAGCACCACCGCCTGCACGTCCCGGTCTGGTCGCGGGCCGCGGTGCGCGACACCCGCACCCTGCAGCCACTGCCGTTCGGCGAACGCGGCTTCCTCCACCTGGTCTCCCCGTACATCACCTCGGTGCCGGCGCAGAGCGTCGTCATGGGCGACCTCGCCTCGCTGCACCCGGCGCAGGAGTGCCCCTGCCCGCTTCCCACGCCGTGGTTCACCGTCCACGGGCGTGCCGGCGTCAGCCGCAACCGCACCTGCGCGGCGGCCGCCGCCGAACTCCTGAAGGGACTGTCGTGAACCCGGAAACCATGAACCCCGAGGCTGTGGAGTCTGAAGCCGTGAACGCCGAGGCTGTGGAGTCTGACGCTGTGGAGTCCGAGGCCGTGAACCCCGAACTCGCAGCGGCCGGAGTGCACTTCTGGCAGGGCTCGTTCGTCGACGACGAGGAGGCCGCCCGCCGGCTCGCCGAGCTCCCGGAGCTCGCCGCCCGCACCCTCGCCGAACCGCTGCCCACCGAACTGGTGCTGAGCGCCTGCCGGCACCTCGCCGACGCCCTCGGCGCGCCGGACGGCCCCGTCCGCGCCCGCCTGCTCGGCGTGCTGACCGACGGCGGCACCGACCCGGAGGAGGCCGCCGCGACCCTCTCCGAGATCGCCGACGCGATCGGCCGTCCGGCCCTGGAGCGCAAGCTCCGGCGCGAACTCGGCGGGCTGCACCCCGAGCGCCTCACCCGGCCCGACGCCCGGGAGACCACCTTCGAGGCCTGGGCACCGGTCGGGCTGCTGGTCCACATCGCCCCCGGCAACGCGGCCGCCGTCGCGCCGTTGAGCGTCATCGAGGGTCTGCTCACCGGCAACCTCAACGTGCTGAAGACCAGCAGCGGCGACACCCTGCTCGCCCAGCACCTGCTCGCCGAGCTGGCCGCCGCCGACCCGACCGGCACCCTGGCCCGCCGCATCGTCGTGCTGCGCTTCTCCTCCGCCCGCACCGCGTGGCTGCGCCTGCTGTGCGCGTCCGCCGACGCGGTGGCGGTCTGGGGCGGCGAGGACGCCGTCCGCTCGGTCGCCGAGCTGGTGCCGGCCGGCTGCCGGCTGATCGAGTGGGGCCACCGGATCTCCTTCGCCTACCTGACCCGTGACGCCTGGTCGGACGGGGCGACGCTGGACGCACTCGCCGCCGACGTCTGCCGCTTCGAGCAGCAGGCCTGCTCCAGCCCCCAGGTGGTCTACCTCGACACCGAGGACCACACCGAGGTCTTCGCGTTCGCCGAACGCTTCGCGGCCCACCTCGCCGCCACCTCCGCCGAGCTGCCCCGGCCCGAGCTCGAACCGGCCGAGCACGCCGAGATCACCACCACCGAACTCGTCGCGCGGCTGGAGGAACACCTCGGCCTCACCCGGGTCATCGCCGCCGAGGACGGGTCCTGGCGCGTCCTCGCCGACACCCGCCCGGCCCTGGCGGCCTCACCGCTCAACCGCAGCGTCTGGGTCAAGCCGCTGCCCCGCACCGCCGTGATGACCGTGCTGCGCCCGATGCGCCGCTACCTGCAGACCGCCGCGATCGGCGGCAGCCGCGCCGACGTCGCCCGGCTGTCGCAGGCCGTGCTCGCCGCGGGCGCGCTGCGGGTCACCCCGGTCGGCGGGATGCTCGACAGCTACCACGGCGAGCCCCACGACGGCGTCTACGCGCTCCAGCGCTACAGCCGGCGCGTCAGCGTCCGGGCGGACGAGGCCTTCACCACCACCGCCTGCCTGGACGACCTGGCGGCCCCCGCCGTCGTCCCGGCCGCTCCGAGCGGCCCGCTGCTCGACAAGGCCGGCGTGCAGGAGCAGCTGCGCACCCTCGAACCGGCCCACGCCCACCTGTACTTCCGCAGCGGCGGCAGCACCGGCGCCCCGGCCCTGTCGGTGTTCACCAACGCCGACTACGACACCCAGATGCGGGCCGCCGCCGACGGCCTGCTCGCCGCCGGGTTCGACCCGGCCCGGGACCGCGCCGCCAACCTCTTCTACTGCGGCGGCATGTACGGGAGCTTCATCAGCTTCTTCTCGATCCTGGAACGCCTCAACGCCACCCAACTGCCCATCGCCGCCGGCCCCGACCACGCCGCCACCGCCGAGGCGCTGGTGACGCACGGCGCCGACGCGGTGTTCGGCATGCCCTCCTACCTCTGGCAGCTGTTCCACGCCGAGGGCGCGGCACTGCGCGCCTACGGCGGGATCCGCAAGGTGTTCTACGGCGGCGAGCACTTCACGGCGGAGCAACGCCGGGTGCTCACCGAGGAGTTCGGCGTCGAGGTGATCCGCTCGGCGGCGTACGGCAGCACCGACCTGGGGCCGCTCGGCTACCAGTGCACGCACGCCGAGGGCTCGGTCCACCACGTCCTGACCGACCTGCACACGCTGGAGATCCTGGATCCGCAGACCGACCGCCCGGCCCCCGCCGGTCAGCCGGGCCGCCTGGTGTTCACCAGCCGCACCCGTGCCGGGCAGCGCCTGGAGCGCTACCAGATCGGCGACCTCGGCCGCTCGGTCGAGGGCGTCTGCCCGTGCGGCAGCCACACCCCGCGGATCGAACTCCTCGGCCGGTACGGGGACGTCGTCCGGGTCGGCACGTACTTCCTCAACGTCCGGCGCTTCATCGCGGTGGCGGAGGAGCGCCTCGGCTACCGCGGCGAGCTGCAGCTGATCCTGGACGCCGGCGACGGCCGGGAGCGGGTCACCGTCCGCCTCGACGAGAGGTACGCCCCCGACCCCGCGGCCGCGGCGGCCGCCTTCCCGGCCGCCATCCCCGAGCTCGCCTCCGCCGTGGACGAGGACCTGCTCGCCTTCACGGTCGAGACGGCCGGCAGCGGGGCCTTCGAGCGGACGGCCACCAGCGGCAAGCTCCGCACGGTGATCGACCGGCGACAGCTCACGCTGTGATCCGCCGGTAGCACCGCACGCGGCCGGGGCCCGGGACACCGGGCCCCGGCCGTGGTCACGGCCGTGGTCACGGCCGGTCCTCGGGCGGTGCCAGACCCGCGGTGCGCGCGGCGAGGCGCGCCTGGGCGGTGAAGAGGCGGTCCCGCGCCTCCCGGTCGAGGGAGTCGAAGTGCCCGTGCGCCTCAAGGGTGACGAAGCCGTGCACGGTGGCCCACGCCAGCAGCATCGCCTCCCCGGCGTCGGGCACCAGCGGGCTGCCGAGCCGGCCGCGCTCGGCCGTGTCCGCGACGATCTCGGCCACGTGCTCCATCACCCGCCGGCCGGCCGCCACGGTCGGGCCGTCCTCCGGGGCCGCGTACCCGGGCACCGGGGATCCGAAGATGAGGGCGAAGCGCTCCGGGTTCCGTTGCGCCCACGCGCGGTAGGCCGTGCAGGTGGCCAGGAAGCGACCGTCCAGGTCCTCCGGCGGGACCGTGTCCCGCGTCGCCGCCAGCGCGCCCGACAGGCCGTCGTAGGAATCGGCGACCAGGGCGGTCAGCAGCTCGTCCCGGTCGGCGAAGTAGCGGTACAGCGCGGGCGGGGTCATGCCCATGCTGCGGGCGATGTCGGTGAAGCGGAGGTTGGCGCTGCCGTGCTCGACGATCAGGCCCAGGGCCGCGTGCTTGATCTCCTCCACGGTGCCGGCCCGCACCCGCTCACGGCGGCTCAGCCCGCCGCTCACCCCGCTCACCCCGTTCGACCCGTTCGACCCGTTCATCCTGTTCACCCCGTTCGCCCCGCCCGTCATCGCGTCTCCATCGGCTCCGTGCGGCAGTCACGGCATTGACAATCCGTACCCGTCACAGGAAACGTTACGCCACATCAGAAGCGTTATGAAGCGTAACGCTCTGCTGGGGCGGAGCCCCGCACGACGTACGGAGGACCCCATGTCCCAGGGACCGCAGGGCGACCGGCGCACGGCCGCCGGTGACGCCGGGCCGCACCGGCCCGGCCCGCTGGGCCGAATAGCCGGCTGGAGCTTCCGCAACCGCGGCCGCACGGTGCTGCTGTGGCTGCTCGCCGCCGGCGTGGCCCTCGGGCTCTCGGTCGGCCTCGGCGCGAAGTACAGCGCGGACTACTCCGCACCCGGTTCGGACTCCAAGCAGGCCCAGGAACTGCTGGCCCAGGACTTCCCGGGGCTGGGCGGCGAAACGATCAGCCTGGTGCTGACCTCCGACAACGGCGTGACCGACGACGCGAGCCGCGCCCGCGTCCAGGGCCTGCTCACCCGGATGTCCGAGGTGCCGCACGTCAGCGGCATCGACGACCCGTACGGTCCGCGCGGCAAGGTGTCGGCCGACGGCCGCACCGCCCTGGGGCAGATCCACCTCGACGTCGCCAATGCCCCCGACATGCCCAAGGCGGACACCCGACGGCTGCTCGACCTCGCCCGGCCGGTCGACGGCGGACTGCACGTCCACCTCGGGGGCATGACGGTCCAGCAGACCGAGCAGGGCTCGATCGGCTCGGAGGGCATCGGCATGGCGGCCGCCGCCCTGATCCTGGTGCTCACCTTCGGCTCGGTCGTGGCCGCCGGCCTGCCGCTGCTCACGGCGCTCGGAGGACTCGCAGTGAGCAGCACCCTGCTGCCGGTCCTCGCGGCGGTCATGCCGGTGCCGGACTGGTCGACCTCGCTCGCCGCGATGCTCGGCATCGGCGTCGGCATCGACTACGCGCTGCTCCTGGTCACCCGGTTCCGCGAGTGGCGCGACGAGGGGCTGGCGCCCGAGGCCGCCACGGTCGCCGCGCTGGACACCGCCGGCCGCGCGGTCGTGGTCGCCGGGATGACCGTGGTGGTCAGCATGCTCGGGCTGTTCGCGATGGGCCTGTCGTTCATGCGCGGTGCCGCGGTCTCGGCCATCCTCTCCGTGCTCGTGGTGCTCGCCGCGTCCGCCACCCTCTTCCCCGCCCTGCTCGGCTACCTCGGGCGGCACATCGAGCGCCTGCGGCTGCCGCTGCCCCGGCGCCGCGTCGCGCAGCCCGGGAGCACGGTCGCCGCCGGCTGGCTGCGCTGGAGCCGACTGGTCGAACGCCACCGCGTCCTCGGTGCCGTCATCGGGGTCGTCGTGCTGCTGGCCCTGGCGGCGCCGTTCCTCGGCGTGCGCTTCGGCTTCCCCGACGCGGGCAACGACCCCGCCGGACGCTCCAACCGGCTGGCGTACGACTCGGTGGCCGCCGGCTTCGGGCCGGGCAGCAACGGGCCGCTGCTGCTGGTCGCCGAGGTGTCGCCGGACGCCCCCGCCGACGCGACGGCCGCACTGCCCGCCGCGCTGCGAGCGGCGCCCGGCGTCGCGGCCGTCACCCCTCCGGTGCCGGGCTCCGACGGGCGTTCGCTGCTGCTGACCGTCGTTCCGGACGGCGGGCCGCAGAGCACGGCGACCAAGGCCCTGGTCCGCGACCTCCGCGAACACGTCATCCCCGCCGCCGCCGGCCCCGGCGTCCGGGTGCACGTCGGCGGGGCGACCGCCACGGCGATCGACAGCACCGACAACATCGCCCGCCGCAT
The DNA here is from genome assembly GCF_044767225.1 of Kitasatospora sp. NPDC101447. NCBI lineage: Bacteria > Bacillati > Actinomycetota > Actinomycetes > Kitasatosporales > Streptomycetaceae > Kitasatospora > Kitasatospora sp. NPDC101447. The sequence continues at coordinate 10,500 of NZ_JBIWNL010000045.1, forward strand.
CCCGCTGCTCGTCGGCGGCGTGGTCACGGTCTCGATGCTCCTGCTGCTCGTGGCCTTCCGCAGCCTGGCCGTCGCCCTCAAGGCCGCCGTGATGAACCTGCTCTCGGTCGGGGCCGCGTACGGCGTGGTCGCCCTCGTCCTGGAGGGCGGCACCGCCGGGCGGCTGATCGGCATCGACAACCCCACCCCGCTGCCCGCCTTCGTCCCCGTGCTGACCTTCGCCGTCCTGTTCGGACTCTCGATGGACTACGAGGTGTTCCTGGTCAGTCGCATGCGCGAAGCCTGGCTGCACTCGGGCGACAACGCGGAGTCCATCGTCAGCGGGCTGGCGGGCACCGCGCGGGTGATCACCGCAGCGGCGGCCATCATGGTCGCCGTGTTCGCGGCCTTCGTCCCGTCCCCCGACCTGCCGATCAAGGTGATCGGGGTCGGGATGGGATCGGCCATCCTGATCGACGCCACGCTGGTCCGGCTGCTGCTGGTGCCGGCCGTGATGCACCTGCTCGGACGCGGCAACTGGTGGCTGCCGGCCTGGCTGGACCGTCGGCTGCCCCAGCTCCACGTCGAGGGGCACACCGAGCACTACCGGCCGGCAGCCGCGTCCGAGGCACCCCGTTCCCCGGCGGTGGTCGGCTGACGGTGGCCGGCTGACGGTGGTCGGCTGACCGGGTGCGGGCCGGGCTGCGGCGATGCCCGCCCGGCCCGCACCCGCCGGCCACGCACCGGCCCCGCTTGACAGTGGCGTCGGCCGGACGTAGACGGGGAAGCATGAACCGGCACGACCCCGGCGAACGGGCGGGACCGCACGGGAGCACGGCGGCCCGTACGGCCACGGGCGCCGCGGCGGGCACCGCTGGCCCCGAGCGCGCACCCGGGGCAGACGAGTCCGACCGGATGCGGACCGAGTGCGAGGACGCCCTGGTGACGGCCGTGGTCAAGGCCGTCGCGGAGAGCGGCGCCCACGCCGGGAGCGTCTTCCTCCGCTCCCGGGACGGAAGGTCCGTCGTACTGGCCGCCGCCTGCGGCACCCCGCCCTCCCTGCTCGGCGGCTGGCGGCTCATCCCGGTGAACAGCCCCATTCCGGTGGCGGTGGCCTACCGCTCGGGCCGGACGGTCCACCTGGCCGACGCCGCCGAAACGGTACGCCGGTACCCCCAGCTCGCGGTGGCGCTGCCGTACGCGTTCGGCTCGGCATCGGTGCCGGTCCGGGCGGGGCAGGAGAGCCTCGGGGCGCTGGCGGTGGTGTGGGCGGCGGCGTCCGGGCACCCGGGGCTGTCCCGGACCCAGCTCCGTCACCTGCGGACCATCGCCGGCCGGCTCGGCGCCACCCTCGCCGACCTCCGGGCCCGCGGGGGCGCCCTCGACTGCGACGCCGGCACCGTCCCCCTCCAGGTGCCGGCTCCCGACGCGCCGTCGGTGCGGGTCGGCCTGTTCGACTGGCGGCTCGACACCGGGGCCGTGGTCGCCGACGAGGAGCTGTGCGCGCTGTTCGGCCTCACGCCCGGCACGTTCGACGGCCGGGCCGAGACGCTGGCCGCCCGGCTCCACCCCGGCGACCGGCTGTCGCTCCGGGCGGCGGCCCGGAGCGCCCGTGCGGACGGCAGGGTGCTCGCCCGGCGACTGCGCGTCCGCACCGCCGACGGATACCGCACGGTGGAGCTGTGGGGGCGCGTACCGGAGGTGCCCGGCGAGGAGGCGCGGTCCCACCTGGTCGGCAGCGTGCTCGACATCGGGGCCGGCGCCGCGGCCGTCACCGCGGTCCAACGGCTCCGGGACGGACTCTTCTCCCTCGCCCCGGACGGCCGGGTCGCCTACACCAATCGCGGCCTGGAGCAGCTGCTCGGGGTGTCCGGCCCGGAGCTGCTCGGCAACTGCCTGTGGGAGGTCGTGCCCTGGCTGTCCGATCCCGTCTTCGAGGACCGCCACCGCGCTGCCATGGTCTCCCAGCAGCCCGCCACCTTCCTGGTCCGCCGCCCACCCGACCGGTGGCTCGCCTTCTCCCTGCACCCGGACGCCAACGGCGTGACCGGCAGGGTGGCGCCCGCCGCCCCTCCGCAGGCCGCCGGACCGCCGGTGGGGTCCCGGCCGCCGGAAGCGGCGGCGGAGGCGGAGCCGGGGGCGGACCCCGACGACCCACCGACCGACCTGGCCGCACCCGCACGCCTCGGCGCCATCTACCGCATGATGCAGCTGGGCAGCGCGCTGACCGCGGCGGTCACCATGGACGAGGTGTGCGAGGTCGTCTCCGCCCAGCTCCTGCCGGCCTTCGGCGGTCAGCACCTGGCCGTCTACGCCATCGAGGAGGGCCGGCTGCACCTGCTCTTCCGCACCGGCCACCACGACCGCTTCCTGCACCGCCTGGAGGGCCGACCGCTCGACACCCCACTGCCCGGAACGGAAGCGCCGGCCCTCGGCGTGCCCCTGTTCATCGAGGACCGGCCCGACCCGCCCGGCGGCCGCCCGACCGGCAGCGGAGCCGGAGCCGGGGCAGGACCCGGCGAAGGACCCGGGGAAGCCGTGGGCGCCTGGGCCTACCTGCCGCTCATCGCCTCCAACCGTCCCGTCGGCGCCTGCCTCCTCGGATTCGACGACGCCCACCACCTCACCACCAAGGACCGCGGCATCCTCACCGCGCTCAGCGGTCTCATCGCCCAGGCACTGGAACGCGCCCGTCTCTACGACGCGAAGAACGCCCTCGCCCACGGCCTGCAGCACGCGCTGCTGCCACACCGCCTGCCCGTCCTGCCGGGCATCCTCACCACCGGCCGGTACCTGCCCGGCACCAGCGGGATGGACATCGGCGGCGACTGGTACGACGTCATCCCCACCGGGGACGGCGTGGCGCTCGTCGTCGGGGACGTCGAGGGCCACAACATCGCGGCCGCCGGCACCATGGGCCAACTGCGCAGCGCCGTCCGCGCCTTCGCCACCGCCGGCCACTCCCCCGGGGCGGTCCTGGCCGGCACGAACCGGCTCCTGGCCGACCTCGACCCAGGGCTGCTCGCCAGCTGCTGCTACCTCCGCATCGAGCCCGGCAGCGACTGCGCCTACGCCGTCCGGGCCGGCCACTGCCCGCCGCTGCTGCGCCACCCCGACGGCAGCACCGAGGTGCTGGAGCTGGCCGGCGGCCCGCTCCTCGGCGTCGTCGGCACCAGCAGCTATCCCGAGACCCGACTGGACCTACCCCGCGGCTCCGTCCTCGCCCTCTACACCGACGGCCTCGTCGAGGAACGCGGCCGCGACTTCGACCTGGGCGTCGACGAGCTGCGCGCCGCGCTGGCCCACGCCCGCGCCGCGGACCTCGACGAACTCGCCGACCACCTGCTGCGCAAGGCCCGGCGCTCCCCCCACCGCTCCGACGACATCGCCCTGCTGCTCACCGCCTACCACCCCGACCCGGGCTGACCCCCGCCGGACCGGCCGGCCGACGGACGGGGGCACGGCGCACCGGGCGCACCCGACCCGCTGGTGTGCGCCCGCACTCCGTTGACCGTGGACAGCAACGCCGGGTACGACTTCGTCCTCCCCCACCTGTAGCCGGCCACGGGGGGCATGCGGAGGCCGGATCAGAGGGCACCGGAACCTGCCAGGCGGGGGGTGCACCGGTTCGAAGCAAGCCCCAGGACAGCCGATCGCCTCGCCGGGGAGTCAAGGGCTCGGCCGGCCGCCTGCGGGTCACGGCCGGTGGCCGGGGACGTCCAGCACTTCGACGGTGGCGCCCGGGGCGAGCCCGCCGGGTGGGACGACCGCGAGGCCGTCGGCGAGGGCCAGACCGCGCAGCATCGCCGGGCCGTCGAACGGCAGCGGCACAGCGGTGCAGGCCGCGAGTGCCACCGGCTGCAGCCGGGTGTCCCGCGGGTGGCCCGACAGCTCGGCGGCGGCGGTGACGCGGCGGGTCGGGGTCGTCCGGCCGGCCAGCCGCCCGAGCAGCGGCACGGCCAGGGTCAGCGTGCCGGCCACGGCGGCGAGCGGGTTGCCGGGCAGGCCGACCAGCCGGCGGGGCCGACCCGCGGCGGTGGGCGTCAGCTCCGCGAGCAGCATCGGGTGGCCGGGCCGTACCGCGACGGAGTCGACCAGCAGCCGGGCACCCGCCTCGGTGAGCGCCCGGTGCAGGAAGTCCACCGGCCCGGCGGCGGTGCTGCCCGTGGTGACCACGACGTCGGCGCGCGAACTGCGGAGCGCGTCGCCGAGCGCCCCCGGGTCGTCCGCCACCCGGTGGATCCCGATCACGTCGGCGCCGGCGTTCCGCAGCACGGGCGGCAGCAGGGGGCCGAGGGCGTCGCGGACCCGGCCCGCCGCCGGGAGGCCGGAGGTCATCAACTCGTCACCGAGAACCAGCAGTTCCACGGTCGGCCGGCGGTGCACGGTCAGTCGGTCGTAGCCGGCGGCCGCCGCCAGGCCCAGGACGACCGGGGTGACGGCGGTACCCGCCGGCAGGAGCACGTCGCCGTGACGGCACTCCTGACCGCGGGGCCGGACGTCGCGGCCCGTGGCCGGCCCGTCCGGTGTGAGGTGGTGCAGGACAGCGTCGTCGGCCAACGTCGAACCGCCGTGCTCGTAGCGCAGGACGGCCGTCGCACCGGGCGGCAACGGGGCACCGGTGGCGATGGGCACGGCGGTGCCGTGCTGGAGCGGCCCGGTCGGCGCGTCGCCCGCGAGGACGCCGCCGCCGCGCAGCCGCCAAGGTCCCGGCCCGGCCACCGCCCAGCCGTCCATGGCGGACGTGTCGAAGGGCGGGAGGTCGGTGAGCGCCGTCAGCGGCTCGGCGAGGGTGTGGCCGAGGGCCTCGGAGAGGGCGCGGGCGACGGCGGGCAGCGGCCGGCCGGCGCTGTTCCGGGCCGTCGTCCGCGCCCGCTCCCACGTCATCCCCTGGGCGACGGCGGCGGGCCGGTGCGGCGCGTCGTGCTCGGTGCGCTGGGGGAGCGTCAGGTGATTCATGCCGTCCCCGTGTCCTCGGGCCGTTCCGCCGTCCAGCGCTCGGCCAGGCCGGACACCGCACGGTTGGCCTCCGTGACCGCCCCGGTGACCGCCTCCGGGCCGCCACCGGTGCGGCCGGCCGCGTAGCCGACCAGGAACGCGGTCAGCGGAGCGGCGGGGCGGGCCACGCCGTGCGCCACGACCCGGGTCATGTCGAGCAGTTCGGCGACGTCGACGTCGAGGTCGATGCCGAGTTCGTCCTTGACCGCGTCGATCCAGTTCGTCATGCGGGGCTCCTCATTCCGTGCTCCTCATTCCGTGCTCCTCGTCCCGTGCTCTTCGGGCACTCGTGTTCCTCGGGCACTCGTACTCCCGGCCCCGGTGCGTCCGGGCCCGGCACCTCACCTCAGGCCCGGCGGCGCAGCGGCGCGGGTCCGCGGCCACGGCCCGCCGGCCGGGTGCGCCCGCGGTAGACCAGGTACGGGCGGGCCAGGTATCCGATGGGAGCGCTCCACACGTGGACCAGCCGGGTGAACGGCCAGGCGGCGAAGAGCAGGCAGGCCGAGACCGCGTGCAGCTGGAACAGCAGCGGGGCGCCGGCCATCGCCTCCGGGTGCGGATGGAGGACGAAGACGCCGCGGAACCAGATCGAGATGGTGGACCGGTAGTCGTAGCCGCCGCCGACGAGGTTGTGCACCGCGGTGGCGGAGAAGCCGAGCAGGACGGTCAGCGAGAGCAGCGGGAAGAGCAGCTTGTCGCTGCGGTCGGTGGTGAGCCGGACCCGACGGGTCAGCAGCCGGCGGGCGCAGAGCAGGCCCAGTCCGGCGACCATGGCCACTCCGGCCACCGTGCCGAGCGACACGGCCGCCAGGTGGTAGGTGTGCTCGGAGATCCCGGCCGCGTCCGTCCACGAGGCGGGGACCACGAGGCCCACGGCGTGGCCGCCGATCACCGCGAAGGCGCCGAGGTGGAACAGCGGGCTGCCCCAGCGCAGCCAGCGGTGTTCCAGGAGCTGGCTGGTGCGCGAGGTCCAGCCGAACTGGTCCTGGCGGTAGCGCCAGACGTGCCCCACCGCGAAGACGGCGAGGCAGGCGTAGGGGAACGCGACCCAGAGGATCAGGTCGGCGCCGCTCGCGGCGGCGAGTGCGGTGCCCGCGGGTCTCATCGGTGGCTCTCCGTGGTTCTGGTCGGCAGCAGCGGGATCAGCGTCGGCGGGGCGCTCTCGGGCGCGGCACCGGCCCGCAGCGGGGCGGTCTCGGGCGGGACGAAGGTCTGCGGCGGCGCGAACAGGTGGCCGGCGTAGGGGTCGAGGCCGACCTCCTCGGCGGGCGGGCCCTGCGCGGCCAGCTCGGCGACCGCCGCCAGATCGGCGTCGGTCGGCGGTGGGAGGAGGGTGAGGAGCGCGGCGAGCAGGTGCCGGTAGGGCGAGTCCACGTCGGCCAGCGCGTGTCGGATCAGTTCCAGTCCGCGCCGGTGCTGCCGCAGCGGTGCCTCGCCGCGGCCTGTCCCTTCGAGCGCGGCGAATTCGAGGACGACCGGGAGGTGGTCCGGGAGTTCGGCGGCGTCGGCGTCCCAGCCGGCCGCTCGGTAGCGCTGGACGAGGGCGAGCAGGGCCGTGCCGCGGCGGCGTGTGTCGCCGTGCAGGTAGTACGTCAGGTAGAGGCTGCTCCTGCGGCGCAGGTCGAAGACCTCGACGTAGTGGCGCTCCAGGGCGTCCCGGGGCTGCTCGGCGAACCAGGCGGTGAAGGCGGTCAGGTCGGCGGCGGCCGGTGACGGCTGCAGCGCCTCGACGGCGCCGGCCAGCGCCTCCCGTCCGGCGACGAGTTCGGCGTCCGGGTACTGCAGCAGCAGCGAGAGCAGGCGCAGGAGGAGCACGCGCTGCTCGGTCTCCGCGGACCCGAGAGCCGGACGGGCCGACCCGGTCGAACCGGTTGACCCGGCCTCGGTCCGGTCGGGGGTGCGCGGCGCGTTCACGGCCGGCCTCCCGTCGTGCGGCGCAGGGCGGGAAGGCCGAGCATCACCTTGCCGTCGCCGGCCGGCGGCCGGCCGTCGGAGGCCTCGACCGGGCAGCGGTTCTCCAGCCCGCTGAGGACGGCGGCGTCCTCCCTGTGGGCGGCGGGGACGACGTAGCGGTCCTGGTACTTGGCGACGGCGAGCAGCCGGTGCAGCGATCCGGCGTCCTCGGGGGTGAGGCCGACCGCGTCGAGCAGGGCCTCGTCGACCGGCTCGCCGAGGGCGTGCCGGCGCATGTGGCTGCGAAGTGCGGTGAGCTTCATCAGCACACCGGCGACGGCGTCGGTGTCCCCGGCGGTGAAGAGATTGGCCAGGTACTCCAGCGGGATCCGCAGCCGGGTGACGGCGGCGAACACGTGGTCGGGGTCGTCGGCGTCGCCGCCGGCCTCGCCGACCGCGTCGAGCACCGGGGAGAGCGGCGGCACGTACCAGACCATCGGCATCGTGCGGTACTCCGGGTGGAGCGGCAGGGCGACCCTGTAGCGGGAGATCAGGGCGTGGACGGGCGAGCGGCGGGCGGCGTCGATCCAGTCCTCGGGGATGCCGGAGGCCCGGGCTGCGGCGGCCACTTCGGGGTCCTGCGGGTCGAGGAGGAGGCTGCGCTGGGCGTCGAGGAGGTCCCGCTCGTCCGGGGTGGCCGCGGCCTCGCCGACCCGGTCGGCGTCGTAGAGCACCAGGCCGAGGTAGCGCAGCCGGCCGACGCAGGTCTCCGAGCAGACGGTCGGCTGCCCGGCCTCGATCCGCGGGAAGCAGAAGGTGCACTTCTCGGCCTTGCCGGTGGCGTGGTTGACGTACACCTTCTTGTACGGGCAGGCGGTGACGCACATCCGCCAGCCGCGGCACTGGTCCTGGTCGACCAGGACGATGCCGTCCTCCTCCCGCTTGTACATGGCGCCGGACGGGCAGGCGGAGACGCAGGCCGGGTTGAGGCAGTGCTCGCACAGCCGGGGCAGGTGGAACAGGAAGGTCTGCTCGAACTCGAACCTGACCTTCTCGGCCAGGCCGCCGCGCAGGTTGGGGTCGCCCGAGCCGTGTTCGGGCGTACCGCCGAGGCTGTCCTCCCAATTGGCGCCCCAGGTGATGGCCGTGGGCTCGCCGGTGAGCACCGAGCGCGGGCGGGCCACCGGGACGTCCTGCCCGACGGGGGCGCTGACCAGGGTGTCGTAGTCGTAGGTGACCGGCTCGTAGTAGTCCTCGATGCCGGGCAGGTCGGGGTTGGCGAACAGCGAGAGCAGCCGCTTGCCCCTGCTTCCGGAGCGCAGCACGAGCCGGCCGCGCTTGTCGAGCGTCCAGCCGCCCTTCCAGTGCTCCTGGTCCTCGTAGCGGCGGGGGTAGCCGACGCCGGGCTTGGTCTCGACGTTGTTGAACCAGGCGTACTCGACGCCGGTGCGGTTGGTCCAGGTCTGCTTGCAGGTGACGGAGCAGGTGTGGCACCCGATGCACTTGTCGAGGTTCATCACCATGGCGATCTGCGCGAGCACCCTCATCAGTACTCCACCTCCTGGGAGCGGCGGCGGATCACGGTGACCTCGTCGCGCTGGTTGCCGGTGGGGCCGTAGTAGTTGAAGGCGTAGGTGAACTGGGCGTAGCCGCCGGCGAGATGGGTGGGTTTGAGCAGCAGCCGGGTGAGCGAGTTGTGGATGCCGCCGCGCTTGCCGCTGACCTCGGTCTTCGGCACGTTCACCGTGCGGTCCTTGGCGTGGTACATGTACACCGTGCCCTCGGGCATCCGGTGGCTGACCACCGCGCGGGCGGCCACGACGCCGTTGCGGTTGTAGGCCTCGATCCACTCGTTGTCCTTGACGCCGATCTTCGCGGCGTCGGCGGTGCTCATCCAGATCACCGGGCCGCCGCGGGAGAGCGCCAGCATGTACGCGTTGTCCTGGTACTCGGAGTGGATGGACCACTTGGAGTGCGGGGTGAGGTAGCGCACCGTCACCTCGGCCCGGTCGCCGTCGCGCAGGTGCTCGTCGCCGTAGTGCCGGCGGGCGTCCAACGGGGGCCGGAAGACCGGCAGTTGCTCGCCGAGTTCGGCGAGCCAGTCGTGGTCGACGAAGAAGTGCTGGCGGCCGGTGAGGGTGTGCCAGGGTTTGTGGTGCTCGACGTTGATGACGAACGGCGAGTAGCGGCGCCCGCCGGTCTCGCTGCCGGACCACTCGTAGGAGGTCATCACGGCGCGGGGCTGGACGCGCGTGTCGGCGAAGGTGATCCGTTCGCCCTCGCGCTCGGTGGCCAGGTCGGCGAGCGGGGTTCCGGTCCGCTTCTCCAGTTCCCGGAAGCCGGCCGCGGCGAGCCGGCCGTTGGTGGTGCCGGAAAGGGCGAGGATGGCCTCGCACATGTCCTCCGCGCGGGCGAGCGAGGGCCGTCCGGCGCCGACGCCCTTCGCGACGGTGCCGTTGCGGCGGCGCAGGTCGGCGAGTTCCCGGTCGGGGTGGACGGTGATGCCCTTGGTGGTGGTGCCGAGGGTGTCGAGCAGCGGGCCGACAGCGCGCATCTTCTGGGCCACGGCGGCGTAGTCCCGCTCGATGGTGACCAGCTTGGGCATGGTGCGGCCGGGGACGGGCTCGCACTCGCCGGCCCTCCAGTCGCGGACGACGCCTCCGGGCTGGGCCAGTTCGTCGGGCGTGTCGTGCTGGAGCGGTACGGCCAGGACGTCGGTGCGGGTGCCCAGGTGCTCGGCGGCCAGCTCGCTGAACCGGTCGGCGATGGCGAGGAAGGTGTCGTAGTCGGTGCGGGCCTGCCAGGGCGGGGCGATGGCCGGGGTGAAGGCGTGCACGAAGGGGTGCATGTCCGTGCTGGACAGGTCGTCCTTCTCGTACCAGGTGGCGGCGGGCAGCACCACGTCGGCGAACAGGCCGGTGGAGGTCATCCGGAAGTCCACGTCGACCAGCAGGTCGAGCTTCCCCTCGGGTGCCTCCTCGCGCCAGACGACGTCCTTCGGCCGGGCCTCCGGCGGGGCCTCGGCGGACCGTACGGCGCTGTCGGCGCCGAGCAGGTGACGCAGGAAGTACTCGTTCCCCTTGCCGGAGGAGCCGAGCAGGTTGGCCCGCCAGACGGTGAGCACCCGGGGGAAGTTGGCGGGGTCGTCCGGGTCCTCGACGGCGAACTTCAGCCTGCCTTCGCGGAGTTCGTCGACGACGTGGTCGGCGACCGGGCGGCCCGCGGCGGCCGCCTCGTCGGCGAGGTCCAACGGGTTGCGATCGAAGCCCGGGTGGCCCGGGGTCCAGCCGAGCCGGACGGCCTGGGCCAGGCAGTCGGCGAAGGCCTTGCCGGCGAACCGTCCCTCGCCCAGCGGGGACGCCAACTCGGAGGGACCGAAGGCCTCGTAGCGCCACTGGTCGGTGTTGAGGTACCAGTAGGAGGTGCCGGCCATGTGCCGGGTGGGCCGCTGCCAGTCGAAGGCGAACGCCAGGTGCTGGAAGCCGGTGAGCGGGCGGACCTTCTCCTGGCCGACGTAGTGCGCCCAGCCGCCGCCGTTGACGCCCTGGCAGCCGGTCATGGTGGTGAGCGCGAGGAACGCCCGGTAGATGGTGTCGGAGTGGAACCAGTGGTTGGTGCCCGCGCCCATCGCGATCATCGAACGGCCCTCGGTGCGCTCGGCGTTGCGGGCGAACTCGCGGGCGATCCGGGCGGCCTGCGCGGCCGGGACGGAGGTGATCGTCTCCTGCCAGGCGGGGGTGTACGGCTCGTCGGCGTCCTCGTACGAGGCCGGCCAGGTGCCCGGCAGTCCGGGGCGCTGCACCCCGTACTGCGCAAGCATCAGGTCGAAGACAGTGGTGACCAGGCGCCCGCCGAGGCGCCGGACCGGGACGCCGCGCACCATCACCGAGCCGCCCTCGGTGTCGCCCTCGTCGAAGCGCGGCAGCGCGACGGCGACGGTGTCCTCGGCCCTTTCCAGCAGGCTGAGTTCGGGGACGGTGTCGCCCAGTTCGAGGTTCCAGCGGCCCTCGCCCTGCTCGCCCCAGCGGAAGCCGAGCGAGCCGTTCGGCACCACCGGCTCGCCGTCGGCGGCGTCCAGCAGGACGGTCTTGAACTCGGCGTGCTCGCCCTCCCGGCCGAGGTCCGCCGCGGTCAGGAAACGGTCGGGCACCAGCCGGTCGCCGTGCTCGCGCAGGGTCACCAGGAACGGCGCATCGGTGTAGCAGCGCAAGTAGTCCGCGAAGTAGGGAGTCTGACGATCCACCAGGAACTCGCGCAGGATGACGTGGCCCATGGCCATCGCCAGCGCGCCGTCGGTGCCCGGGTGCGGCGAGAGCCACTCGTCGGCGAACTTCACGTTGTCCGCGTAGTCCGGGCTGACCGCGACCACCTTGGTGCCGTTGTAGCGCACCTCGGTCAGGAAGTGCGCGTCGGGGGTCCGGGTGACCGGGATGTTGGAACCCCACATCACCAGGTAGCCGGTGTTCCACCAGTCGGCGGACTCCGGCACGTCCGTCTGGTCGCCGAAGACCTGGGGGGAGGCGATCGGCAGGTCGGCGTACCAGTCGTAGAACGACAGCAGGGTGCCGCCGATCAGCGACATGAACCGCGAGCCGGCCGCGAAGGAGGCCATCGACATCGCCGGGATCGGCGAGAAGCCGGCCACCCGGTCCGGGCCGTACGCCCGGATGGTGTGCACGTGGGCCGCGGCGATCAGCTCGGTCACCTCGTCCCAGTCCGCGCGCACCAGGCCGCCCTTGCCGCGCGCCGACTTGTACGCCCGCGCCTTGGCCGGGTCGCCGGTGATCTCGGCCCACGCCGCCACCGGATCGCCCAGCCGTCGGCGGGCCTCGCGCCACAGCTTCAGCAGCTTGCCGCGCACGTACGGGTACCGCACCCGGCTGGGCGAGTAGGTGTACCAGGAGAACGAGGCCCCGCGCGGGCAGCCGCGCGGCTCGTACTCCGGGCAGTCGGTGCCGATGGAGGGGTAGTCGGTCGCCTGGTGCTCCCAGGTGATGATCCCCTCCTTGACGTACACCATCCACGAGCAGGAGCCCGTGCAGTTGACGCCGTGGGTCGACCGCACCACCCGGTCGTGGGACCAGCGGTCCCGGTAGAACCCCTCCCACTCGGTGCCGCCCGTGCCGAACACCGCCCGGCCGTCGGCCGACACCTCGCGGCGCGTCAGCAGACGTCTCGCCGCCAGCGGCCAGTGCTGTTGCTCTCGGGTGCCGGAGTCACCCGTCGTCTTCTCCTGCTCCATGGGCCGAACGGTAGGCAGCGCCGGGCCGCCCGCGCGGGGGCCGAAGGTCCCTCTTGACGTCGCCGGCAGGCCCGGTTGCACCGGCCGGAATTGGGGCTTCCGGTCCCTCCGACCAGGACCATCGGAAGGGCCTCGCGAGCCTCCGGACACAGCAGGCTGATGCCTGATCGAACCGGAGGTGACCAGCGTGTACGACCCGAAGCAGCGCCCGGCCGGGGCCCGCGTCGTCCGTCTGCAGCATCAGGACGCGGCGGACCGACCGTTCATCGTGATCTGGGAGTCGACCAGGGCGTGCCCGCTCGCGTGCCGCCACTGCCGCGCCGAGGCCGTGCCGGACCGCGACCCGCGCGAGCTCGACACCGCGGCCGCCACGGACCTGATCGACCAGGTGGCGTCCTTCGGCTCCCCCGCGCCGCTCTTCGTGATCACCGGGGGCGACCCCTTCCAGCGGCCGGACCTCCTGGAGCTGATCACCCACGCCACGCGGACCGGCGTCCGCGTCGCCGTCTCCCCCTCGGGCACCCCCACCCTCACCGAGGACAACCTGCCGTCGGTGCACGGGCCGGCGGACCGGTCATGCGCACCCCGGCCCGGGCGATCCTCCCGGCGGGCCCGTTCGCACGGGCGCGCGGCCTCCTGGAGGTGAAGTGATGGACGGGATCGGACTCTGGACCCTGGTCCGCTTCACGCACGTGTGCGGCGCCGTCCTGTGGGTCGGCGGGCAGCTCGCCCTGTCGGCCGTGATCCTCCCGCTGGCCCGCCGTCAGTTCCCCGCCGACGTCGCCGGCCGGTTCGCCGAAGCGGTGGGCCGCCGGTTCGGGCTGCTCACCGGGGTGCTGTTCCTGCCGGCGCAGCTCGGCACCGGCATCGCGCTGGCCGGGCACCGGGGCGTCACCTGGGCCTCGCTGGCCGAGCCCGGCTACGGCCGGATCCTCGCGGCCAAGCTCGGCCTGTTCACCGCCGTGATGCTCGCGGCCGCGCTCCACGGCTGGGCCCACGCCAGGGGCCGCGCCGAACTCGCCCGGGCCCTGGCCGTCGGCTCCCTGGTCGGCTCGCTCGGCGTCGTCCTGCTCGCCGCCGCGCTGCCCGTCACCTGACCCGTCCGCCTCCCCGGCCCCACCCGACCCCCGTTCGCCTCCCGCGGCCCCACCTGCGGGCCGCCCCCACCCACGCACCGTCGCACCCATCGGAGAAACGGAGACCCCGCCATGGAAACCCGCCCGACCGGAAGCAGACCCGCCGCGCCGACCTCCGGGCAGCGGACGCTGATGCTGACCCTGGCCACCCTCGGGTTCGCCCTCAACTTCTGGGCCTGGGCGCTGATCAGCCCGCTCGGCACACGGTTCAAGGACTCGCTCGGCCTCAGTTCGTTCCAGCAGTCGCTGCTGGTCGCCGTCCCGGTGATCGTGGGCTCGCTGGGCCGCATCCCGGTGGGCGCGCTCACCGACCGCTACGGCGGCCGGGTGATGTTCCCGCTGGTGTCCACCGCCACGATCGTGCCGGTGCTGTACCTCGGCCTCGCCGGGCACTCGTCGCTGACGGAGCTGCTCATCGGCGGGTTCTTCCTGGGCATCGGTGGTACGTCGTTCGCCATCGGCGTCCCCTTCGTCAACGGCTGGTTCCCGCCGGAGCGGCGCGGCACGGCCATCGGGATCTTCGGGGCCGGCATGGGCGGCACCGCGATCAGCGCACTGACCACGGTGAACCTGGTCAAGGCCCACGGGGTCGCCGCCCCCTTCGTGCTCACCGCGATCGTGCTCGCCGGGTACGCGGTGGTGGCGTTCGTCCTGCTGCGCGACGCCCCGGGCCGGACGGTGCCCGACGAACCGCTGGCCCGCCGCCTCGGCGGTGCGCTCCGATTGCGCGTCACCTGGCAGGCCTCGGCGCTGTACGCCGTCGCCTTCGGCGGCTACGTCGCCTTCTCGGTCTACCTCCCGACCTACTTGAAGACCGCGTACGGCCTCCAGCAGGCGGACGCGGCGAACCGGATGGCCGGGTTCGTCCTGCTGGCCGTGGTGATGCGGCCGGTCGGCGGCTGGCTGTCGGACCGCACCAGCCCGGTGCGGGTGCTGAGCTGGGCGCTGGGCGTGGTCGCGCTGGGCGCCCTGCTGCAGGGCTTCACCCCGCCGCTGGCCCCGCTCGGCACGGTGGCGTTCCTGACCATGGCCGCCGCCCTGGGCACCGGCAGCGGGGCGACGTTCGCCCTGGTCGCCCAGGTCGCGCCGGCGGACCGGGTCGGCTCCGTCACCGGTGTGGTGGGTGCGGCCGGCGGTCTCGGCGGCTTCGTCCCACCGCTGGCGATGGGCGCCCTGTACGGCAGCTACCACTCGTACGCGGCGGGGCTGGCCGCGCTCACCGCGGTCGCCGTGGCCGCCGCGGTCTTCACCGCCACCCGGGTCCGCCGCACCGTCCGGGCCTGACCGGCCGACGACCGACCGACCGGCCACCGGCCACCGGCCACCGGCCACCGGCCACCGGCCACCGGCCACCAACCATCGACCATCGACCGAGCGGAAGGACCTCTCGACATGTGCGAGTACTGCGGCTGCCAGGCACTGGCCACCATCCGCGACCTGACGGCCGAACACGACGCCGTCGTCAACCTGATCGGCGCGGTCCGGACCGCGCACCACGACGGCGACGCGCCGGGCATGGCCGCAGCCGCCCGCGCCATCGCCGCGGTGCTCCGCCCCCACACCGAGGTCGAGGAGCGCGGCCTGTTCCCGTTCATGGCCGTCGAGTTCCCCGACCACATTGCCGTCCTTGAGGCCGAACACCGGCACATCGAGGCCGTCCTCGGCGAGGCGGCGGGCGGCACGCCCACCGACCCCACCTGGCCGCGGCGGCTCCTGGACACCCTCGGCCGGCTGCGGGCGCACATCCTCAAGGAGCAGGACGGCGTCTTCCCCGCCGCCCTCGCCCAGTTGAGCGGGGAGGAATGGGAGGCGGTCGAGGCCGTGCGCACCCGGGTCGGCACGGCACTGCCGGGCCCCGCCGACTGACCGCCCGCCCGCCCGGGCCCACCGGGCCACTCGCCGCTGCCCCGTACCCGCCCCCGGTGAGCCGCCCACCGGGGGCGTGCCCGTCACCGTCTGGGCCCTGCCACGGCGTACCCCACGGTGCCGATCGCGAGCAGGACCCACGCGGTCCAGGCCGACGCCGTCGTACCGGGCGGGAAGAGCATCCAGTTCACGACCTCTCCGACGGTGCCGTTCGGGGTCGGGACGAAGAGGGTGAAGCCGAGCCAGCCGGTGGGCAGGGTCCAGGCGAGGTGCGCACCGCACAGCGCGGCCCCGAGAGCGGCCAACCCGACCAGCCCGGCGGCGTCCCGGACGATGACCTCGGTGGGGGCCGGCTTCGCTCCCGCCGCCTGGACCGTCAGCAGCGCCGCACCGGCGAACGCGCCGACCAGCAGCACGTGCGCAGCCCGGCGGGGCACCCACCGGATCGCGCCCGTCCTCTCCAGCACGACGTCCGGCCCGCCGAGCCCGACGGAAGCGGCCGCCACGTTCGCGGTGAGGATCAGGACCGCGAGCCCCAGGTCCATCGGACCGGCACCGTGCCGGTCGAGGGCCCACACCGTCAGCGCGACGAGTGTGACCGCGGCGGTCGAGGCGGGTACCTGCCGTGACCGGGCGTACAGGGTCAGCCACCTCATCGGGACGCCTCCCCCGCGAGCAGCAGGAGCGGATCGCCCGGCGCGCAGGAGAAGGCACCGGCGCGCAGTCCGAGGATCCGGGAGCGCTGCTCGTCCGGTGATGCCGCCATCAGGTTCCGCCACGCCGTGTCGGCGTCCGCCCAGGTCTTCTGCGCGTAGGCGTCGGCACTCTTGTCGGTCAGCGGTCGGAGCTGCGGATCGTGCAGGACCCAGCTCACGGCGATGCTCTGGGACGCGACGTCACCGCTCCCGGAGCCTTCCCGGTCGTTGTTCCCGTGGCAGTTCGGCGCCAGCCCCTGGGAGATCAGGGCGCGGGTCAGTGCCTCGCCCTTCGCGTCGGCGAACAGTCGCTCGTCGAAGTCGACGAGCACCACGTCGTCGGAGAGCTCCCGGTCGTCGCCGAGCGCGCGCAGCCTGTTGTCCTCCCGCACCGTGTGCGGTGCCGCATCGCCCAGCACGTCGTGCAGCACGCTCAGCGCCTCCTTGCTGCGCAGCGCGAGCTCGGGCAGGCGTGAACGGTTCGCCTGCGTCACGCAGACCGGTCCGTCGCAGACCAGGGCGGCGGCGGTCTTGTCGACGACGTAGGTGTCGCGCGGAGCGCCGGGCAGGACCGGCAGGGCCAGGGCCGCACCGGCCAGGACCGGGACGATCGCGAGCAGCTTGGCCCGGCGGGTCACGGCCGACAGCAGGGCGAAGCCGGTGGCGAGCAGACCGAGCAGCCAGAGCGTCTGCCCGACGTGCACGGCGCCGGACAGGGTCAGCAGCATCTCCCGGGGCTCCGGGACCGCCGGGGACAACAGGACGAGCCGGTTCGGCGCCCTGCCCGCCGGCACGAGGCCCTCCATGGCCGGTCGGAGGAGGTTCGTCAGCACGAGGACGAGCACCACCAGGGCCGGCGGGGTGAGCACATGGGGCAGGGTCCGCGCGACGCCCATGCCGAACACGGCTCCCGCGACCAGGCCCAGCGCCGCCACCAGCGAGATCGGCAGCCATCCGAGGGTGGTGTAGGTGGTCCGGCCGAGGGCCACCTGGACTCCGCCGACGAGGACCAGCACCCCGAAGCCGACCGCCAGCGGCAGCGCCATCGCACCGGCGGGCACCGCCGCGCGGCGCCAGGCCGGCCGCGGCGTGGTCGACAGCAGTTCGGCCACCCGCGAGCGGGAGTCGCGCAGCCCGTACACCGCGCCCACGCCCACCACGAGCGGCCACCAGAAGGCGAGCAGGTAGCGGGTCCACATGGCCATGGGGGTCCACTGGGCCGCCCACCCGGCGGTGCCCCTCCACCAGATCCCGTCGATCAGGAAGAAGACCGCCAGGCTGCCGAGAAGGACGAGGAGGCCCGCCCAGGGTGCGGCGGAGCGCTTCAGTTCGACGCGCAGGAGACGCCCGTTCACCAGATGCCTCCCGGCTGGCCGAAGTCGCGGAGCAGCGCCGAGTAGCCGCGCTCCAGGGGGCTGTCGCCCGGGTGCTCGGGGCCGCCCGCCGCGGCCAGGTCGTCCGGCGTGCCCTGGAAGACGAGGCGGCCGTCGGCGAAGAGCACCACGTCCGAGCAGGCGGCCGCGACGTCCTCGACCAGGTGGGTGGAGACGACCACGCACGTGTCGCGGCCCAGGTCCTGGAGCAGTTCGCGGAAGCGCAGTCGCTGCGCCGGGTCCAGGCCGGCCGTCGGCTCGTCCAGCAGCAGCACCTCGGGGTCGTTGACGATGGCCTGGGCGATGCCGGCCCGCCGCACCATTCCTCCGGACAGGGTCTTCATCCGGTGGTCGGCGCGGTCCGCCAGGCCCACCCGTTCCACGGCCCGCTGGACGGCTGCGGGGACCTCCGCCTTCGGCACCTCCTTCAGCCAGGCCATGTACTCGACGAACTCGCGCACCGTGAAGCGCTTGTAGTAGCCGAACTCCTGCGGCAGGTAGCCGATCCGGCGGCGCAGGGCCCGGTGGTCGCCCATCGCACGCACGGAGGTGCCGAGCAGCTCCAGGTCGCCCTCGGTGGGGCGCAGCACGGTGGCCAGCGTCCGGATCAGGGTGGTCTTCCCGGCTCCGTTGGGCCCCAGGAGGCCGTGGGCGCCGGTGCCCAGGGTGAGGTCGAGCCCGTCGACGGCCATCTTCTTCCGTCCGACGCGGACCTTCAGCCCGCTGGCCCGGATCTCCCAGGCATAGGTCTTCGGCGCGGTGTCAGCCGCGCTGGTCAGGGATGTCATGCGGTCCCTTTCGGGGTCGAGGAGGGGTTCACAGCGTTGAGTAGGCGTTTCTGCGGGCGATCACGGCACCGACGCCGAGCGCGAGGAGCAGCCCCCACGCGGGCAGCACCTCCGGCTGGGTGACGAGCTGCAGGGCGAGGGGGACGCGGCCGGTGTCCCACGCGGGTGCCACGGCAACGCCCCACGCGACCACCAGCCCGACGACGGCGCGGGTCACGCCGACCACGCTGCCCAGCGCCAGGGCGGTGGAGGTGAAGGCCAGGGAGGGCAGCAACCACTGCGCGGCCGTCATGGTCCCGGTCAGCCATCCCCCGGCGAGGAGCACGGGCAGGACGACCAGGAGCACCGCCGTGGTGCGCCGGAGGAGCAGGGGCAGGCCGGCCCTGGCGGTCGAGGCCGTCAGTTCGTACGCCGGGTCCAGGCCGCGCGACCACGATGCGGCGACACCGCACATCGGCAGCACGGGCGCGATCAGCAACACCGGCGAGGCGTCGCCGAAGAGTTTCGACGGAGCGACGGCGTCCAGCAGCAGCGCCGCGAGGGTGACGGCGACGGTCATGGCCAGCCATGGCGCCACGACCGGTGTCAGCCAGGCCGACGCCCACCTCGGGCGGTGCCGCCGCGAAGGCGTCCTGACGGCCGCGTCCAGCTGCGGTTCCAGACCGGCCCGGACGGTGTCGAGGAGCGCGGCGACGTCGGGCGCCTCGGTGGTCACGGAGGTCGCCAGGTGGCGCCGGCACGGCGCGCACGCCTCCAGGTGGGCCTCCAACGCCCACACCGTGTCCGCGGCCATGTCCGTGTCACCGCGTGCGTAGTCGTCGATCAACCGCCTCGACGCGTGTTCCCCGCTCATGCCAGCGCCTCCCGCATCGCGATCCGGGCCCGGCGGGCACGGGTCTTGACCGTGCCTTCGGGCAGTCTGAGCAGGACGGCGGTCTCCCGGACGGAGAGCCCGTCGAGCACCGTGGCCTGCAGTACCTCGCGCAGTTCCGGCGCCAGTCGCCGCAGGGCGTCGCCGACGTCGCCGCCGACCGTGCCGGCGAGCGCCTCGTCCTCCGCGGCGGGCACCACCGCCCGCTCGGCGGCGGCCGCCGGCGGTTCGGCGTGGTGGGCACGGCGCCGGAACGCGTCGACGAGGCGCCGCGCCGCGATCGTCCACAGCCACCCGACAGCCGTCCCGCCGACCGCGCTCCCGGCGAACGCGCCGGCCGCGCGCCACACCGCCAGATAGGTCTCCTGCATGACCTCGGCGACGATCTGCTCGTCCGCGCAACGGCGGCGCAACCGCACCGCGAGCCACGGCGACGTGCGCCGGTACAACTCGTCGAACGCCCGGCGGTCGCCTCTGGCCACCAGCCGGACGAGGCGTTCCTCGTCCAGCTCGTCCCATGCTCTCCTGCGTGATCTCACACCAGCCAGACGCCCGCTGCGGCGCACAGGTTCTGCCCCGGCGGTGACCTGCGTCACAGTCCGGAATCCCGGCCGGCTGGCGGCTCCGATCCGCCTCGTTGCGTGAGCACGCCGCCGAGCAGGCCGTGTGGCGTGGTCGCGAGGGCCCGCCGCCACGCGCGTACGGTGGATGTACGGCCGGGCGGGTAGCCGGTGGCAGGCACTTCCGGCTGCCACCGCGGACGACTGCACGCCGCGATGCGGCGTTCTGCTCCCACACAGGAGGGAAGGCCATGCCCGAGCACAGGATCGGCACGCAGGAGGAGTTCCAGGCGGCCCGAGAGGAGCTGCTCGCGGAGGAGAAGAGGCTCACCCGACTCGGTGACGAGCTCGCACGGAAGCGGCGGGAGCTCCCCTGGGTGCCGGTCGAGAAGGACTACGGCTTGGAGACCGCCGACGGGACCAGGTCGCTCGCGGACCTCTTCGACGGGCGCTCGCAACTGCTCGTCTACCACTTCATGTTCGGCCCGTCCTACGAGGCCGGATGCCCGGTCTGTTCATCGATCGCGGACACCCTCAGCCCCAACGCGGTCCACCTGAAAGCCCGCGACGTGACGCTGATCTGCTCCTCGCGCGCGCCGATCGACAGACTGCTCGCCTACCGCGAACGGATGGGCTGGCGCTTCGACTGGATCTCCGCCGCCGGCAGCGACTTCCACCGCGACCTCGGCTTCCAGTACACCGAGGAGGAGCTGGGGCCGTTCCTCCGGGGTGACGTCCCGCCGACCGTGCGTCAGATGGCGCAGGCGTGCGGCACCGACGTGCTCGGGTACGTCACCGAGGGCCCCGGACTGAGCGTCTACGCGCTCTCGAACGGAACCGTCCACCGGACGTACGTCACCACTGCGCGCGGCCTTGAGCCCGCCATGGCCTACTACGGCCTCCTCGACCGGACACCGATGGGCCGGCACGAAGAGGGCGAGGAGACCCACTGGCTACGCCGCCATGACGAGTACGGGAACACCTGAGGACCGTCTCCGGCCACACTGTCTTCGGCCACTCTGTCTTCGCCCCCCGCGACGGCCCGCCCCCCACGAACGGGCGTGCTCCGCCGCCGGGCAAGCGGTCGCCACCGCGGTCGCCACCGCCCCTGACGCGGATCCGTGGTGCTACACGGCGAGGGTGGATCGTCGGGGCGCCCGGCGGCGGCCGGAGCCCTGGTTGTCGCGACCGGAGGCGGCCGGCGTGTCGCCCGCGGTGCGGGCGGGGCGGGGGCGGCGCGCGGACGGGCTGCGGCGCGGCCGCTCGATGACGGGGTCGGGGATCACGGTGGGGATGCCGGTGGGCACGCGGGCGCCGGTGATGCGGGCCAGGTCCTCGCCGCCGGCGCTGACCCTGGTGGTGACGGGGGTGATGGCGGCCGTTGCCATCAGGCGGGCCATCGAGCGGCGCTGGTTGGGCAGCACCAGCGTGACGACGGTGCCGGACTCACCCGCCCGGGCGGTGCGGCCGCCCCGATGGAGGTAGTCCTTGTGGTCGACCGGCGGGTCCAGGTTGACGACGAGGTCGAGCCCGTCGACGTGGATGCCGCGGGCGGCGACATTGGTCGCGATCAACGCGGTCACCTGGCCGGTGCGGAACTGCTCCAGCGTACGGGTGCGTTGCGGTTGGAGCTTGCCGCCGTGCAGGGCCGCGGCCTTCACACCGTTCGCCAGCAGGTCCTCCACCAGGCGGTCCGCGCCCTGCCTGGTGTCGGTGAACATGATCACCCTGCCGTCGCGGGACGCGATGTGGGCGATCGTGGCGTTCTTGTCGAAGTTCTGCACGTGCAGCACGTGGTGCTCCATGGTGCTGACCGCCCCCGCGGACGGGTCCACCGAGTGGGTGACCGGGTCCTTGAGGAAGCGCCGCACCAGGCGGTCGACGTTGCGGTCCAGGGTGGCGGAGAACAGCATGGTCTGGCCGCCTTCGGCGACCTGGTCGAGGAGCTCGGTGACGTGCGGCAGGAACCCCATGTCGGCCATCTGGTCGGCTTCGTCGAGCACGGTGACGCCGACCCCGTCGAGC
Source organism: Kitasatospora sp. NPDC101447 (assembly GCF_044767225.1). Lineage (NCBI taxonomy): Bacteria > Bacillati > Actinomycetota > Actinomycetes > Kitasatosporales > Streptomycetaceae > Kitasatospora > Kitasatospora sp. NPDC101447. The sequence goes on from NZ_JBIWNL010000045.1 coordinate 31,926, forward strand.
CGGCAGTCACCCCGCTGGATCAGGTCCTTGAGCCGGCCCGGGGTGGCGACGACGACCTCCGCGCCACGGTTCAGCACCCATGCCTGGCGGCTCATCGACGCCCCGCCCACCACGGTCGCCATCCGCAGGCGCACCGCGTGGGCGTAGGGGGTGAGGGCTTCGGTGACCTGCTGCGCGAGCTCGCGGGTGGGGACCAGCACCAGGGCCAGCGGACGGCGCGGCTCGGCCCTGTGCCCGGCGGTGCGGGCCAGCACGGCGAGGCCGAACGCGATGGTCTTCCCGGAGCCGGTGCGGCCTCGTCCGAGGACGTCACGGCCGGCCAGCGAGTTCGGCAGGGTTTCGGCCTGGATCGGGAACGGCGCGGTGACACCCCGGCGGGCCAGCACCGGCAGCAGCGCCTTCGGCATGTCCAGCTCCTCGAAGGACACGGCGGCCGGCAGCGCCGGGGTGGTGCTCACCGGCATCGCGAACTCGCCCGGCGCCGACGGGCCCCGGCCGACGCTGCGACCGGAGGGGCGCCGGCCCTGGGCGGCCCGGGTGCCGGGGAAGGAACCGCCGCCGGAACGGGAGCCGGCGTTCTGGTACGGGGAGCGACTGGAGCGGTTCATGCAGGAGCCTTCCTCGGGGCGGCACGTCACGAGGAAGGCTCCGTGGCGCGGGGCGACGGCGGAGACCGCGAGGAAACGGGCCGGAAGTGTGACGGTCGGAGCGTGGACGGTGGAACCGTGCGGCACGTCACCTGAGGTCGGCGCTCACCGCACGGTGCGGGAGCGAACGACCGCGAACCGTGAGCTGCCACGGCAGGGCGCCGGTCGGGACGCGGCGCCGTGTCTCGCGCGGGGGGTGACCGCCGCCGCGGAGTCGGAGTCAGGGGGCCTGAGCGGCCGGGAGCGCGTCGTGGCGCAATGCCGAGGGGCCCGCACCGGGCGTGTGCGCGGTGCGGGCCCCTCGCTGCTTGGCGGGTGCCGTGGCAGAAGAACTACAGCGGGCGAATGTTCTCGGCCTGCGGGCCCTTCTGGCCCTGCGTGACGTCGAACTCGACCTTCTGGCCCTCAAGCAGCTCACGGAAGCCGTTGGCGTTGATGTTCGAGTAGTGGGCGAAGACGTCCGGGCCGCCACCCTCCTGCTCGATGAAGCCGAAGCCCTTTTCCGAGTTGAACCACTTCACAGTGCCATTAGCCATTAAGAAATCTCCTTCAAGGGGCTGTCCGAAGCGCGCACAGCGCACGCTCCGAGTCGCCGCGGGAAGCGCCCACCCGGGAAGAGCCGGGAAACAAAAATACGCCTGCGAATACATCAGCAGGCGCACACAAAGTTCATGGGAACCACTACTGCAACTAAAACGACTCTAGCAGGCCCGAGCGCGCTTCGGGTGAACATTTCGCCCACAGTTTCCGGGGGGCGCCCCCGTGATCGCCGGGCCTGAGCCGTCATGGTCCTCAACACGCCTTGACAGCAGCCTCGTTGACACGTCCGCGAGGTTCCGGCGCCGAGCGCCCGGAAGGACGATCCCGGCGGACACGGCGAGCCCCCTCGTCCCGACGGCGCCGCACAAGTGATCACCTCGCGCTCGCCGGCACCGCTCAGGGCGCCCCGGACTGCGCGTGCGGCATTATCACCCCTCACTCGAACGCAAGTGCACCGAATGGGCCCGCTCCCGCGATTTCCGGCGCATACTGGAGGGGATGAACAACTTCGCAGCAGCCCGCCGCCCCCTGCCGAACAGCCCCTTCAAGGCCCCGCCCGAGGCGCCCCGCAAGCACTTCGCCGTCGGCGACCGAGTCACCCACGACCGGTACGGCCTCGGCCGCGTCATCGGCGTCGAAGGCGACGGCGACACCGCCGTGCTCGTCGACTTCGGATCGCAGCGGGTACGCGTCTCCCCGCCGTACAGCACGCTGTTCGTGCTCTGACCCGGCCGCCCCCGGCCCCCGCGCCAAGGGCGCACACGCCTCCCGGGTGGAGCGCCCGGGAGGCGTCGCCACATGGCGGGCCGGGCGTGCCCGCGCGGGCGGACACAGATCATGGGCAGCGATGGTGCCCATGGACGGACAGGGGCAGGCTGAGAAGTGCACCCCGCGACGGACGGCCGATCGGACCCGCAGCCGTTACGGGCCGCGCCGGCCGCACTCCACTCCACGCACCGAGTCCTTGGAGGTCACCCATGGCCGATCCCGCTGCCCGCCACACGCTCGGCCCGATCGTGGTCGGCACGGACGGTTCGCCCCAGGCCCGGAATGCCGTGACCTTCGCGCTCCGCGAGGCCCGACTTCGCGCCACCGGCCTGCGGGCCGTCTGCGCGTACGAGTACACCCCCACCCGGCGCTCCGGCTTCGAATGGACGGTTTCCTCGGGCCCCGACCGCGGCCCCGTCCCCCAGCAGCGCGACCTCGTCACGCAGGCGGTGGCCGACTCCGTCAAGGAACTGCAGGAGCAGCTCGGCGAACCGTTCGTGAACGTGGAGATCGTCTGCGAACCAGGCCGCCCGGCGCAAGTCCTCCTCGAAGCGAGCAAGGACGCCGGCCTGCTGGTCGTCGGCTCCCGAGGGTCGGGTGCCTGGGGACGCCTCGCCCTGGGATCGACCAGTACCGAGGTCGTCCACCACGCCCGTCTCCCGGTCGTCGTCGTCCCGGCGGAACACGACACCGCAGCTTCCTGAGCGGGTTCATGGCCGACAGTGGGCCGGGGCCGAGTTCCGCGAGGGCGATCCGCTCAAGCTCCACCGCCGTCAGCAGTCGGCGCAGAGCGACCACCGGCGTTCGAACGTCGATCTGCGGTCAGACCGGCGACGACGGGACGGGGGCCGGTTCCTCCGGCGCCCGGGTGCCGGGGGGCTCCTCCTCGGTCCCGGGAGCGATGCCGCGGCGCTCGGCGACCCACACCGCAATGATGACGACCGCCAGCGCCACCAGGGCGATGGCCAGCCGAAGGCCGAGGTTGGCGTGGGAACCGAAGCTGAGTTTGACGATGGCCGGGGCGATCAGCAGCGAGACCAGGTTCATCACCTTCAGCAAGGGGTTGATGGACGGTCCGGCGGTGTCCTTGAACGGGTCTCCCACGGTGTCGCCGATGACGGTGGCCGCGTGGGCGGGGCTGCCCTTGCCCCCGTGGTGGCCGTCCTCGACCAGTTTCTTCGCGTTGTCCCAGGCACCGCCCGATGTCGCCAGGAAGACGGCCATCAGGGTGCCCGTTCCGATCGCACCGGCGAGGTACGAGCCCAGCGAGCCGACACCGAACAGGAAGCCGATCGCGATCGGGGCCATGACGGCGAGCAGGCCCGGCGTGGCCAACTCGCGCAGCGCGTCGCGGGTGCAGATGTCCACCACCCGGCCGTACTCCGGCCGTTCGGTGCCGTCCATGATCCCGGGCCGGGTGCGGAACTGTCGGCGGACCTCGAAGACCACCGCACCGGCGGAGCGCGAGACGGCACTGATGGCCAGGCCGGAGAAGAGGAAGACGACGGCGGCACCGGCGAGGAGACCGACCAGGTTGTTGGGCTGGTCGATGGCCAGGCTCAGGCTCGACCCGTGGGCGGCCGGGCCGACCTGGGCCTCCGCGGTGTTGATGGCGTCGGTGTAGGAGCCGAACAGCGCGGTGGCCGCGAGTACGGCGGTGGCGATGGCGATGCCCTTGGTGATCGCCTTGGTGGTGTTGCCGACCGCGTCCAGTTCGGTGAGCACCTGGGCGGCCCGGCCGGTGACGTCGCCGGACATCTCGGCGATGCCCTGCGCGTTGTCGGAGACCGGACCGAAGGTGTCCATCGCGACGATCACGCCTACGGTGGTCAGCAGCCCGGTGCCGGCCAGCGCGACCGCGAAGAGTGCGAGGATCAGCGAGCCGCCGCCGAGCAGGTAGGCGCCGTACACGGCTGCGCCGATGGCCACCGCGGAGTACACGGCTGCTTCCAGGCCGAGCGCGACACCCGAGAGCACCACAGTCGCCGGGCCCGTCAGCGAGGTCCTACCGATCTCCCGCACCGGGCGGCGGCTGGTCTCGGTGAAATAGCCGGTGAGCTGCTGGATCACGGCTGCCAGCACGATACCGATGGCCACTGCGGCCAGAGCGAACAGCCGCGGGCTGCCCGCGTGCAGGGTGATCTCGGCCGGCACCCCGTGGAGACCGGAGAAGTGGGCCGGCAGGAATGCGAATACGGCGCCGGCCACGAGAACCAGCGATACGCCGGCGGAGGCGAAGAAACCGCGGTTGATCGCGGTCATCCCGCTGCGGTCACCGGCCCGCGGCGACACCAGGGCGATGCCGAGCACCGCCGTGAGCACCCCGATGCCGGGCACCACCAGCGGAAAGGCCAGCCCGACGTCGCCGAACGCGACACGGCCCAGGATCAGTGCCGCGACGAGGGTCACGGCGTACGACTCGAAGAGGTCTGCCGCCATGCCCGCGCAGTCCCCGACGTTGTCGCCCACGTTGTCGGCGATCGTGGCCGCGTTGCGCGGATCGTCCTCCGGAATCCCCTGTTCCACCTTGCCCACCAGATCCGCCCCCACGTCGGCGGCCTTGGTGAAGATCCCCCCGCCCACCCGCATGAACATCGCCAGCAGTGCCGCGCCGAAGCCGAACCCTTCCAGCACCTCGGGTGCGTTCGCCTGATAGATCAGCACCACCGCCGTGGCCCCCAGCAGGCCGAGCCCGACGGTGAACATACCGACCACCCCGCCGGTGCCGAAGCCGATCCGCATCGCCTGGTGCGAATCCGAGCGCACCGCCTGCGGCGCGGCCGACGCCTCTCCCTCGGCGGGCGCCCGTGTCGCGGCCGCCCTCGCCGCCGCGGCCACTCGAACGTTGGCGCGTACCGCCAACTGCATCCCCACGTACCCGGTCACCGCCGAGAACACGGCCCCGACCAGGAAGAACACGGAACGGCCGATCCGCTGCCCCCAACTGTCCGCCGGCAGCAGCAACAGCACGAACGGCACCACCCCGGCGAACACCCCAAGCGTGCGGAACTGGCGCGCGAGATAGGCGTTCGCGCCTTCCTGCACGGCTCCGGCGATCTGCCGCATGGTCGGGGTGCCCTCATCTGCGGCGAGCACCTGCCGTGCCAGTGCCCAGGCCACCACCAGGGCACCGGCCGCGATGGCCGCGACGACGATCACAAGGGTTCGGTCCGACCCGGTCAGCACCGGTGCGACCGCGGTCCGGACACCGACCATGCCGTCCTCCTTGACGTTGCGCTGGTGCGCCCTGCGCCAGGCGCCCGTCAGGGGTTGGCCCCTGTTCAAACCGAGGCTAACCCCTGGTGCCAGAGGCCCTCAGAGCATCGGCGCCAACCGGGTGACCCACCGTGCGACCACTGCTGACCCGCCCGAGAATGGAGGCCTAGGGGCCGGCGGCGACGCATGACGCCGACGAACGCGCTGGGAGACACCGCCATGGACTTCGAAGTGATCGTCGAGATCCCCGAGGGCTCGCGCAACAAGTACGAGATGGACCATGAGACCGGGCGGATCCACCTGGACCGGATGCTGTTCACTGCTACGCGATATCCAGCCGACTACGGGTTCATCGAGCACACCCTCGGCGGGGACGGTGACCCTCTTGACGCGCTCGTCATCGTCGGGGAGCCGACCTTTCCGGGATGCAGCGTCACCTGCCGCGCCATCGGCATGTTCGTGATGACCGACGAGAAGGGGCCGGACGAAAAGGTGCTCTGCGTGCCCGCGCACGACCCTCGATTCTCCCACCTGCAGGACATCGAGGACGTACGCTCCTTCGACCTCATGGAGATCACCCACTTCTTCGAGGTCTACAAGGACCTCGAACCCGGGAAGTCGGTCGAGGGCTCGCACTGGGCCAACAAGGCCGAGGCGTACGCCGAGATCGAGGCCTCCCGCGCCCGCGCGGCGACCGGGGGCAGCTGACGCCGGGAGCTCGGCGCTGAGCACTACAGGTCGTCCCGCAGCCCGCAGGGTCGGACGACCTGTCTCGCCGGGTCAAGACCGGCCTTGCACATGGTTTCGACCACTGACAGAACCCTTGGCGCCGGCTTCCGGACCTGCTGAACACCCTGTCATTCCCCTCCACCGCCGCACCCAACTACCGTTCACGACCTGACCGGTGAGCAGAGATCAGGTCGCGGTACCACGCGTACGACGCCTTCGGCGTCCGCCGCTGCGTCGCGAAGTCGACGTGGACGAGGCCGAAGCGCTGGTGGTAGCCCTCGGCCCATTCGAAGTTGTCGAGGAGAGACCAGGTGTAGTAGCCGCGGACGTCGACGCCTTCGGCGGCGGCCTGGGCGAGGGCGTCGAGGTGGGTGGCGAGGTAGTCGATGCGGGGGTGGTCGGGGGTGGCGGTCTCGTCGACGGAGCAGCCGTTCTCGGTGATGGTGAGGGGCGGGAGGGCCGCGCGGTAGGTGTCGCGGAGGTGGACGAGGAGGTGGCGGAGGCCGTCGGGGACGACGGGCCAGCCGAAGGCGGTGTGGGGGACGTCGGGGATGTCGACGAGGTCGAAGGGGAGGGCCGGGTCGGTGGGGGCGGCGATGCGGGTGGGGTTGTAGTAGTTGACGCCGAGGCCGTCGAGGCCGGGGGTGTGGATGAGCTCCAGGTCGCCGGGGCGGACGGCGCCGTAGACGTCGTCGGGGACGCCCAGGACGGAGAGGTCGGGGTAGCGGCCGAGGAGGACGGGGTCGGTGAACAGGCGGTTGTGGAGGGTGTCGTAGGCCGCGGCGGCGGCCAGGTCGGGTTCCGAGGCGGAGGCCGGCTGCACGGGGGTGAGGTTGTTGGAGAGCATGACCGCGAGACCGCGCTCGTGGAGGGCGGCGGCGGCCAGGCCGTGGCCGAGGAGCTGGTGGTGGGCCGCGGGGAGCGCCTCGAACATCAGGGCGCGGCCGGGGGCGTGGGTGCCCAGGGCGTAGCCGAACACCGTGTGGACGAAGGGCTCGTTGAGGGTGATCCAGGTGGGGATGCGGTCGCCGAGGCGGTCGGCCATGACGGTGGCGTACTCGGCGAAGCGGTACGCGGTGTCACGGTCGAGCCAGCCGCCGGTGTCTTCGAGGGCCTGCGGGAGGTCCCAGTGGAAGAGGGTGGGCAGTGGGGTGATGCCGGCGTCGAGGAGGGCGTCGACGAGGCGGTCGTAGAAGGCGAGGCCGGCGGGGTTCACGGCGCCCGCGCCGGTGGGCTGGATGCGGGGCCAGGCGATGGAGAAGCGGTAGCCGTCGAGGCCGAGGCCGCGCATCAGCTCGATGTCCTCGGGATAGCGGTGGTAGTGGTCGCAGGCCACCGCCCCCGTGTGCCCGTCGCGGACGGCCCCGGGCCGGGCGACGAAGGTGTCCCACACGGAGGGCCCGCGCCCGTCCTCCGCCACTGCCCCCTCGATCTGGTAGGCGGCGGTGGCGGCACCCCAGCGGAACCCCGGCGGCAGGTCGTAGCGGTCCGGCATGGCGACCTCCTGATTGAATATGAGGACTGCTCATGTTACTGACGCCACGCTGAAGCACCAGAGGCAACCGGATGAGCACGCCGACAATCGATCAGGATCGGAACACCCCATCGCCGCACGGCCGCACCGAGGCCTGCTGCGCCCCGCGCGACGCCCCGCACCGGCACGGCGCCGACCGCACCTCCCGGCCTCCCAACCGCCCGTCACCCCGCTCGAACCGCGCGTGGCGTCCCGGCCGTGCCGAAGGCCGGCCGACCCGCGGGGCGATCAACCGCACCCGAAGGCGAAAACATTTCTCGTCGACGTTGAACCGTTCCCGCTCGGGACTCGTGTGGAGAGTGCCTGGGCGAATCCCGCCCGGATCGTCAAACACCCGTCCTCCAGGGGGAGTTCGTCATGCCCAAGTACGCCATGCCCAAGTACGCCGTGCCCGGGTTCGCCGCGCGTCGCCTGCTCGCCGCCGCAGGCGTCGCCGTGCTCGCGCTCACCGCCGGCGCCTGCGGGCCGGACACGGCCGACGGCTCCGGCGGGAGCGCGGCAGCGCCCACCGCCGCCCCTCCGACTGCGGCCGCCACGTCGTCCGCCACGGCCACCGGCGGCTCGGGCGGGGTCCGACTCGTGGCCGTGAAGTCGGCCACGCTCGGGCCGGTCGTCACCGACTCCGCCGGTCGGACCCTGTACCGCTTCGACAAGGACACCGCCAAGCCGTCCGCGAGCACCTGCGTCGACGCCTGCGCCGCGAAGTGGCCGCCGCTCACCGCCCAGGACGCAGTGCAGGTCACCGGCGTGGACTCCACCCTGGTCGGCAGTGTGGCCCGGCCGGACGGCACGAAGCAGGTCACCCTCAACGGCTGGCCGCTCTACCGCTTCGCGGGGGACACCGCGGCGGGGCAGACCAACGGGCAGGGCGTCGGCGGCACGTGGTTCGCGAGCACGCCCGAGGGGAAGAAGGCGCCGAGCTCGACCGGGCAGCCATCGGCCCCGGCCGCGTCGCCGAGCGCCTCGCAGGGCGGCGGCTACTCCGGAGGCTACTGACCGGCCGCACACGACGGCGAGGCGGCCGGCGCCGCCTTGCCCGTGCGGTGGCCGGTCGCCCAGACTGTCGCGGTGCAGCAGAACCGCAATCACCACCGGGCGGGGGGTGTCGCCCTCCCGGTCGGCGTCCTGCTCTGTCTCGCGCTGGGACTGTCGCTCTTGGTCGTCAGGTTCCGGCCGAGCGGGCCGGAACCGGCGTCCGGGTTCGTCGACATCACCACCGTGGCAGCCACCGCACTCGCCCCGCCGGCCGTCGGGCCGGACGCCTCCGGCGGCTCGTACACGCAGGACTGCGGACACAATCAGGAGGGCCACCGCAACGCCGACAACGTGGTGGTCTCCCCGGGGACGGTGGGCGGCGCCCACCACGTACACGACTACGTCGGCAACCTCTCCACGGATGCGAACTCCACCGACGACAGCCTCGCCTCCGCCGCGACCACCTGCACCGACGGCGACCGCTCGACGTACTACTGGCCGGTGCTGCGCCGCACCGACCGAGGCGGCCCGGCGACGCACACCGCCGAGGCGGCCGACGCCCCGCACGGCAACACCGGCGAGATCCTCGTCCCCGAGACGGTCACCATCGAGTACCTCGGCAACCCGTGGGCGAAGGTCGTGCCGATGCCGCGCTTCCTCCGACTCCTGGAAGGCGACCCGACCGCGGCCACCGACGGCGGCGCCGAGGCCGGCGCCCGCTGGGGCTGTACGGGCTTCACCGGCCGCACGACCACCGACCGTTACCCGCTGTGCCCCGCCGGGAGCCTGCTCACCCGCACCCTGGACTTCCCCAGCTGCTGGGACGGGCGCGGCACCGACAGCCCGGGCCACCGCTCCCACGTGCGGTTCCCGTCCGCCACCGGCCTCTGCCCGCACGACACCTTCGCGATCCCGCACCTGCGGGTGACCATCGGCTACCGCCCGCCCCCGCCCCGGGCCTTCGCCCTGGACGCCTTCCCCGAGCAGCAGCACAGCCCGCTCACCGACCACGGCGTGTTCGTCGACCTGATGACCGACCGGCAGACGGCCACCGTGGTGGCCTGCCTCAACGAGGACCGCAGCTGTCGGGAATCCGGTTGAACCGGACGGCCGCCGCGTACGTGCTGGACGTGGCACCCGACGACGGAGGAATGGCGGATGGCGAGGACACGACCGGGCAGGCGGCAGGACGCCGCCGACGAGGCACTGATCCGAACGCTCTACGAGCAGCACGGCGGCGCACTGCTCGCCTACGCCGTCCGGCTCACCGGCGACCGCGCGGCGGCCGAGGACGCCGTGCAGGAAACCCTGATCAGGGCCTGGCGCAACCCCGAGGCACTGACCGAGGCTCGCGGATCGGTGCGCGGCTGGCTGCTGACCGTGGAACGCAACCTGATCACCGACCGGTTCCGGGCCCGGGCCGCCCGACCGGCCGAGGTGGCGGAGGTCTCCGAGGCGGCGGCCACCGTACCGGTCGAACGCGACCACGCCGAGGGCGTGGTGGAGACACTGGTGATGTCGCAGGCACTGGAGCGCCTCTCGCCCGAACACCGCGAGGTACTGCGCTCGATCTACTTCCAGCGGCTGTCGGTCACCGAGGCCGCGCAGCAGCTGGGAATACCGGCCGGGACGGTCAAATCCCGCGCGCACTACGCGCTACGGGCGCTCAAGCGCTCGTACACCGACAGGACGGGGACGTGGCAGGAGGTGTCGGTGTGACCAGGGACGACGCGGACACGGGCGGCATGGGCACTGAAGATGTGACCACGAACGGCACCGATGCGAACGGTGCGGGCGCGAACGGCACGGGCGCGGTGCCGCACGAGCGGATCGCCGAGCTCGTCGGCGCCCACGTGCTGGGCGTGCTCGACCCGGACGAGTCGGCGGCGGTCGAACGGCACCTGGCCGACTGCCCGGCCTGCCGTCAGGAGGTGGCCGAGTTGCGGGAGCTGGAGACCGTCCTGGGCGAGGTGCCGCCCGAGCTGCTGGTGGACGGACCGCCCGCGGGCGGTGACCTGCTGCTGCAGCGCACCCTGCGGCAGGCACGGACGGAACGCGGCTCGGCGCTGCGCCGGCGCCGGGCCCGGGTGGGCGCGGTCGCGGCCGTCGCGGCGGCCGCGGCGCTGATCCTCGGGATCACCGTGGGCCGCGGCACGGTCACCACACCGCCGGTGGCCGCCGGCCCGACCGCCACCTCCATCGCCACCGCCACCCCACCACCGGCCGGGACCAGGAGCGGCTCCGTGACGGATCCGGCCACCGGTGCCCGAATGACGCTGACCGTGACCCCGGCCATGGGCTGGGTGCGGGTGAACGCGGCGGTCACCGGAATCCCGGCCGGCCAGCGCTGCCACCTGGTGGTCAACGCCAGGAGCGGGGCGACGGCGGACGCGGGCAGCTGGCTGGTCTCCACCGTGGGCGCCAAGTCCGGTACCACATTGGATGGTTCGGCGATCGTCGCACCGGATGACGTGGCCTCGGTGTCGGTCGTCAACGAGTCCGGGCAGACCTTCGTGACAGTCCCGGTGTAGGGCTCCCCCGCCTGCCGGGCCCGAGGTCCGGCAGGCGGGGCCGGGGCCCAGCGGGCGGGGCCGGGGCCCAGCGGGCGGGCCGGGGCCCGGTGCCGTCCGGTGGGGCGTTCCCGCCGCGGACGGCGACGCACCGGCGGCCAACCCGCGTCATTCGCTGGGCAATTCATGGACAAAGCCCGGTAAAGGCTGCGCGCGACGCCTTGAGGCGCCGGAAGACCCGTCAGTAACCTCGGGGCGACACCGCGCGACAAGGAACGCCTGCGGTGCGGCCCCCCGATGCCATCTCGGCTGTCATGCGCCTGACATGCCGCATTCCGGGGCCATCCCCCCACCTCCCGTACAGCGCAAGCACCACGCCGGTCCGCGGCCACCGCCGGGGCCGGCCAGCACATGCCGCGATCCGTCAGCACGGGCCCGAGCCCGTACCGGCGAACACCCCGTTGCCGGCACCGGCCGCGCCCTCGTCCCCCACGGAGGGTCGACTCTTGCGCTCCCACTCCCCCAGCAGCAGCCTGCGCCCGCCCAGGGCGCGCAGGTTGCTCGCCGCCCTGCCGGCCATGGCCATGGCCGCGACCGGTCTGCTCGCGATCGCCGCGCCGAGCGCGAACGCCCAGAGCGACGCGCCCACGGCCGGCGCCGCCACCAAGCGGGTCTGTGCCGCCCCGAGCCACCCCGGCGAGATGGCCTGCCTGGCCCTCGTCCGCACCGACCTGGCCCAGCACCTGACGCTGGCCCCGAACATCAACCCGTCCGGGTACGGCCCGAGCGACCTCGCCTCGGCGTACAAGCTCCCCGCCTCGGCCGGCTCCGGCGCCACCGTCGCCATCGTGGACGCCCAGGACGACCCCAACGCCGAGTCCGACCTCGCCACCTACCGCTCGCAGTACAACCTGCCGGCGTGCACCACCGCGAACGGCTGCTTCAAGAAGGTCGACCAGCGCGGCGGCACCAGCTACCCGACCGCCGACAGCGGCTGGGCCGGCGAGATCTCGCTCGACGTCGACATGGTCAGCGCGGTCTGCCCCAACTGCCACATCCTGCTGGTCGAGTCCGACGACGCCTCCATGGACAACCTGGGCGCCGCGGTCAACACGGCCGTCTCGATGGGCGCCAAGTACGTCTCCAACAGCTACGGCGGCTCCGAGGACTCCACCGACCCGACCTCCGACTCCAGCTACTTCAACCACCCGGGCGTCGCGATCACCGTCTCCTCCGGTGACTCCGGCTACGGCGTCGAGTACCCGGCGGCCTCGCAGTACGTCACCGCGGTCGGCGGCACCAGCCTCAACCACGCCTCCAACACCCGTGGTTGGAGCGAGTCGGTGTGGGGCAGCAGCTCGGGCGGTGACGGCGCCGGCTCCGGCTGCTCCGCCTATGACGCCAAGCCCAGCTGGCAGCACGACTCCGGCTGCGGCAAGCGCACCGTCGCCGACGTCTCGGCCGTCGCCGACCCGGCGACCGGCGTCGCGGTCTACCAGACCTACGGCGGCTCCGGCTGGAACGTCTACGGCGGCACCAGCGCCTCCTCCCCGATCATCGCCGCGGTCTACGCCCTCGCCGGCGCTCCGGCCTCCGGCACCACCCCGGCCTCCTACCCGTACGCGCACACGGGTTCCCTGTTCGACGTGACGAGTGGCGCCAACGGCAGCTGCTCGCCGTCCTACCTGTGCACCGCCGGCGCCGGCTACGACGGCCCGACCGGGCTCGGCACCCCCAACGGCACCGCCGCCTTCACCTCCGGCAGCACCGGCGGCAACACCGTCACCGTCACCAACCCGGGCAACCAGAGCACCGCCCAGGGCTCCTCGGCCAGCCTGCAGATCCACGCCACCGACTCGGCCACCGGCCAGACCCTGAGCTACGGCGCGAGCGGCCTGCCGGCCGGGCTGTCCATCAACGCCTCCACCGGCCTGATCACCGGCACCGCGACCACCGCGGGCAGCTCCACCGTGACGGTGACCGCCACCGACGGCACCGGCGCCAGCGGCTCCACCACCTTCGGCTGGACCGTCACCGGCACCGGCGGCGGCTGCACCGGCACCCAGCTGCTGGGCAACCCCGGCTTCGAGACCGGCAGCGCCTCGCCCTGGACGGCCAGCTCGGGCGTGATCGACAACTCCAGCGGTGAACCCGCGCACGGCGGCAGCTGGAAGGCCTGGCTCGACGGCTACGGCAGCACGCACACCGACACGCTGAGCCAGTCGGTCACCGTGCCGGCCGGCTGCAGGGCCACGCTGAGCTTCTACCTGCACATCGACACCGCGGAGAGCACCACCTCCACCCAGTACGACAAGCTGACCGTCCAGGCCGGCTCCACCACCCTGGCGACCTTCAGCAACCTCAACGCGGCCGCCGGCTACACCGTGCACAGCTACGACCTGTCCGCGTTCGCCGGCCAGACCGTCACCGTCAAGTTCACCGGCACCGAGGACTCCTCCCTCCAGACCAGCTTCGTCCTCGACGACACCGCCCTCACCACCTCCTGACCCGACGACGGCAAGCGGGGGCCGCGGCGTGCGCACGCCGCGGCCCCCGACGCCGTCCGACCGACCGCCCGACAACCGGCACCGGGGGCGGGGGCGGGGGCGGGGGCGGGGGCGGGGGCGGGGGCGGGGGCGGGGGCGGGGGCGGGGGCGGGGGCGGCCGGGCCCGGCTACTCCGGGAGCAGTTCGGCGCGGCGGTCGGCGACCTCCTGGTGCAGGGCGTCGCGCACCGCCCGTACAGCGGGGTGGGTGACCGCCTCCCGCCGGACGGCCAGCGTGATCGGCAGGCGGATGTCGACCTCGTCGGCCAGCAGCCGCCGCAGCCCAACCCGACCGGTGAGGAAGGCCGGCAGCACGCCGATGCCGGACCCCAGGCGGGTGGCTTCGAGCTGTGCGAAGACGTTCGTGGAGGAGAACGCGGGGGTGACACCCGGCAGATGGCGTTCGATGTCGAGGTCGCCGACCTGCAGCATCGACTCGATGTAGAACACCAGCGCGTGGTCCCGCAGGTCGGCGACCGTCCCGGGGGACCCGCAACGCGCGAGGTACTCCTCGCTGGCGTACAGGCCCAGCGCGTAGTCGGTGAGGTGCTCGGTCACCAACCGGCTCCTGGGCGGCCTGCCGATCGCCAGGGCGAGGTCGAAACCGGCCGGGCGCAGGGTCAACTGCCGTGTGGCCGTGATGAGTTCGACCTGAAGTCCGGGGTGGTGCCGGCGCAGCCGGGCCAGTGCCGGGGTGACGACGAGGGTGCCGAAGCCGTCCGGGGCGCTCACCCGGACGGTGCCGTGGAGGGACGGCGCGTCCTGACCGGACACCGCGTCGACGACGTGGACGAGGGCGTCCTCGATCGCGCGGGCGCCCTGGGCGACGGCCTTTCCGGCCTCCGTCAGGGCCCAGCCCTCGGTGCCGCGTTCCATCAGCCGCACGCCGAGGCTGCGCTCCAGCGCGGTGATGCGGCGGGACACCGTGGTGTGGTCCACGCCGAGCGCGTCGGCCGCCGCCACCAGGCGCCCGGTGCGGGCGACGGCCAGCAGGTAGCGGAGGTCGTCCGCGCGGAGCCTGCGCGGGTCGATCCCGCCGCGGTCCGGCTGCGGCGGTGGGGCCGGATCCTCGCCGACCGGGCCGGAACGGGGGTGCACCCGGCCAGCGTATCTGCATTTCTGCACACCAGGTCTGCGCGATTGACGATTGAACGCACAACGCGCGGGCGTCACAGTCGAACCCGCGCCGGGCGGAGCGCCCACCCACCCTCCCCCACCGTCGAGAGGTCCTCCATGGTTGCCAGCCTTTCCCTGCCCCGGATCCTGCGCGTCGGGCCGGGCGCCGCCGAGGAGTTGGGCGACGTCATCCTCGGGCTGGGGCTGAACCGCCCCCTCGTCGTCACGGACGCGTTCCTGGTCGGGACGGGCGCGGCGGAGCGCCTGACGGCCACTCTGCACAAGGCCGGTCTGCACCCGCGGGTGTTCTCCGACACCGTGCCCGACCCGACGACCGCCTCCCTGGCCGCGGGGGTGAAGGCGCTCGACGAGCACGAGGCGGACTCGGTCATCGGCTTCGGCGGCGGCAGCCCCATGGACACCGCCAAGGCCCTCGCCCTGCTCGGAGTCCAGGGCGGCCACATGCGCGACTTCAAGGCGCCGCGCGTCAACGTCGGGCCGGCGCTGCCGGTGATCGCCGTCCCCACCACGGCCGGCAGCGGATCGGAGGCGACCCAGTTCACCATCATCACCGACAGCGCCACCGACGAGAAGATGCTCTGCCTGGGCCCGGCGTTCCTGCCGCTCGCCGCGGTGGTCGACGTGGAGCTGACCATGTCGATGCCGCCCCGGCTGACCGCCGACACCGGCATCGACGCCCTCACCCACGCCGTCGAGGCGTACGTGAGCCGCAAGGCCAACCCCTTCTCCGACAGCCTCGCCCTCACGGCGATCGGCACCATCGGCCGCCACCTGCGCCGCGCCTACGCGGACGGCTCCGACGCCGAGGCCCGCGAGGCCATGATGCTCGCCGCGACCCAGGCCGGCATCGCCTTCTCGAACTCCAGCGTCGCCCTCGTGCACGGCATGAGCCGCCCGATCGGCGCCCACTTCCACGTCGCGCACGGCCTGTCCAACGCGATGCTGTTCCCCGCGGTGACCGCCTTCTCCGTGTCCGCGGCGCCCGGCCGGTACGCCGACTGCGCCCGCGCGCTGGGCGCGGCGACCGCCGCGGACTCCGACGACGCGGCCGCCGACAAGCTCGTGGACGCGCTCCGCGTCCTCTGCCGGGACCTGGAGGTCCCCACGCCCCGCGTGTACGGCGTCGACGAGGCCGCCTGGAAGCGGCTGACGCCCCTCATGGCCGAGCAGGCCCTGGCGTCCGGCTCCCCCGCCAACAACCCCGTCGTCCCGACCGCCGAGCAGATCCAGGACCTCTACGCCCGGATCTACGGCTGACCGCGGCGCCGTGCCCCGTTGCGCCCCGGCCGGAGCGCAACGGGCCCCCTGGCCGGAGCACATCGTGGCACTCCGGCCGGAGCGCATCGGGGGCGCCACGGCCGGGGCAGCCGCGTCAGTGCGCCGTCGCCGGGGTGTCGACGAGGAGGTCGAAGGCGAGGCCGCTGGAGCCCTCGCCGCGGCCGGTGCCGCGTTTGGCGCTGAGCCAGACGCAGACCCGCCCGTCCCGCCAACGGGTCCGGTTGTAGGCGACGGCGAGCCGGGTGCCGGACTGCGGGACCTCCTCCTGGTTGACGAAGTACGACTGCGGCGGCGTCGCGTCCAGGCCCTCGCGCAGCAACGAGGTCCGCGGCTGGACGGGCGGCAGCACGTCGACGACGTTCGGCATCGCCGCACGCTGGAGCTGGATGGTGCGGTTGTCCCCGGGGACGTGCACCGGGATGAACGGGATCCAGTGCTCCGGGACGGAGTTCATCGCCTCGTACGCGATCGGCGCGAGCGGGCCGCCCGGCGCGGTGGGCGGGTGCAGCCGCAGGTGCCGGGCCTGGATCCCGGCGGCGACCTCGCTGCCCCGGCGTCCCTCGCCGGTGGCCCGCGGGACGGTCAGTTCGATGCCCCACACCAGGTTCGCGTTCTCGTCGCGGATCAGCGACACCTCCTCCAGCGCCGGGCCGTCGGCGACCTTCGGCACGCTGGCGGGCAGGAACAGGCCGGTGTCGGCGGCCGCGCCGGGGGCGCTGTCGATCGTGTCGAGGGTGAACATCGACCAGCGCTGCCAGTCGTCGTCGAGCCCGGTGCCCGCCGGGGTGATCCACAGCCGCTCGCCGAACACGTCGGTGACGGCGAGGCCCTGGATCGTCGCCACGGTGCCGACCGGCAGCTCGCACGGGAGTTGGAACCAGTCGTTGCTGTAGACCAGCGCGAACTCCAGGAAGACCAGCCGGGCCAGGTCCGTGCTGTCCGGCGACACCGCGGCGAAGTTGGTGGCGCCGTCCTCCACCGCCCACCAGCGCGGCAGCGGCATGCCCGCGTACCGGAGCGGCGCCGGGAACACCGTGCGGTTGATCGGCGGCAGCGGCGGCTCGGTGCCGCCGACCGGGGCGGCCGGGTCGAGCGAGAAGGCGTGCCAGTCCAGTTCGCCGCCCGGGTACTCCTGCGCGGTGAGGACCTTCTCGCCGCCGCCCGGGGCGGAGCCGGCCACCGAGAAGCGGTGCTCCAGCCGGCGCGGGTCCCAGGCGCCGTCGGCGTCCGGCTGGTCGATCAGGTCGTCGAACCAGGCGACCAGGCGGTCGCCGAGCGCGTCGAGCGCGGGGCGGTGCAGGTGCAGCAGGTCGCTGATGCCGTCCGATGCGTGACCGCCGTCCTTGAGGTGGCGGTAGAGCAGGTAGCCGTCCATCCGGCGCCCGGCGACGGCCTGCAGGGTCGACCAGACCTCCGGGTCGGCGACCCGGGGGGCGTCGGCGTCCGTGGCCGGGTCGGGCAGCGCGATCGGGTACAGCCGGACGTACTGGCCGCGGAAGTCGAAGGCCACGCTGCCCAGCACCGGGGAGCGGCCCAGCAGCTTGAGCCACCGCCGGCCGATCGCCAGCCGCAGGTCGAAGGCGATCCGGTCGGCGCCCGCCACGAACGGCACCGGACGCCGTTCGGCCAGCGCCTCCAACGGCCGGTCCGGCGGCAGCGGTTCGGGCGTCCCGCCGGCCGGGCGGAAGCGGCTGGGCCGGGCGACGGCGATCGAGTAGGTCGCGGTGACCGGCGAACCGCCGTCGCTGCCGCGGAACTCGCCGAGCTGCCACTGCCGGGTCAGCAGCCAGAGCGGGTCCCGCACTTCGGCGCGCAGCGCCCGCTCGAAGTCGGTGGTGCGCGGCCGGCCCTCCAGCCGGTTCCACACCCCGACGGCCGGGCGGTCCCGGGCGGCGAGCGCCTCGGCCAGGTTGTCGATGCGGGGCTCAGGCATGGGCGGCCTTCCAGCGCTGGTTGGCGATCGCGAGGTCGGTGGAGATCGTGATCGGCTGCCGGGTGGCGGACATGACGGTGGCCGGGAGCAGTTGGGCGTAGGCCGTGCCGTCGAGGTGCTCGGGTTCGACGCCCCGGGACTTGGCCAGGTCGAGGGTCTCCCCGATCGCGGCGATCAGGTCGTCGGTGTTCCAGGTGCCGGTGCGCACCGGCGGCACGACCAGCAGCATCGCCTGCGGCGGTTCGGAGTCCGGTCCGTCGTAGTGCAGCGCGATCCCGGTGGTCTCGCGCTCGGCGGGGATGACTTCCGTCCACTCGTCGAGCAGCAGGCCGACCTGGGTGGGCGGGGGGATCAGCGGGTCCGACGCGTAGTGGGCGGTGAACAGCACCTTGTCCTCGGTGATGGCCGTGCCGGGCTTGAACTCCATGGCCAGCCAGTGGTCGTCCGGCCGGTACGGCAGCTGGATCGGCACCAGCTGCGGTTCGGCGGACTGCAGCAGGTCGCCGAGGATCCCGCCGGGCCCGCGCAGGGCGTCGCCCAGCACGACGGCCTTCTCCCACAGGCGGGGCTTCTCGCGGACCCGGGCGATGCCGTGCGCCCAGTCGTCGACGGGGAAGTCCCGGCCGAACGGCGGCTGGGTGAGGTGCTGGACGAGCTTGCCGCTGTCGGCGCGGGCCTTCGTCCAGTCCGCGGCGAGCTGCGGGTCGGGGGTGAACTCCGGTACGGCGAGGACGTCCTGGCCGAGGAGGGCCCTGAGTGCGTCGGTCGCCGCCCCGACCCGGTCCGGCCCGGTGACGGCCGCGTCGTGGGCGGCGAGGGCCGTGTCCGCGGCGGCGAGCCGGGCGAGGACCTCGGTGCGCAGCGCGGTCGCGCGGTCCAGCAGGTCGCGCCCCAGCAGGACGACCCGGTCCTGGAAGGGCCGGAGGCTGAGGTCGGTCGGGTCGAAGTCGGTCAGCGGGAGCTTGGCGGCGACTTCGGCGAGCAGGCCGCTGAGGGTCGTCCGGGTGGTCCTGGCCTCGGACCTGAGCGACTGCAGCTTGGCGTTGAAGGCCTGCCGCCGGTTGGCGACGACGGCGCGCATGGTGGCCGGCTGGGCGGGCAGCGGTGCGGTGGGCTTGGTGGCGACCAGGCGTTCCGCCTGTTGGAGCAGCCGGAACCGTTCGGCGGCGGAGGTGGCGGCCGGCAGCGCGTCGTAGCCGGCGAGCAGCGCGTCGGCCCTGGTCAGCGCCCCGGTCATGCGGTCCGCGGCCGCGGCCACGGCGGCCAGGACGTCGGTGAAGACGCCGCGGCGCCACATCGCGAGTTCGCCCCAGCCGCTGCGGACCATGCCGAAGCCGGAGGCCGTGGTGACCAGTCCGGCGTATCCGGTGAGCAGGGTGTCGACGGCGGCGAGGATCCGGTCGCGCTGGGGCTGGGCGTCGGCCGGGTAGAGCGGTGCCAGCGTGGCGAGGTAGTTCTCGACGTTCTTGCGCAGGGCGTCCAGGGAGGCGCGGACCGCGGCGGGGCGCTCCCGGGGCAGCGAGACGGCCGTGTCGGCGGCCCGGTCGGCGGGGGCGGGGCCGGAGGCGGGCACCAGGTCGCTGGGGCGCAGCGGTCGGGCGGTGGTCAGCAGTGAGCGCAACGCGGCGATCAGCGGGGAGAGTTCGAAGAAGGTGATCCGGCCGGCGACCCGGTCGGTGTAGCGAATGGTGAGTTCGGCGTCGGGCCGGGGGTTGTCGGTGGCGAGGACGACGCCGACGATGCGGTCGTCGAGGTCGGTCATGGCGCCTTCGCCGACCGGGCGCAGCGCCCAGAGCAGGTCGATCGGCTGCAGGCCGGTGTCGGCCTGGGTCACGGCGCGGCTGCGGGGCTGTCCGGTGAGCGGGTCGGTCCAGGTGACCTGGGCGACGACGGTGACGGGTGCCGGGAGCAGGGCGGGCAGCCAGGCGTTGACGGCGGGTTCGGCCTGGGCGCGGGGGGTGTTGTGGGACAGCGGCGGTGCGCCGGCGTCCGGGGGGAGGCCGGGGGTCAGGCGCAGGCCGAGGCGGTGGGTGAGGGTGGTGCCGCTGCGGGGTGTGGCGACGACGGCGGGTTCGGGGGGCAGGCCTTCCTTGGCGTACGCGTCGAGCGTCGCGGAGGCGCGTTCGGGGTTGCCGAGCAGCGCCTGGTGGGTGCCTTCGGCGACGGCAAGGTCGGCGAGGGCGTCGTGGACGTCCAGCAGTCCCAGGACGGCCCGGTCGACGACGCCCTGCTGGGTGTCGTCGAGCCCGGGCAGGCCGTCCAGGCCGAAGGGGTAGGTGTTCGGGGCGTCGCCGCGGGTCACGCGGCGTACCAGGGCGAGGCCGTCGATGACGTTGTGGGCCTCGATCTGCTCGATCGCGAGGGGTTTCGTCGGGTCCGGCTGGTCGGCCTGGTGCGGGACGGTCTGGGCGATCCGGCCGGCCCGGAGGGGGAACTTCAGGCGCAGGGCGGAGATGACGAAGTCGACCTCGGCCCGTTCGTGGCTGTCGTGCAGGGCGCGCTCCAGCCGGTAGCCGAGCAGGGCGCCCAGGGACTGGCCCTGGCGCATGCCGTCGAGCAGGCCGAGCGCGATCCGGACCCGTTCGGAGCTGAGGTTGACCGCGAAGGACCCGGGGTTCTGCGGTGAGCCGTTGGCGAGGTAGCCGGCGCGCAGGACGGCCGCGGTGCGGGCCTGGGCGGGTGACGGGGCGTGCAGGTGGCCGCCGTTCTTCTCGTCGTGCATCAGCGGCCGGCTGCCGCGGAAGACGTCGGCGAGGGGGCCGGTCAGGGTGACTTCCGTGAGCTGCCGCTCGCGGGGGCGGACGTCCTCCAGCCAGCCGTACGCGCCCAGGTGGAGGCCGCGTGCGGCGGGGGCGGTGCCGTCGGGGCCGTACCGCAGTTCGGCGAGGCGTTCGTTGGCCAGGCCCAGGCGCCAGGCGTCGAGCCGGTAGGTGGCGCAGTCCAGGTGCTCGGCCAGGACGCGTTCCAGCCGGGCGGTGGGCAGGGTGGCCAGCAGGTCGAGGGCGTCGGCCTGTTCGGCGAGGCGGGCGGTGCCGGGGGCGGTGCCGAGGACCCGGGGGATGTGGTCGACGACCAGGCGGTCCGGGTTTCCGGTGATCTCCGGCGCGGGTGAGTAGAGCCGCCGGAACCGGCTCTCGCTCGGGATGCCCTGCCCGGGCTGCGGGATCCTGACGTGGATGAACGCCGGGTCGGCGGCGGCGATCTCGGCGGGGGTGGCGACGCCGGCGGCGATGGCCAGTTCGGTGGCGGCGTCCGCCCAGCCGAGCAGCAGCGCGTGCCGCAGCAGGAGGTGGAGCAGCGCGGAGGGCCGGTCGTCCTCGGGGAAGCCGGCCTCGGTGCGGACGGTCTCCAGGTCGGTGCGCGCGTGGGCGGCGAGCCACTGCAGGTAGTTGGCGCCGTCGGTGGTGTACGGCCGGACCGGGTCGGTCTCGGAGAGCGGGCGGTCGTCGACGGCCGGGGCGAGCAGCGGGTGCTGGGTGTCGAGGAACAGGCGGCGGATCAGGTCCGGGTCCTGGGCGGGGCCGCTGTCGGGGTGGCCGAGGCGGGTCAGCAGGGCGCGGATCGGGTCGGGCATGTGCAGTTGCCGTTCCAGGGCGGTCAGGACGGTCGGGCCGAGCGCGCCGAGGTTCTCCCGGTTGAAGATGTCCTCGACGCTCTGCGCGTACCGCTGGTAGTACTCGGCCGAGGTGGGGTGCAGCGCGAGGATGTCCAGCAGGTGCTGGTGCGCGTCGTCGGCCCGGCCGCCGAGGTGGGCGACCTTCGCGGCGGCGGTCTGCCAGTCGGCGGCGGCGGCCTGGAGCACGGTGTGCAGGCCTCGGCGGTGGGTCGCGGTGGCGGCGGTGTCCGGCCAGGCGAGCCGGGAGAAGGCGGTGGTGGGCAGGATTCCGTACGGCTGTCGGCCGATCCTGACCGCGGGGACGGGGCCGCGGCCGGAGACGTGGCGGAGGTAGAACTGCCGGGTCCGGTCGACGACGGCGCGGCTGAGGATCGGGTGGAGCGTGGTCTGCAGGTGGTAGCCCCAGGTCGCGGGCCACAGGGCGGTGTCGGCGGCGCGGGCGTCGCGCTGGTCGGTGCCGTCGGCGTTGGGCATGCCGGCGAGGTCGGCCGGGTCGAGGCCGAGCAGTTCGGCGAACCACTGGCCGTCGGTGCGGGTCGTCCAGTCGGTGCCGGCCTCGGCGGCCCGCAGGCCGGTGGCGGAGCGCAGGCCCGCGTCGGCCTCCTGGGCGCGGTCGAGGCCGGCGGGTGCCTGGGCGGTGTTGTTGGTGGGGGTGCCCTGGGGCAGCAGGCTGAGCCCGGCGGGGCTGCGGAGTTGGCGGGTGAGCTGGGCGGTGAGGTCGGCGGCGGACTGGTCCGGGGTGGACCGCCGGCGCAGGCCGAGCACCACCAGCCGGTCGAGGCCGCCGCGGAGGTCGGCGGTGAGCTGGATGCGGAAGCCCATGCCGACGGTGACGGCCCGGCCGAACTCGGTCAGCCAGCGCAGTTCGTCGGGGACGGTCATCACGCCGGTGGTCTCGTCGACCGTCAGGTGGTCGTCGGAGCCGGGGTCGGGGCTCACCGGCAGGCTCGCCGGGACGGGTTCGCCGTCGAGGTCGACGACCTTGCGGCCGCCGGCCCAGCCGAGGACGCGGAAGTGGTCGGGCAGCAGGCCTGCGCGGGCCGCGACCGTCCAGGACTGCGGGGCGATGCCGGAGGCGGGCGGGCGGGGCACGACCAGGAAGGCCACCAGGGCGGTGTCGCCGGTGGCGACCGCGGCCGCCTCGATGCCGGCGGGTCGGCGGGCGCGGATCGCCGCCGCCCTGGTCGGGCCGACGGCGGTGAGCAGCGCGGCGTTGGCCGTGCGCAGCGCGACGCGGTCGCCGTGGGCGCGCCAGACAGCCGTCCAGTAGTCGGCGGTGGGCCCGCGGTCGTCGGCGGGGAGGGCGGTGTCGCTGAGGACGACGAGCACGGTGGCGCCGGCGGGGACGGGCACCGGCCGGTCGGCCGGGTTGGCCGGCCGGTGGTCGCGCAGCAGCCAGGCGGCGCGGCCGGCGGCGATCCGGCCGACCAGTTCGTGCCAGGCGGCCCGGTCGCCGACGGCGGCGCCGCCGGTGCGCCACAGGGCGGTCCAGTAGGCGTCGAGTGCGCCGAGTTCGGCCTCGGTGGGCCGCGGTTCGAAGGAGTCGACCGACCACTCGTCGGGGAAGACGCGGACCAGCAGTTCGGTGGCGGTGAACCTGGTCTCGATCCGCACCGGGCCCAGCAGGACCGGATAGTCGTCGCTCAGGTCGTTGTCGGCCATACCGGGAGCATCTCCTGTGCGTGGACGGCGACCATGACCGGCGCCTGGAAGAGGATGTAGGCGATGTCGGCGGAGCTCAGCCGGGAGTACCAGAGCGGCAGCGCGTCGTCCTCGGTGCGCTGCCGCTGCTTCTCCTGGTCGTCCTCGGAGCCGTCGAAGGGCGCGAGCGGGACGTGGGTGGCGTCGGTGAACTCGACGAAGCCGAGGTGGTCGGGATCGACGTGCTGCCAGGTGAGGTCGTTCCACACCTCGACCGGCGGCAGGGGGCCCTCGGGTTCGTCGACGCCGAAGCGGGGTTCGCCGGGGCGTTCCTTGAGGACGAAGAACCAGCCGAGGTCGCCGGGGGGCTTGCCGCGGGCCTCGGCCGCGTCGAGGTCGAAGCCGAGCAGGTAGATGTCGGGTTCGACCTTGGCCTCGTAGAGCGGCAGCCGGACCAGATCGGCGGTCGGGTGGTCCTCGTCGGGCAGCGGGGCTGGGACGCGTTCGCCGGTGGTGACCGGGTTGCCGTCGTCGTCGAGCGGCCAGACCGCCCTGTGCGCGTAGACCGCCGTATTCGGGTACTTCTTCAGCAGCTCGCCGCGGATGACGAGCACCAGGTCCTCCTTCTGCGTGGTGCCCTGCTGCTGCCGGTTGTCGTTCTGGCCGAGCAGGGCGGCGGGGGCCCAGCGGTGGATCGGCCGGATGTCGTACAGCCGCTCGCGGCGCTGCTCGGGGGTCTCGCCGGGCGGTGAGAGGACGGCGCGCGGGTCCCAGAACTGGCGGAACGGGGTGCCGCGCTGGTCGGTCGGGTACTCGCGCCAGAGCATCTCCCGGGCCATCTCGTGGTTGAGGCCGACCAGGAAGGACTCGATGAAGCGGCGGTTGTTGGCGAGCAGGGTGATGGAGTTCGCCGGGATCAGGTTCAGGTTGGGCGCGAACACGTCCACCGAGAGGTCGATCAGCGACTGGTACATCGGCAGGTCGATCACCGGGTAGGCCATCGCCTCGATGAACTCCTCGGCGAACGGCCGCAGTCGGTCGGGCAGGTCGACCGCGCCGAGCAGGCTCCTCGGGACGGTGGTGTCCGAGCGCAGCCGGGACAGCACCGCATCGGTGGTCCCGGCGACGCCGAGCCGCTCCCGGACGGCCGGCTGCCCGACCGCGGCGGACGCGTCCCAGCCCGCGTAGAGCTCGTTCAGCGCGCCCTTGAACCGCTGGGCCTCGGGGCTGTCCCGGTCGCCGCCGGTGGTCGGCGGGACGGGGTCGCCGATCTCCTTGATGACGAAGTCCGGGCTCTTCGGGAGGGAGCCGACCGGGTCGGCGGGGGCCGCCGCCCGGACGCCGACCACGGGGTGCAGCACCTGGTCGAGCTGGCCCGGGGTCACCAGGGCGGCGGGTTTGACCTTGGGTGCGGCGGCGGTGACCGCTGCGGTGGCGGCGTCCATCCGCGGCACCAGTGCCTCGCGCGGCTGGTCCGGCGGGAAGGTGAGCGAGCGCATCAGCCGGGCGCCGGGGCGGGTGAGGCGCCGCATCGGGGCGGACAGCGGTGCCGCGGCGACCCGGCTGGTCGCCACCTGGAAGCCGACGGCCAGCTGCTCCGCCGCGCCGTCCGCCGCGTCGGTCCCGTCGGTCCCGTCCGACGCGTCCGCCCGGTCCGGCCCGGCGGGCCGGCCGGTCGGGGTGGTCGCCGGGGTGGTGACCCGGGGGTGTGCGGGCGCCGTCAGGGTCAGGTACTTGCCGGTGGGCGGCGGCGGCGCCACCGCGCCGGCCGGTGCGGCGGGCGGTTCCAGGTGCCTGACCTGGAGCCGGTGCCCGACCTCGCGGGCGAGCTGGGCCTCGCGGATCCGCGCGTTGGCCTGCAGCACGTCGCCGATCTGGGCCCAGGCGGCGTCCATGAACTCGTCCTGCCGGGCCTGGACGACCCGGGTGCCGAAGTTCGCGGCGACCCGGTAGCGCGGGTCGAGGTTGAGCCGGTGCACCCAGGCGCGGTTGGCGGGCGAGGGCAGCGGGTGGCCGGCGTCGTCGATCAGCAGGCGGGAGGTGAGCGCGTGCCAGCGGCCGTACAGCGGCGGGGTGATCACCGGGTCGACCCCGGCGGACAGCGCCTGCGCCTGGTCGCCGGGCAGCGCGGCGTGGGCGGCCGCCGGCGTGCGGTCCCGGTAGGCCTCGGCCAGGTTGACCAGGTTGGCGAGCGCCTGCTGGAAGGGGTGCGGGTAGGGCGCGGCGGGCACCGGCTTGTCGTACCAGTTGTCCCAGTTCTCCCAGTCGTCGACCGGCTGCTCGGGCAGTTGGAGCGCGCCGCCGAGCCGCAGCACGCCGCCGATCGAGGCCGGGGTGGTGATCGGCGGCAGGCCGGGACCGGCCGGGCGGTGGACGTCCATGTCCCGGCGGCCGACCTCGGGGGCGGGGCGGCGCGGCTGCAGCAGCCGGACGAGGTACTCGAAGTCGCCGGTGGCGCCGGTGGTGAAGGACCACCGGTGGTAGTAGGGCAGTCGGCCCTCGCCCTTGCGGTCGGGGTAGTGCGGGCCCCAGGCGGAGTACAGCGCGCCGGGGGCGAGGGCCGGGTCGAAGCCGAGCCCGGCGAGCCGGCCGGTCTCGAAGGCGGGCACCAGGAACGCCTCGTACGTCCGGTCCTGCCGGAGGTGGCGCGGGCAGACCAGCCGGGAGCAGGCGCGGTCCGGGTCGGTGCGCAGCACCTCGGCGAGCGTCTGCAGCACCTGGTCGCCGGGGCCGGAGAGCTCCCGGGCCACCTGGTCGTCCAGCGAGCCGTGGACGTGGACGTGTGCCCAGGCCCCGAGTTGGTCCGCCGGGGGCAGGGCGTTCGGGTCCTTGACGGTGACGAACGGCAGGGGTGCGCCGCCGCTTCCCTCGTCGAACTCCGCGGGGGCGCCGGACGGGTCGCTCTTCGCGGCCAGGACGACGAGCGCCAGCCAGGGGGCGAGGCGGTCGGTGGAGCCGTCGGGCCCGGCCGGGCTGTAGCGCCAGAGGAAGTCCTCGTCGTAGAACTCGATGTGCGCGAGGTAGTTCGGCTCGACGTTGGTGGTGCCGGGCTGCGGCTCCCGCCGGGAGATCGCGCGGGCCTCGACGCCGACGACGTCGCCGGGCCCGTAGAGCTGCACGGGGCGTTCGACGGGCCGGGACAGCGGGGAGCCGTCCAGGGCCTCGCCGCTCAGCAGGAGTTTGACCGGGATGGTGGCGCGCGACGAGCTGCCCGGGTCGCCGGTGATCCGGGTGGAGAGGCCGGAGCGCAGCCAGGGCAGGAAGGAGTAGCCGTTCGCGGTCATGCGCCGCTCCCGTCGAACAGCTCGGTGGCGGCGGTGAGTTCGGTGGCCGTCGGGTCGGCGGCGGCCAGGCCGGAGCGGGTGGCGCCGCCGGTGACGAGCACCTTGGTGTCGGGGAGCACCGCGGCGGCGAAGGCCCAGCGGCCGGTGAGCAGGCCGGCCCGGGCGGTCCAGGTGTCGGAGGCCGCGTCGTAGGCGACGACGCTGCGGTAGCCGGCCTCGTCGGGGTCGCTGCCGGTGCCGCCGATCACCAGGACCTTGCCGGGACCGAGGGCGACGGCCCGGTGCTGGGCGCGCCCGGCGGGCATGTCCCGTACGGCGGTCCAGGCGCCGGTGGCGAGGTCGTACGTCTCCGCCGTCCGTCGGCTGAGCGGGTCGAAGGTGCCGTCGTCGCCGGCGCCCGGTGCGCGGCCGCCGGTCACCAGCACGGTGGTGTCGGACAACGCGGTGGCCTGGTGCAGGGCGCGCGGTCGCAGCAGGTTCCCGGTCGGGGTCCAGGTGGCGCGGTCCGGGTCGTAGAGCTCGCAGAAGGCGAGGGCGGGGTCCCGGTCGGTGCCGACGGCGGCGGTGCCGCCGACGACCAGCACCTTGCCGTCCTTGAGCGCCACGGCGGGGTGCCCGGAGCGGGCGTCGGTCATGTCGCCGACGGTCGTCCAGCGGGTGGCGTCGGTGGTGGCGGCCGGGTCGTACAGTTCGGCGGAGCGCAGCGCCCGGGTGGTCCGGCCGGCCCGGACCGCGGTGCCGCCGGCGACCAGGACCTTGCCGTTCGGCAGCAGGACGGCGCTGTGGCCCCAGCGGGCCTGGTTCATGGTGCCGGCCGGGCTCCAGGTGTCGGCCGCCGGGTCGTAGACCTCGGCCGAGGCCAGGCCCGGTGCGGTGGAGCCGCCGATGCCGCCGGTGACCAGGACCTTGCCGTCGGCCAGGGCGGTGACGGTGTGCAGCCGCCGGGGCGAGGGCTGGGTGGCGGTGGCCTTCCAGGTGTCGTCGGCCGGGTTGTAGACGGCGGCCCGGCCGAGTGCGGCCCCGCCGGCGTCCGCGCCGCCGACGACCAGGACCTTCGTGGTGCCCTTGAGCACGACCGGTCCGTCGTGCTGCCCGTACCAGGCGGTGGCCCCGGTGAGGTCGTGGGCGGTGGTCCACTTCGCCGCGGCCACCACGGTGGGACTGGTCATGGTGTCGAACCTTCCGTCGTCAGGGGACGTACAACTCGGCGGTGGCGGCGAGTTCGACCGGGTCGGGGCCGGGGGCGGCGGCGCCCGCCAGGGCGGTGCCGCCGGCCACCAGGACCCGGCCGTCCGTCAGCTCCACGGCGGCGAAGTCGGACCGGCCGGTGGCCAGGTGCCCGGTGGCCGTCCAGGTGCCGAGGGCGGGGTCGAGGACGGTCACGCTGCGGTGGCCCGCCTCGCCGGCCGGGCCGCCGGTGCCGCCGACGAGCAGGACCAGGCCGGAGCGCAGGGCCAGGCAGCGGTGTGCGCGGCGGCCGCCGGGCATCGGGCCGAGGGCCGTCCAGGTGCCGGTGGCCGGGTCGTAGACCTCGGCGGTGGCGAGGCTGCGCGGGTCGTGGCCGTCGGGGCCGTCGGGGCCGGACACCGCGTCGCCGCCGGTGACCAGGACGCGGCCGTCGGCCAGCAGGGTGGCCTGGTGGCCCTTGCGGGCGGTCAGCAGGCTGCCGGTCGGGGTCCAGGAGCCCGTCGCCGGGTCGTGGAGTTCGCAGTGGGCGAGGGCGGCGTCCGGGCCGCCGGTCGGCAGTGCGCCGCCGACGACCAGGACCTTGCCGGTCTTCAGCAGGACGGCCCGGTGCCCCGTCCTGGCGTCGGTCATCGACGGGCCGGTGGCGGACCAGGTGCGGGTCACCGGGTCGAACAGTTCCACGGTGGCCAGCGCCCGGCCGGCGCCGTCGGTGCCGCCGGTGACCAGCAGCCTGCCGTCGGTCAGGGCGGTCGCCGCGTGACCGTGGCGGGCGGTGGCCAGCGCGTTCGCGGTGGGCGTCCAGGTGCCGGGGGCGGGGTCGAAGACCTCCGCCGTGCCGAGGACCCCGCCGTCGGCGGAGCGGCCGCCAGTGACGACCACCCGGCCGTCGCCGAGCCTGGTCGTGCCGTGCCCGCGGCGGGCGGTGGCCGGCGGCGGCGCGGCCGTCCAGGTGGCGGAGACCGGGTCGAACAGGGCGGCGGCGGCCAGTGCGCCGCCGGTGGCGTCCTCTCCCCCGGCCACCAGGACCTTGCCGCTGGTCAGCCGGACGGCCTCGACGCCGCGGGCGGCGGTCGGCGGGCTCCCGGCGGCGGACCAGCTCCCCGGGGTGGCCGGGGTGCCCACCGCCTCCTCCTCCGGGATGACGTGCAGCCGGTCGGCGAGGCTGCCGTCGTGGCGGATCCAGTCGGCGAGGGCGTCCTCCGCCGTCGTCCGGCTGCGGAAGGTCGCCGCGGCGAGGCTGCCGGTCGGCGGATGGGCCTGGACGTTGTTGCGAAGGTTCGCGACGACGTAGCGCCGGTCGGTGAGCCGTACGGTCTCGTCGGCGGGGAAGGGCCTGCGCAGCCCGGCCTCCCGTTGGGAGACCGGTGAACGGCTGGTGGCGCTGCCCTGGAGCAGCTGGTTGAACACGGCGGGGCTGACGTCGTGGAAGCGCTTGGGTGCGGCGACGGCGGAGCGGGCCGCCATCGGGACGACCCGCCGGGCGTCGGCGGCGGTCGCGGGCACCCCGCTGTCGATGACGTGCAGTTCGTACCGGGCGCTGCGGCGGACGACGCGCGGTGAGAGCAGGGTACCGGCGGCCGCGGTCAGCTCCAGGCCGGCGTCCTGGTTCTCGTAGGCCGGCCGGGAGAGCTTGGCCGCGTCGTCGAGGTCCTGGAACTGGGCCATCGCGAACTTGTCGCCGGTGACGGAGACCCGCGTCAGACCGCTGTCCGGCGCGGGGGCGATGCTGAACCGCCGGCCGTCGCCGGGCCGCTGGGCGCCGATCCGGTCCAGCCGGACGTCCAGCGGGATCGCGCGCTGGCGGACGAAGAGCGTGCCGAGCGGGTGGAGGACCAGCTGGTCGGTGTCGGGCAGCTGCCGCAGGGTGACCAGGGCGTTGGCGCCGCCGGAGGGCAGTCTGGTCTGCCAGCCCTCGGTCTTGGCGAACTCGCCGGCCAGCAGCGGGAGCACGGCCACCGGGGGCAGGGTGGTGTTGTGCTCCTCGCCCCAGGAGATGTCGAAGTCGGCGGAGATCTCGAAGAACAGCAGGGAGATGGAGCCGCGGCCGTGCGCCCGCCAGGGCGAGGGGCCCTCCAGTTCGAAGTTCAGGTCGATGCCGAAGACGCCGACTCCGAAGGCCTTCAGGGTGACCCCGGCGGAGATCGCGATGGTGAACGCGAACGGCGAGAAGCGGAACAGTGCGTCGAAGGAGAGGTGGCCCTCGATGCCGAACCCGCCGAAGCCGAGCCGCAGTTCGGCCGCCGCGCCGAACTGGACGGTGTTGCTGGTGACGGCGAAGTAGCCGGAGACCCGGATCAGTTGGCCCGGCCGGTTGAGGATGTCCACCGAGAGCCGTTTGGGCACCGGGAAGGGCAGCGGCGGCGGCTTGAAGGAGGGGTGGAAGCCGCCGACCGTCAGGACGAATTCCGGTGAGTCGCCCCAGGCGACCAGCAGGCCCATGCCGCCGTCGATGGTCATCATGAGGACGTGCGAGTCGAAGAGTTCGGCGAAGAACCAGAGCCTCGACTTGTCGACCTCCAGCGCGCCCACGAAGTCGACCTGGAGTGCCAGCAGCGGCAGGTCCTCGCTGGGCAGGACGCACTTGAGCACGCCGAGGACGGCGATGTTCCCGGGCGGGATCTCGATGACGACCCCGAGTGAGACGCTGACCAGCGTGGGTGTCCCCCAGCCGATCTTCGCCATCG
Organism: Kitasatospora sp. NPDC101447; assembly: GCF_044767225.1. NCBI lineage: Bacteria > Bacillati > Actinomycetota > Actinomycetes > Kitasatosporales > Streptomycetaceae > Kitasatospora > Kitasatospora sp. NPDC101447. The sequence continues at coordinate 62,151 of NZ_JBIWNL010000045.1, forward strand.
GCCCGATCAGGAACCGGCCTTCCTCGGGCGGGAAGAAGCGGCGCAGGTCGGAGAGGATCCGGGGGGCGTTGGCGATGACGTCCCGCGGGAACATCACCGACTCGACCGCGCCGGTGCGCACGCCCTCCGCCAGGGCCTGCAGGTTCATCGCGCGGTTGAGCCCGATCAGTCCGCCGACCGCGAGCAGGGTGAACCCGTAGCCCAGTTGGATGCCGGTGGCGCCGAAGTCGGTGGTGATCACGATCAGCAGCGAGAAGCCGTCGCTGCCGTCGGGCATCCGGGTGCTGATCAGACCGATCGCCTTGAGTTCGACCAGTCCGGCGAACTCCAGGTCCAGGGCGCCCGCGTACTCGCCGTGGTCCGGGTCGAAGTACAGGTACCCGCCGCCCTTGACCGGCCCGGCGTCCACCGAGAGGCCCACGCCCTTGGGCGGCTTGAAGCCGAAGGAGAGGTCGACCGGGCCGAGGTTGCCGTCCCCCTTGGGCCGCAGGGCCACGTCGGCGTTGAGCCCGATCTGCTCCACGACGGCCGTGACCGGGCCCAGTCGGGCGCGGAAGGACACGCCGAGGCCGATCGGCAGCCCGTCGGCGTTCGGCGAGGCGGAGATGGTCAGGCCCTGGATCTCCAGCGGGCCGAGCTCCAGGTGCGCCGGGAGCTGGATCTCCAGGTTGGACGTGCCGCGGAAGTAGAAGCCCTGCCGGTAGGAGACGCCGACGGTGAGGTCCGCGCCGAGGGTGAACCCGCCGCTGGGCAGGACGGCGCCGACGAAGCCGTCCGCGCCGGCCGGGGAGAAGACGAACTCCAGCCCTTCCAGGCCGAACTCGGCGAAGAAGTCGACGGCCTCGCCGACCAGCCGGACCCCGCCCGCGCCGGCGATCCGGCGCAGCTGGAGCCTGGTGCCGTCGGCCCTGCCGAACAGCACCCGCGGGGCGTCGGCCGGGCCCGATCGCTCCACCCGGACGTCGATCGCCCCCTTGGCGTGGACCGGCCCGGTGGACGACTCGAAGCCGAGGACCATCTCGATGCCCCGGCCGGGCCGAACCAGCAGCGCGACGCCGCCCTGGAGGTCGAGGTCGCCGCGGATGGTGACGGCGATGTCCGGGCCGAGGTCGAACCGGAAGCCCTGGCGGCCGGTGAAGGAGGGCATGAGCGCGAGCCCGGGCGGGGCGCCGGCGGCGGCGGGTAGCGGCAGCAGGCGGACGGCGGCGGTCATCTCGGCGGTGGGCTGGACGCGTTGGAAGAGAACCGCGGCGAGCGTCTTCGGATCCGGCGCGAGCGGGTCCGGAGCGGAGCCCTGGACGGCCAGCGCCGTCGAGGGCGGGACCGTCCCGGTCTCGACGTCGGCGCCGATGGTCCGCAGCAGGTTGTCGAGCTGGGAGAGCAGCGCCGGGTGGTCGAAGTCGGCGGTGCCCCAGCCGAAGGCGTCCTTCAGCACCTGCGCCGGGTCGGTGAGCGCCCGGGGCAGGTCGCCGAGGTCGAGGCCGAGGTGCATGTACGGCGGGCGGTTGCCGGCGGCCGGGGCGTACCCGGCCTTGATCACGCCGAGGCTTCGCAGGGCGAAGCCGAGGTTTGGGTGGTAGCGCTGCAGGTAGCCGACGATCAGGAAGTCGAGGAGCTGGCCGGGGAAGAGGGTGAGGAAGCCGTCCGCGCGCAGGGCGTCGGGGATGGACGAGGGCGGTGCGTCGGTGATCGCGTGGATGCCCTTGATCAGCGCCTGGACGGCACCGAGCGCCCGCTTCACGTCGTCCGGCGAGAAGGAGGCCGACGCGGAGGCGCCGCCGTCGCCGACCGTGCCGTCGACGTTCAGCCCGCCGTCGCCCAGCAGGGTGTGCAGGCTGTCGTAGAGCGTCTCGACGGCGTTGCGCAGGTCGGCGAAGGGCTGCGGGACGTCGGTCGCGATCCATCCCAGGCGGCGCAGCAGCGCGGTGAACGCGGCGGGGGTGGCCAGCCCGTCGCGCAGCGGCAGCAGCGCCTGCCCGACCTCCGCCAGGATCCGCTCGAAGGTGCCCGGCTCACTCATGCTTCTTCGCCTCCTTCTTGGACTCCGGGTAGAACTTCCTGTCGAGGAGCGCGTGGAAGGTGGGGTCGACCCGGTTGACGATCAGCCAGGCGCAGACGTGGCAGAAGTCCGTCGAGCCCCGGCGCATCTTGCAGCGGCCGGTCGGCCGGTAGTGGGCGCCGGCGAAGGTGGCGCCGCCCTCGAAGATCCCGATCGTCCGGGCGGACTTGCAGGGCGGGCTGAAGTCGGGGATGTCGACGGGGTTGTCGTCCTCCTTGTCGTTCCTCTGGACGTGGTCCGGGTTCTGGTTGAGCGGATCCCGGTGGTCCCGGAGGTACTTGAGCACGTCCGGCTCCACCACCAGGAGCGGCTGGTGCTGGTTGTCCTTCAGCGGGACGAAGGCGATCGAGCCCTTCACGAAGGTCGGGAAGGGCGCCGTCCCGGCCCTGGTGAGGATGATCGCGCCCTCCGCCGGGAGGACCCGGCCGACGATCAGGCCCTCCAGGTAGTGCGCGGCGCCGACGTCCAGCGGGAGTTGCCGGCCGAACGGCGCGATGCCGAAGTTGCGCAGCCGCACCTCGGTGAAGAGCTTCTGGGCCAGCTGCCACTCCGCGATGTTGCGCGAGCCGATGGTGATCTTGATGCCCTGGACCGGGCTGGTCACGTTCACCGAGTCGGTCAGCAGGACCGCGGCGGAGCGGATCCGGGGCAGCTGCAGCCATTTGACCTTGGCCGGGTCGATGTGCCGGTCCGGATCGTCGCCCGCGCGCAGGAAGCCGAGCACCGACACGTTGTCGCCGAACAGGTCCGCCGACTGCTTCGCGTCCGTGCCGTCGCCGTCGAACTCCTCGTACTCGTCCGACAGGTTGAAGCTGTGGCCGAACTCGTGCGCCACGGTCTGGACGATGTCGTCGAAGTCCACCTCGATGTCGGGCGGTGGGTCCCGGCGCTGCTCGCGCTTGTCCGTCGCGTTGGCGTAGACGTAGGAGAGCTGCGGGAGTCTGTTCATCGTCTGGGCCGTCACCGTGCGGCCGTTGAGGTTCGTCCCGCCGATCAGGCCGTCGTTGACGATCAGGGCGATCAGGCCCCGACTGGGCTGGAAGCGCGAGCCGTCGGGCAGCCACTGGGCGCCGACCGGGGCCGTGGAGCCGGTGGGTTTCAGGCCGCCGACGAAGCGCAGCAGCGTGTTGGCGGGATTGACGTGCGACCCGTCCAGGTAGAGCTCGGGCGGGTGCCGGCGCGGGTCGAGGGTGAGGTTGCGGGTCGGCTCGTTCTGGTAGAACTCCTGCAGCCTGGCGACGAAGGCCGTCACCGCCGCGGAGTGCCTGGCGTCGTCGGGGGGTTTGGGCACCGGGCCCGTGCCCGAGGCCCGGTCGGCCAGCCGGTTGCCCAGGTGGAAGCCGAAGAAGGTGTCCCGGGCGTGCAGGATGCCGACCGACTGGTGCGCCTTCCAGGCCTTGACGAGGTCCTCGGTGATCTTGTGCGGATCGATGTCGAGGTCCTGGTCCTGCCACGTCGCCGGGAGGTTGCTCCGGCTGTCCCCGCGCATGGGCAGCCCGACCCGGCGGACCAGCTCCTCCAGCGTGTAGAGCGTGCCGCCACCGATCCGCTTGGTCGGGATCGGGTAGCCGGAGCCCGTCGCCCGGCCCGCCTCGACCGTCTCCTCGCCCGCCGAGACCCGGAACCCGCAGGTGACGGTGTGCTGTTGGGAGGGGGTGAAGGCCTTGAAGGCGTTGAAACTCGCGCGCAGCATGCCGTACGGCTCGTGCGCGGGCTTCTCGAACATCTCGTGGACGGTCCGGGTGACGATCTCGTCGAACTTCGCGCGGTCCTGCTCGCGGAAGCCCTCGGCGAGGAACAGCACGTTGTGCTTGTCGCCGAGGGCCGCCGGGTCACCCCCGCCCAGCTCCCACGTCAGCGCGTGCTGCGCGGTGTAGTCCGTCACCCACACGTCGAGAAGTTGCGCGCCGCCCAGGCCCGGGAACAGGCCGGAGAGCACCCACGGCGTGCCCGGCTGGGTGGGCAGCACGCCCCGGACCCGGCCGGTCGGCGACACGACGAGCTGCCGGGTGTCGGCCGGCACCAGCTGGACGTACCCGTGCCCGGTGATGTCGCCGATCAGGTCCGTCCCGGCGCCGGCGTCGTCGCTGAACTTCGCGTACAGCGACGGCTGGGTGTGCGCGACGGTGGCGTCGAGTGCGGTGGTGACCGAGTCGTTGCCGAACCACCAGCCGACGACGGACCGGTGGACCTGGAGCCGGCCGACGAGGTACTGGTTCCCGAAGTGGGCCTGGAAGAGGAAGACCCCGGGAGTCGTGGCCGTGACCCTCCCGGTCGCCTTGTCGAACGTCGGCAGCCCCTCGAATCGGTGCTCCTTCGCGTTGAACGGCGCGAAGAAGTCGAACTCGCACTGGCCGGAGGGCACCGCGGTGACCACGAAGCCGTTCGTCGCGGGCGTGGCCTCCTTGCGCGTGGCCAGGGTCAGGACGAGCGGCGGTGTGCCGCTCAGGGCCATGTGCAGGTCGCAGTGCGGAAACAGGAGGAGATCGAGGTCGGTCACGGAGGCTTCTCCTGTCTGCCGTCCACGAGTTGGGCCCACCGGAGCCGACACCGGCGCCGATGATCCGTAACCATACTGATGGCCACTGACAAATCCAGAGAA
>NZ_JBIWNL010000046.1:0-65133 GCF_044767225.1 Kitasatospora sp. NPDC101447
CCCCCCCCCCCACCCCCCCCCCCCCCCCCCCCCCCCCCCCCCCCCCCCCCCCCCCCCCCCCCCCCCCCCCCCCCCCCCCCCCCCCCCCCCCCGCCGTCGGTTCGGCCTCGTTCCCTGCCCTCGCGGCGTGCGATGTTGGCGGAGTACAGTTCCATGTACATCACCAACATCGATCGCCGGAGGCTCCGCATGTCCGTGACCCAGATCGACATCGATGAAGAGGCGCTGGAGCGCGCGATGGCACTCGCTGGAGTGCGCACGAAGAAGGAGGCCGTCAACCTCGCGCTGCGCTTCTACGCCGAGCGACAGGAACGAGCGGCCCGCATCGGCAGGCACTTCGAGCGGGCCCGGAGCTGGGAGGCCGTCGAGCGCGCCGAGCGGCTGCACCGGACCGAGAAGGACGCTCGGTGATCTACCTGCTCGACACGTCCGGCTTGGTCCGGCTGCTCCGCGATCCGAACCTCCAGGCAGCTTGGTACGACGCGATCGACGCAGGGTCGATCGCGTCGTGCTACCCGCAGCGCGCCGAGTTCCTCTACACCGCGCGTGACGGCCGGGAGTACGACGAGATCTCCGAGATGTTCGCCGACCTGTACCCGGACGTCTCGGTGCCGAAGGGCGCGGGCCGCTGGATCGACACGGCACAGCGGAGGATGGCACTCGCCGGACAGCATCGCAGTGCCTCCGCAGTGGACCTCATGATCGCGGCAACGGCCGCGCACCACGGACTCACGGTCCTTCACGACGACGCGGACTACCGCACCGTGGCGCAGTTCGCATCCGACCTCAGCGAGCACAGCATCCTGGACCACGCGTGAGGGACGGCGCACCGCTCAGGCGATGAGCGCCGGGACGGCTGCCGCCGTGCGGCAGGCCTCGTCGTAGCGCTGCAGCAGGAGGGCGGCCAGCTCGGGGGCCGGGCCCAGGGTGTCGGCCACGACGTCGGCCCCGCCCGCCGCCGCCGCGATCCGGTCCGGCAGCAGGCCCGGGGCGAGCAGATAGGGGGCGACCGCGGTGCGCTCGGCGCCGGCGGCCCGGAGCGCGGCGAGCGCGTCGGGGACGCGCGGCCCGCCCGCCGAGGCGTAGGCGACCTCGACGCCCGCCCAGCCGCGGGTGCGCCGCCACTCGGCGGCCACCGCGCGGGTCGCGGCGTCCGCGGCCGGGTCGGAGGAGCCCGCCGCAGCCAGCACCACACCGGTACGGGCGCGGACGGCGGCCGAGCGCAGGTCCGGGCCCGCCTCGGCGAGGCGCCGGTCCAGCGCGGCGAGCAGCAACGGGGAGGGGCCGAGCACGTCCGCGACCGGCAGCCGCGAGCCGGCGGCGCGCAGGGCGGCGGGGATGTCGTGCTTGGCGTGGAACGCCCGGTTCAGCAGCAGCGGCACGGCCACCGCGTCCGCCAGCCGCTCCACCACCTGCGGGATCCGCGGCGCGCAGTGGTCCAGGTACGCGGTGGCGACCTCGACACCGGGCCGCTGCGCCCGCACCTCCCGGACGAGCGCGGCCACGGTCGCGGCGTGGCGCGGGTCGCGGCTGCCGTGGGCGATCAGGAGGAGGGCGGGCATCAGCGTCGCCTCACTTGCCGGTGCCCAGCAGGCCGCGGTTGCGCAGCACCCGGCGCTCGACCGGGGTGAACACCAGCAGCTCGATGGCGATGCCGACGAACAGGATCAGCACGATGCCGAGCAGCACCCCGGACATGTCGGAGAACTCGCGCTGGTCCTCCAGGAACCGGCCCAGGCCCCGGCCCAGGTCGGGGGAGGAGGCGACCAGTTCGGCGGCCATCAGCGAGCGCCAGGAGAACGCCCAGCCCTGCTTGAGCCCGGCCAGGTAGCCCGGCAGCGCGGCCGGGAACAGCACGTGCCGGGCACCCGCCAGCCCGGTGGCGCCGATGGTGCGCCCGGCCCGCAGGAACAGCGGCGGCACCTGGTCGATGCCGGCCACCAGCCCGTTGGCGATGGACGGGACGGCGCCCAGCAGGATCACCGCGTACATCATCGAGTCGTTGATGCCGAGCCAGATGACCGCGGCCGGCACCCAGGCGACCGAGGGCAGCGACTGCAGGCCCTGCAGCACCGGCCCGATCGCGGTGCGCACCGGCCGGACCCGGGCGACCACCAGCCCGATCGGGGTGCCGATCACCACGGCGAGCAGGAAGCCGGACAGGCCGCGCCAGACGCTGGTCCAGATGATCGAGAACAGCGTGCCCTGGTACCAGAGTTCCTGCGCGGAGTGCCACACGTCCGCCGGGCTGGGCAGCTTGTACGAGGAGGTGACGTGCAGGCTGTACGCCCCCTGCCACAGCGCGAGCACCACCAGCACGCCGATCAGCGGCGGCAGCGCCTTGGTCCGCAGCGCCTCGCCGAGCGAGCCGCGCTGCGCCGTGACGGCGTCGAGGGCGTCCAGGCCCGCGCCGACGTCGGCGGTGTCGGCGGTGTCGCCCGCGCCCTTCCGGGCCGCGCCGGTCGGGTCGGTCGGGTCGGTCTTCTCCAGGACGGGGGTGGTGTCAGTGCTGGCCATGGCGACGGATCTCCCCACGCAGTTCTTCGGTGATCTCGATGGACAGGTCGGCGACGCCCGCGGACTCGATGCGGCGCGGCTGCGGCAGGTCGATCCGCCACTCGCGGGCGACCCGGCCGGGGCGGGAGGAGAGCAGCACGACCCGCTGGGCCAGGCGCACCGCCTCGCGCACGTTGTGGGTGACGAAGAGGACGGACAGCTGCCGCTCGGCCCAGATCCGGGTGATCTCGTCGTGCAGCACGTCCCGGGTGATGGCGTCCAGCGCGGCGAACGGCTCGTCCATCAGCAGCACCTTGCTGCCCTGGGCGAGCGCCCGGGCCATCGCCACGCGCTGGCGCATGCCGCCGGACAGCTCGTGCACCCGCTTGCCGTACGCGCCCTTGAGGCGGACGAGTTCGAGCAGGCGCTCGGCCTCGGCTCGGCGCTCGGCGCGGGGCAGGCCGGCCAGTTTGAGGGCGAGTTCGATGTTCTTCCCGGCGGTGAGCCAGGGGAACAGCGCGTGCTCCTGGAACATCAGGGCGGGGCGGCCGCCGGGCACCTCGATGCTGCCGGCGCTGGGCTCGTCGAGGCCGGCGACCAGGTTGAGCAGGGTGGACTTGCCGCAGCCCGAGGCGCCGAGCAGGGTGACGAACTCGCCGGGCGCGACGTCGAGGGTGATGTCGTCGAGGACGTGGGTCCGGGCGCCGGGGCGGCCGAAGGACTTGTGCACGTGCGAGATGCGGACGGCGGGCGCGCCGCCGTGGGCGTCGGCGCCGGTGGCTTCCGCCGAGGTGGTCAGTGCCGGGGTCATCCGTGGCACCTCCTGCGTGAGTGGTCTGCGGTCTGCGGGCTGCGGGCTGCGGGTCGGGGCCGTGGCCCGGGCCCCGCCCGTCCCGGTGGGCATCGATCGGGGATCGACCGGGCGGGCGGGGGCCGGACCGCGGAGTCGGGGGCGAACGGCCTTTCCGGGAGCGCTACTTGGCGCCGAGCCCGGCGTCCGCCACGGCGGCCTGGCCCTGGGCGGCGAGGACCTTGTTCAGCAGGGTGAGGTCGTAGATGCCGTTCAGGTTGGGCTTCTTGAGGAGCCCGGCGGTGACGGCGTGGTCGGCCTCGGCCTGCAGGGTGTTCGCCAGCGGGTCGTCCAGGAAGTCGATGTCGGCCCAGGCCGGGTCAAGAATGGCCGGCTCCAGGGCGTTCCCGGCCTCCTTCTTGATCGCCTCGTTCGCGTCGGCCTTCGCCTTGTCGGGGCTGGCCTTGATGAAGGCGTTGGTCTTCACCGAGCCGCGCAGCACGGCCTCCACCACGTCCGGGTGCTCCTTGAGGAACTTCTGCGAGACGATGATGTTGGTGATCACGAACTTCTTGTCCGGCCAGACGTCCTTCTCGTTGAGCAGGACCTTCGCGCCGAGCGTGACCAGCTTGGAGGCGGTGGGCTCCGGCACCCAGGCGCCGTCCACGGAGCCGGACTTGTAGGCGTCCGGGGTGACCTTGTTGTCGGTGCGCACCACCGAGACGTCGCCCGCGCCGGACGCCGCGTCGACCTTGTAGCCCTTGCCTGCGAGGTAGTTGAGCAGTGCCACGTCCTGGGTGTTGCCCAGCTGCGGGGTGGCGATCTTCTTGCCCTTGAGGTCGTCCAGGGAGGAGACCTTGTCCGGGTTGACCACCAGCTTGACCCCGCCGGACGCCGAACCGCCGATGATCTTCAGCGACTTGCCGTCGGACTTGGTGTAGCCGTTGATCGCGGGGGAGGGGCCGATCCAGCCGATGTCGATCGAGCCCGCGTTGAGCGCCTCGATCTCGGCCGGGCCCGCGTTGAAGACCTGGGTCTTGATCTGGGTGGCGCCCAACTCCTTCTGGAAGATGCCCTCCTGGAGGCCGACCAGCGGGGTGCCGTGGGTGAGGTTGGCGAAGTAGCCGATCTTCACGCTGTCGGCGGAGAGCTTCGCGGCGGAGTCACCGGCGGTGGCCGCCGCGCCGGGCTTGGCGTCGGAGGACTTGTCGGCCTTGGAGCCGTAGCTGCAGGCCGACAGCAGGGCCACCGCGGTCAGGCCGGCCGCCGCGGCCGCCGCCGTGCGTCTGATCCGGCCGGCGTTCGGGCGGGCCGGGATATGGGAGGAGGACGGGTTCGGTGCCATGGTGAGTCCTGTTCACGGACGGACCGTCAGGAGGCGGTCCCGGGCGGGAAGTTCGGAAGGTGGTGCGCGCGGCAGCGGAGTGCCGGGGCAAGCCGGGCGGCTGTGGGGGAAGACAGCCCGGTGACAGGGCGTTCTCAGCCCTGTCGGCCCGCACATCGGGTCAGGCCGCCCTGGCCGCTGCCGAGGACGCCGCTGCCGATGCGGCCGCCTTCCTTGTCCATGCCCGAGAACGCCTCGCTGGGCATCAGACCCAGTCCTCCTCTTCGGGTGCGTCGGGTGCGTCGTCGCCGCGTACGGTCTCGAAGGCCTCGCCCGCCATGCCGGCGGTGAGGGTCGTCCCGTCCGCCGGGTCGATCAGCAGGAACGAGCCGGTGCGGCGGTTGGCGGAGTAGGTGTCCAGCGCCAGCGGCTCGGCGGTGCGCAGCCGCACGTGGCCGATGTCGTTGACGGTCAACCCCTCGGCGCCGCTGCGCCGTTCCAGGGTGTCGATGTCGATCCGGTAGGAGACCTCCTTGACCAGCGCGCGCACCGTGCGGGTGGTGTGCTTGAGCAGCACCTTGTCCCCGGCGCGCAGCGGCCGCTCGTTGAGGTGGCTGACGGTCGCCTCGATGTCCTTGGTCGGCGCGGGCGCCGGCCCGGCGGCGAGGAGGTCGCCGCGGGAGATGTCGAGGTCGTCGGTGAGCCGGACGGTGACGGACTGCGGGGCCCAGGCGATGTCGGTCTCCCGGCCGAGCGCGTCGATCCCGGCGACGGTGCTGGTCAGGCCGGACGGCAGGACGGTGACCGGGTCGCCGACGCGCAGCACGCCGGAGGCCAACTGGCCCGCGTAGCCGCGGTAGTCGGGGTGCTCCTCGGTCTGCGGGCGGATCACGTACTGGACGGGGAAGCGGGCCGGCTCGGCGCTCGGGTCGCTGCCGACCGGCACCGTCTCCAGGTGTTCGAGCAGGGTCGGGCCGCCGTACCAGTCCATGTGCGCGGACGGCTCGACGACGTTGTCCCCGGCGAGGGCCGAGATCGGCACCGCCAGCACGTCCTCGACGCCGAGCGAGGCCGCGTAGGCGGTGAACTCGGCGGCGATCGCGGCGAACACCGGCTCGGCGTAGCCGACCAGGTCCATCTTGTTGACGGCCAGCACCACGTGCGGCACCCGCAGCAGGGCGGCGACGGCGGCGTGCCGGCGGGTCTGCTCGACCACGCCGTTGCGGGCGTCGACCAGGACGACGGCGAGCTCGGCGGTGGAGGCGCCGGTGACCATGTTGCGGGTGTACTGCACGTGCCCCGGGGTGTCGGCCAGGATGAACCGCCGCCGGGGGGTGGCGAAGTAGCGGTAGGCGACGTCGATGGTGATGCCCTGCTCGCGCTCGGCACGCAGGCCGTCGGTGAGCAGCGCGAGGTCGGGCGCGTCCTGGCCGCGGCTGCGCGAGGCGTGCTCGACCGCCTCCAGCTGGTCGGCCAGCACCGACTTGGAGTCGTGCAGCAGGCGGCCGACCAGGGTGGACTTGCCGTCGTCCACGGATCCGGCGGTGGCGAAGCGCAGCAGCGAGGTGGCGGTGGTCTCGATGGTCGTGCTCATTAGAAGTACCCCTCGCGCTTGCGGTCTTCCATCGCGGCCTCGGACAGCTTGTCGTCGGCGCGGGTGGCGCCGCGCTCGGTGAGGCGGCTGGCGGCGATCTCGGCGATCACGGCCTGGATGGTGGTGGCGTCGGAGTCGACGGCCCCGGTGCAGGACATGTCGCCGACGGTGCGGTAGCGGATCAGCCGTCGCTGGACCGGCTCGCCGTCCTTGGGGCCGCCCCACTCGCCGGCGGTCAGCCACATGCCGCTGCGGGCGAAGACGTCGCGCTCGTGGGCGTAGTAGATCTCCGGGAGCTCGATGCCCTCGCGCTCGATGTACTGCCAGACGTCCAGCTCGGTCCAGTTGGACAGCGGGAACACCCGCACGTGCTCGCCGACCGCGTGCCGGCCGTTGTACAGCGACCACAGCTCGGGGCGCTGGCGGCGCGGGTCCCAGGCGCCGAACTCGTCGCGCAGTGAGAAGACGCGCTCCTTGGCGCGGGCCTTCTCCTCGTCGCGGCGGCCGCCGCCGAACACGGCGTCGAAGCGGTTCTGCTCGATGGCGTCCAGCAGCGGGACGGTCTGCAGCGGGTTGCGGGTGCCGTCCGGGCGCTCGCGCAGCACGCCGCGGTCGATGAAGTCCTGGACGTGGGCGACGTGCAGGCGCAGGTTGTGCTCGGCCACGACGCGGTCGCGGTAGGCGATGACCTCGGGGAAGTTGTGCCCGGTGTCGACGTGCAGCAGGGAGAAGGGCACCGGCGCGGGGTGGAAGGCCTTGAGCGCCAGGTGCAGCATGACGATGGAGTCCTTGCCGCCGGAGAAGAGGATCACCGGGCGCTCGAACTCCCCCGCGACCTCGCGGAAGATGTGCACCGACTCGGCCTCCAGCGCGTCCAGGTGGGACAGCGCGAAGGGGTTGTCCTCGGTGCGGACGAGACTGTCGGTCGCGGTGGTCATGCGAGTCCCCTCTCGGTCAGGAAGGCGTGCAGTTCGGCGGCGGAGTCGGCGACCTCGCGGCCCTGCGTCTGGATCCGCAACTCCGGTCGCTCCGGGGCTTCGTACGGGTCGTCCACACCGGTGAGACCGGAGATCTCGCCGGCCGCCTGCTTGGCGTACAGGCCCTTGACGTCGCGCTCGGCGCACAGCTCGACCGGGGTGGCGACGTGGATCTCCAGGAACGCGGTGCCGGCCGCGGCGTGCCGCTCGCGCACGGCGGCGCGGGAGTCGGCGAACGGGGCGATCACCGGGGCGAGCACCTTGACGCCGTTCGCGGCGAGCTTCTCGGCGACGAAGCCGATCCGGGTGACGTTGGTGTGCCGGTCCTCGCGGGAGAAGCCGAGGCCCTTGGAGAGGAACTCGCGGATCTCGTCGCCGTCCAGGACCTCGACCTTGTGGCCCTCGGCGCGCAGCCGCTCGGCGAGGGCGAAGGCGAGCGTGGTCTTGCCCGCGCTGGGCAGCCCGGTCAGCCACACGGTGGCGCCGCGCTCGCAGGGGGCGGCCGCGGGGGCCGCCTCTGCGGCTCCGTCGGCGGCCAGAGTGTCTGCTGTCACGGTTGCTTCCTTACGCGAGAATCGACAGTTTTTCGTCAGGGATGGATGCCGGGTGGATGCCGCTGGTCAGAGGTGGATGCCGCACTCGGTCTTGCCGGAGCCGGCCCAGCGGCCGGCCCGGGCGTCCTCGCCCTCGGCGGGCTTGCGGGTGCAGGACAGCGGCGAGCAGCCGACCGAGGTGTAGCCCTCCCACAGCAGCGGGTTGAGCAGCACGCCGTTCGCGGCGACGTAGGCGTCCACGTCCCCCTGCGTCCACCGGGCGATCGGAGCGATCTTGACCTTGCGGCGCTTCGGGTCCCAGGCGACCACCGGGGTGTTCGCCCGGGTCGGCGACTCGTCGCGGCGCAGCCCGGTGGCCCAGGCGTCGTAGCCGCCGAGGCCGCGGTTGAGCGGCTCGACCTTGCGCAGCGAGCAGCAGAGGTCCGGGTCGCGGTCGTGCAGGTTCGGCCCGTGCTCGGCGTCCTGCTCGGCCACGGTCCGCAGCGGGGTGAGCGTGATGACGTTGACCGGCATGGTCGCGGCCACCGCGTCCCGGGTGCCGATGGTCTCCGGGAAGTGGTAGCCGGTGTCCAGGAACACCACGTCCACGCCGGGGAGCACCGAGGAGGCGAGGTGGGCGACGACCGCGTCCTCCATGGAGGAGGTGACGCAGAACCGCTTGCCGAAGGTGTCGGCGGCCCACTGCAGGATCTCCTGCGGGGTCGCCTCCTCCAGCTCGCGGCCGGCTCGGACGGCTGCCGCCTCGTGGTCAGTCGCGGTGCTGCTCATGGGACGTCCCCCCGTGGTCGGTCGGTGCCAGCAGGCCGAGGAACTTCAGCTGGAAGGCGCGGCGGCAGGCGTGGCACTCCCAGGCGCCGTGCCCGGCCTCGGACGGGCGCAGGTCCTCGTCCCCGCAGTAGGGGCAGAAGAAGGGTGCGGCTCGCTCACTCATCGCCCACCTCGCTGCGCTCGGCGTCCGCTTCGCGAACGACGCCCTGCTCGATCGGTTTGCTCGCTACGCTCGCTCACGACAGCTGCTCCTCGCTCGCCCGGGCCGCCCACTGGGCGAAGCGCTCGCCGTCGGTGCGGTCGGCCTGGTAGCGGGTCAGCAGGCGTTCGACGTAGTCGGGCAGGCCGGCGCTGGTGACCTTGAGGCCGCGGACCTTGCGGCCGAAGCCGGCCTCCAGGCCGAGCGCGCCGCCCAGGTGCACCTGGTAGCCCTCGACCTGCTCGCCGTTCTCGTCGGTGACGAGCTGGCCCTTGAGGCCGATGTCGGCGACCTGGATGCGGGCGCAGGCGTTCGGGCAGCCGTTGATGTTGATGGTCAGCGGCTCGGCGAACTCCGGCAGGCGCTGCTCCAGTTCGTCGATGAGCGTGCGGCCGCGCTCCTTGGTCTCGACGATGGCGAGCTTGCAGAACTCGATGCCGGTGCAGGCCATCGTGCCGCGGCGGAACGGCGACGGGGTGACCCGCAGGTCGAGCGCCTCCAGGCCGGCGACCACCGACTCGACGTGCTCCTCGGCGATGTCGAGGATCAGCATCTTCTGCTCGGCGGTGGTGCGCAGCCGGTCGCTGCCGTGGGCGGCGGCGAGCTCGGCGACCTCGCCGAGCAGCTTGCCGTCGACCCGGCCGACGCGCGGCGCGAAGCCGATGTAGAACCTGCCGTCCTTCTGCTTGTGGACGCCGACGTGGTCGCGCCAGCGGGCGGCGGGCTCGGCGGGGGCGGGGCCGTCGACCAGCCGGTACTTGAGGTACTCGTCCTCCAGCACCCGGCGGAACTTCTCCACGCCCCAGTCGGCGACCAGGAACTTCAGCCGGGCGCGGTTGCGCAGGCGGCGGTAGCCGTAGTCGCGGAAGATGCCGATGACGCCGCCGTAGACGTCCGCCACCTCGTCCAGCGGCACCCAGGCGCCCAGCCGCACACCGAGCTTGGGGTTGGTGGACAGGCCGCCGCCGACCCACAGGTCGAAGCCCGGGCCGTGCTCGGGGTGGACGACGCCGACGAAGGCGACGTCGTTGATCTCGTGCGCGACGTCCAGCTGCGGGGAGCCGGAGACCGCGGACTTGAACTTGCGCGGCAGGTTGGAGAAGTCCTTGTTGCCGATGAAGCGGCGCTGGATCTCCTCGATGGCGGGCGTGCCGTCGATGATCTCGTCCTCGGCGACGCCGGCGACGGGGGAGCCGAGGATGACGCGCGGGGTGTCGCCGCAGGCCTCGGTGGTGGACAGGCCGACGGCCTCCAGCTTCTGCCAGATCGCGGGGACGTCCTCGATCCGGATCCAGTGGTACTGGATGTTCTGGCGGTCGGTCAGGTCGGCGGTGCCGCGCGCGTACTGCTCGGAGACCTCGGCGACCGCCCGCAGCTGGGCGACGGTCAGCCGGCCGCCGTCGATGCGGACCCGGAGCATGAAGTACTCGGCGTCCAGCTCGTGCGGGTCGAGGATCGCGGTCTTCCCGCCGTCGATGCCCTCCTTGCGCTGGGTGTAGAGGCCCCACCAGCGCATCCGGCCGCGCAGGTCGGCGGGGTCGATCGAGTCGAAGCCGCGGTGCGCGTAGATCGTCTCAATGCGTGTCCGCACATTGAGACCGTCGTCGTCCTTCTTGAACTGCTCGTTGGCGTTGAGGGGAGTGTGGTGGCCCATGCCCCACTGGCCCTCGCCGCGGTGGCGGGTCACCTTGCGGGCCGCGGCGGGGCGGCGCGCAGCGGGGCTGTCGGCCGTGGGCTCGACGGTCTCGGGGGAGGTGGCCATGGTGAAGTCCTTCGGGGCAGGTGGCGCTGGCGCCGGGTGGGTCGCGGGGCGTGCTCAGCCGTGCGGTGCTGCTCTGACCTGCGGGTTTATCAAGGCCGGGAAGACAGTGACCGAGGCGGGCGGGCGCCTGCGCATCCGCTGCAGCGGGGATGGCGGGAACGGGTGGCGCCGGGTGCGGTGGTGCGGCGGGGGTGGGCTCAGGTCACCGGACAGATGGCGCTGGACACGCGAAGGAGATCGACGTGGAGTCGACCTACCAGGGTGGTTCCGGCGCTAGACATGGCAAGAGATTCGCACGGCGCATGACTCGCGGTCCACTAACATCCAAATGGTGGACGCTGAGGTTTCGTCATATGGGACGGTTGGAGGTTCCCGCCGCTCGCGGCCCGGTGTCCGCCCCGGCGCCCGCACCCCGGGGGAGATCAACCGGAGCGCCCCGGCCCGATACCGTTAGGCCTGTGCAAGCAGCAGGCGATACGAGCAGACCGAACCCCGAGTCGCGGCCCTCCCGGCGCCGGGGCAAGGGATCCCGGCGCGCGGCCAAACAGGCCACCTGGCGCCGCACCGCGTGGGAGCTGGTCAGGGACACCACCAACACCTGCGTCGAGTACCGGGTCACCGGCCTCGCCGCGGAGGCGGCCTTCTTCACCCTGCTGTCGATCCCACCGCTGCTGCTCGGCCTCGCCGCCACCCTCGGCTACCTCGACGAGTTCCTCGGCGCGGGCACGATCGACCGGCTCAAGCACGACATCGTCTCGGCCTCCGGGACGGTGCTGTCGGACTCCTCGGTCAACGAGGTCGTCAAACCGCTGCTCAGCCAGGTCTTCGACCACACCCGGCCGGACCTCATCTCGATCGGCTTCCTGCTGTCGCTGTGGTCCGGCTCCAGGGCCCTCTACATCTTCATCGACACCATCACCGTCATGTACGGGCTCGACGGCAAGCGGGGCATCGTCAAGACCCGGCTGATGTCCCTCGGCCTCTACCTCGGCGCGCTGGTGATCGGCTCCCTGGTGCTGCCGCTGCTGATGGCCGGGCCCGGACTGGTGGAGAACGCCGTGCCCGGGGTCGCCGGGCTGGTCGGCGCCGCGTACTGGCCGGTCGCGATCGTGCTGCTGATCGTCTCGCTCACCACCCTGTACCACCTGGCCGTCCCGGTCTCGACGCCGTGGCGCGAGGACATCCCCGGCGCCCTGGTCGCCCTGGTGGTGCTGGTCTTCTGCAGCGTCGGCCTGCGGCTCTACCTGGTCAGCTCGGTCGAGGGCCCCTCGGTGTACGGCTCGCTGGCGGCGCCGGTCGCCGTGCTGCTGTGGATCTTCGTGGTGGCCCTCGCGGTGCTCATCGGCGCCGCCATGAACGCCGCGATAGACCGGCGCTGGCCCACCCTGGAGACCGCCGACGCCCGCGCCGAGAACGAGCGGGCCCACGAGGAGGCGGCCGCCGCGGTGGTCCGCGAGGTCGCCGCCCGGCGGGCCGTCGAACGGGCCCGGCGCGCCCGCGAACTCGGGCTCGCCGAGGGCGCCGAGGAGGAGTGGGGCGAGGACGAGGGCGATGACGTCGACGTGCCCTCCGAGTACCCGGAGCGGTGGGCCGACGTGCTGGCCGCCGACAACGTGCGCGGCCGGCTCACCGCCCGCGGCGGGCCGCACCACCGGCCCGCCCCGCCGCCGCCGGACAGCGACCGGCCGTCCGGGCCGCCACCGGCGCCGGGGGCCGGGCCGTCCGGGCCGCCGGAACCCCTCGGACCGCCGGGGCAGCAGGTGCCGGGGTACCCGCCCCGGCCGCCGCGGCCGCCGTGGGAGCAGCGGTAGGCGGGGGCGGGCCGCGGCGTACGGGTGCGATGACGGACTGACGGACAGGGCCTCTCCCGCGGGTGCGGGGGAGGCCCTGTGGCGTGTCCGGGGTTCGCCGCTCCGTGGGGGGCGTCGGGCGTGGGTCCGTCGGTCCGCAGGCCGGTCGGTCGGTCCGCGGGCCGGTCGGTCGGTCAGGTGGTGGGGTTCCGGGCGTCGCCGTACTGCGGTGCGGCGGGGGTGTGGCCGTACCGGGGGCGCAGCTCGGTCCGCGCGGCGGAGGGGTCGGCGCCGCCCGGTGTGCCGGACCGCGGGTCGGTCGGGCCCGCGGCTGCCGGGTTCGGGGCTGCGTGGGTCGGGGCCCCCGGGTTCGGGGCGGCCGGGTTCGGGGTCGCCGGGGTGGGCGTCGGGCCCGCGGGCGTCCGGTCACGGGGCGTCCGGTCCGGGGACGTCCGGTTCGGGGCGGACGGGGCGGCCGCCGCCGGCGCCGCCTGGGCCGGGAGCGGCTCGGGGGAGGGCTGGGCCGGTTCCAGGGCGGTGCGCCCGGAGGAGTCGCTCAGCTTGATCAGCAGTGCGATCATCAGCCAGTTCGCCAGCAGGGAGGAACCGCCGGCGGCCAGGAAGGGCAGCGCCTTGCCGGTCAGCGGGACCAGCCCGCTCACCCCGCCGACGACCACGAAGATCTGCAGCGCCAGCGCCGCCGACAGGCCGGTGGCCAGCAGCTTGCCGAACGGGTCGGTCAGGCCGACCGCGGTGCGCAGTCCCCGCTGGATCAGCAGCACGTACACCAGCAGGATCGCCGTCACCCCGGCCAGGCCCAGCTCCTCGCCGATGGTGGTGAAGATGAAGTCGCTGCGCCCGGCGAAGCCGATCAGCCAGGGCCGGCCCGAGCCCAGGCCCGTCCCGGTCAGGTGCCCGGTGCCCAGGCTGAACAGGGCCTCGGCGGGCTGCTCGGAGATCGCCTTGTCGTGCACCGGCTTGTAGTAGTCGAGCGGGTGCAGCCAGGCCTCGACGCGGCCGTGCACGTGCGGCTCCACCGTGCCGACCACCGCCGCGCCGCCGACCGCCATCAGCAGGCCGAGTACCACCCAGCTGGTGCGCTCGGTCGCCACGTACAGCATCACGATGAAGACGCCGAAGAAGATCAGCGAGGTGCCCAGGTCACGCTCGAAGATCAGCACCAGCAGGCTGACCACCCAGATCGCCAGCACCGGCCCGGCGTGCCGGCCGCGCGGCAGGGTCAGCCCCCAGATCTTGCGGCCGGCCAGCGCGAGCGCGTCCCGGGAGGCCATCAGGTAGCCCGCGAAGAAGATCGTGATCGCGACCTTCACGAACTCGTCCGGCTCGAAGGAGAGCCCGAACAGCCGGATCCAGCGCTTGGCGCCGAAGCTGTCGCTGGGCGAGGCCACCGGCGCCGCGAGCAGGATCAGCGCCCCCGCCATCAGCAGGTAGACGTAGCGCTGGAAGAACCGGTGGTGCTTGACCAGCACGATCAGCGCGATCGCCACCGCCACCGAGATGAACACCCACATCAGCTGGGAGGGCGCGGCCGGGAGCTTCTGGTAGTCGCCCTTGGCGCTGTGCGCGGCCTTGTAGCTGATGTCCAGCCGGTCCAGCAGCACCAGGCCGAAGCCGGTCAGGAAGACCCCCAACGGCAGGATCAGCGGGTCCGCGTACGGTGCGAACCGGCGCACCGCCAGGTGCGCCGCCCCGGCGAGCGCCCCCAGTGACAGGCCGTGCACCAGCAGTCCGGGCGGCAACGAGCCAGTCAGTGCCAGATCGGCCTCGACATGTCCCGCCAGACAGACGGCCACCGCGAGCGCCAGCAGGCCCAGCTCGATGTTGCGGTGGCGCGCGGCCAGCCGGCGGCCCTCGCCGCGTGCAGTGCTTCGCACCTCTTGTCGTCCCCTTGTCACCCACGTGGCGGGTCTCGCCGACCGGCATCCTGCCAGACGTTTGTGTCGTGGCCGCGGTTGCGAGCGGAGGGGTTCCACGGGCAGAACTTTGCCTGGGCAAAGCTTTGTTGGGGATCGGTAAAGCTTTCCTCAGGGGCGGGTATAGAGGAGGGCCCCGCGTGCGGCGGGCCGGTCGCGCGGGGACATCATGGCCGGGCGTCGCGGCGTCCGCCGCGGGGCCCGACGGTGACGGTGCGGACGGCTCGCCGCCTCGGTGGCTGCGGGTACGAGCGAGGTGGCGGACGGATGAACGGCGCGGTGGACGGCGCGGTCTCCGTACTCGCCTACGACGGGCCGCCGCCGTGGCAGTGGTCCGACCTGGTCACCTCCTGGACGGCCGAGCCGCTGGTGCTCACCCTCTCGGTGCTGCTCGGCGCCTGGTACCTGGTCGCGGCGCGCGCCGTCCACCGGTCCGGCGGCGAGCGCTGGAGGCCCAGCCGCACCGCCGCGTTCCTCGGCGGACTGCTGCTGTGGATCTGGTGCACCTGCTCCGGCCTCGGCGTCTACGACCGGATCCTCTTCACCGACCGGGCCGTGCAGGTCGTGCTGCTGCTCATGGTCGTCCCGCTGCTGCTCGCGCTCGGCGCGCCCGTCTCGCTGCTGGTCGGGTCCGCGCCGCCGGCCCGGCGGGAGCGGATCCTGCGGGTGCTGCGCAGCCGCCCGTCCAAGGTGCTGATGTTCCCGGCGGTCTCCACCGCCCTGCTGATGGCGCCGCCGTGGCTGCTCTACTTCACGCCCTGGTACGAGGAGTCGGTGTCCAGCGCGTCCGGGAACGTGCTGCTGCACCTGGCGCTGGTGCTGCTCGGGCTCGCCTACTTCTGGCCGCGGCTGCAGATCGACCCGGTCGGGCACGAGTACCCGCACCTGGTCGGGCTGTTCATCACCTTCGCGGAGGTGATCTTCGACGCGGGGCTCGGGATCGTGCTGATCTACGGCGGCCACCTCGTCGCCGAGCACTACTACGTGGCGCTCGGGCGCCCGTGGGGGCCGACCCCGGCCCAGGACCAGACCTGGGGCGGCAACGCGTTCTGGGTGCTGGGGGACCTGGTCGGGCTGCCGTTCCTGGCCGCGCTGGTGCGGCGGATGGTGGTGCAGGGACGGGAGGAGATCCGGGCCGTGGACGCCGAGCTGGACGCGCGCTTCGAGGCGGCGGCCGAGGAGGCGCGGGCGGCGGGGCGGCCGGAGGAGGACGAGACGGGGATGCGGCCGTGGTGGCTGGACGACCCGAACCTCAAGCACCGGTACGGGGGGTAGCCGGCGTTCCTCCCGGAAGGCTTCGAGGCCTGCCGCGGAGCGTTTCCGCAGGTCAAAAATGGGTTGGCGAGGCCGGGCCGCTTCGCTAGCGTGTGACGTGTCCGGTTCGGGGGCCATTGGGCCGCCCGAGGAGTAGAGAGCAGGAGGTGAACCCCCGTGGTCGTTGTCGCCCCGATAGCTGCCCAGGGCAGCACTCGCGTTCACCTCCTTTTCCCGGCCGCCGGCTGAGCCCTTCGCGCCAGCCGTAGCCCGCCGGGACGTTCTCCTCCCGAAGGGCCACTGCGTTGATCAACGCTGCCTCCGTTCCGTCGTTTTCTCTCTCCACCTCTTCTTCTTTTTCTTCCTCCCTGCCCGACGCAGGCTCCGCGTCCACGGGCTCCGCCCTGGCCGGCTACGGCTGGACGTCCGAGCTCGCGGAACTGTTCGAACCGCTGGGCGAGGCCGGGCTGCTCCCGGCCCGGATCGTCCGGGTCGACCGCGGCCAGTGCGACGCCGTGATCGCCGACCCGGAGACGGGCGAGCCGCGCACCGTCCGGTTCGACACCCGGCCGGTCGGTGACGCCGACATGATCAACTGCCCGTGCACGGGCGACTGGGCGGCCGTGGACCTCCACGCCCGGCCGATGGCGGCCGTCGTCGCGCTGCTGCCGCGCTCCACCGCGATCATCCGCAAGGTGGCCGGCAAGCGCTCCGACGGCCAGGTGCTGGCGGCCAACGTCGACACCGTCCTGATCGCCTCCTCCCTCGCGACCGATCCCGACCTCGGGCGGATCGAGCGCTTCCTCGCCCTCGCCTGGGAGTCCGGCGCCGAACCGCTGGTCGTCCTCACCAAGGCCGACCTGGTGGACGACGCCGACTTCATCCGGTCCGACGTCGAGGCGGTCGCGCCCGGGGTCACGGTGCTCGTGGTGAGCGCCGAGACCGGGGACGGCATGGACGTGCTGCGCGCCTGCACCCCCGGCACCACCGCGGTGATCGGCCAGTCCGGCGTCGGCAAGTCCACGCTCACCAACGCGCTGGCCGGCGCCGACGTGATGACCGTCCAGGATGCCCGCGAGGTCGACCAGAAGGGTCGGCACACCACGACCACCCGCGAGCTGATCCCGCTGCCCGGCGGCGGCGTGCTGATCGACACCCCCGGGCTGCGCGAGGTCGGCCTCTACGGTGGCGAGGGCGTGGACCTGGCCTTCGCCGACATAGCGGAGCTGGCCGAGGAGTGCCGCTTCCACGACTGCGGTCACCACACCGAGCCGGGCTGCGCGGTGCAGGAGGCGTTGGCCGACGGCACCCTCCCGCAGCGCCGGATGGACAGCTACCTCAAGCTCCAGCGCGAGAACGAGTGGATCGCCTCGCGTTCGGACGCCCGGGTGGCCAAGGCCCGGCTGCAGAAGTGGAAGGCGATCACCAAGTCGATGCGTGCCGCGGGAGGGCCGGTGAAGCGCTGACCAGTCGGCGTCGGCGTCGGCCGGCCACCGTCGCGCTGCGGCTGCGGTGGTCGGACGGCGCCGGGCCGGCCCGGCTCAGCGGAGGTCCGGCTCAGCGGAGGTCCGCCACCAGGCGGAAGCGCTGCAGGACCAGCGGGGTGGCGTCGTCCACGGTGAAGTCCGGGTCATCGAGGGCGTCGAGCATCTCCGGGCTGCGCCAGAACCGCTCGTGCGTGGCACGCCACTCGGCCACAGTGCGGTAGCCCTCGCCCTCGTCCAGGGCGTGCTGCAGATCGACCTCGGCGAGCGGGACCACACGGACGTCCGTGGTCTCGATCACCGCGATCCGGCGGCCGTCCGAGTCGAGGACGGCGGCCCGCTCGCCGACCAGCGGCAGGGGCTCACCCTCGTGCTCGTAGTCGGCGACCAGGCCGGTGGTGCTGGTCTTCGCACCGCTGAGGACGGCCGCGACCAGCTCGTCGCGCAGCGGGCCGGGGAACGCGAACTCCTCCGGAGGCAGGGCGACGACCCGCGGGTCGTCCGGGCCGACGTAGGAGTGGTCGGCGGGCGGGGCGTCGGGCTGGGTTCCGGGCGGGGCGTCGGGCGGGGCGTCGGGCTGCTCGCTCATGGGGCGAGCGTAGCCGCGGGTCGTTCGCACGGCCCCCGATTTTCGGGGCACGGTGGGGGTGGGGCGGGAGGGGAGGGGGAGGGCCCCCGAACGGCGATGTCCGATTCCCGCCAGTCACCCCCCACCCGATCCCGCAAACTGGACAACGTGATCGACGACGACATCCGCTACCGAGCCGTGGACAGCCGGGACGCCCGCTTCGACGGCGTCTTCTTCACGGCGGTCACCTCCACCGGCATCTACTGCCGGCCGAGCTGCCCGGCCGTGACCCCCAAGCGAGTCAACTGCGTCTTCTACCCCAGCGCCGCAGCCGCCCAGGGCGCAGGCTTCCGTGCCTGCCGCCGCTGCCGCCCCGACTCCGTGCCGGGCTCGCCGGAGTGGAACCACCGCGCCGACCTGGTCGGCCGTGCGATGCGCCTCATCGGGGACGGCGTCGTGGACCGCGAGGGCGTCGCCGGCCTGGCCGACCGCCTCGGCTACAGCTCCCGCCAACTGCAGCGCCAGCTCACGGCCGAGCTCGGCGCCGGTCCGATCGCGCTGGCCCGCGCCCGTCGCGCCCAGACCGCCCGGCTGCTCCTCCAGACCACCGAACTGCCCGTCACCGACGTCGCGTTCGCGGCCGGCTTCGCCTCCGTCCGCCAGTTCAACGACACCGTGCGCGAGGTCTACGACCGCACCCCCAGCGGTCTGCGCGCCGAGGTCGCGGCCGGCCGGCGCACCGCGACCCCGGCCGGCGGCCTGACCCTGCGCCTGGCCTACCGCGGCGCGCTGGACAGCGACCACCTGATCGACTTCCTCGCCCTGCGCGCCGTGCCCGGCGTGGAGGAGGTCGTCCCCGGCGGGCGTCCCGGCGTCCGCACCTACCGGCGCACGCTCGCGCTCCCGTACGGCCACGGCATCGCCGAGGTCGACGGCCTGGCACCCGGCGAGCCGCGCACCCGGGGCTGGCTGGACTGCCGGCTGTTCCTCGCCGACCTGCGCGACCTGCCGACCGCCGTCCAGCGCCTGCGCAACCTCTTCGACCTGGACGCCGACCCGCTCGCGGTCGACGATCAGCTCGGCGCCGACCCGGTGCTCGGCCCGCTGGTCCGGGAGCGCCCCGGCCTGCGTTCGCCCGGGCACGTGGACCCGCACGAACTCGCCGTCCGCGCCGTCCTCGGCCAGCAGATCAGCGTCGGCGCCGCCCGTACCCTGGCGGGTCGGCTCGCCGAGAAGTACGGCACCGCGCTGCCCGACCCCAGCGGCGGCCTGCGACTGCTCTTCCCGACCGCGGCGGCGCTGGCCACCGCGGCCCCGGAGGACTTCGCGATGCCCGACGCCCGCCGCCGCGCGCTCACCGGGCTGTGCGCAGCCCTGGCGGAGGGCGTGGTGAGCCTCGACAGCGGGGTCGACCGGGAGGAGGCCGCAGCCCGGCTGCTGGACCTGCCCGGCATCGGCCCCTGGACGGTCGGCTACCTGCGGATGCGGGCCCTCGCAGACCCCGACGTCTTCCTCCCGAGCGACGTGGGCGTCAAGCACGGCCTCGTCCGGCTCGGCGCCCCGGGCGACCCGAAGTCCGCCGCCCGTGCGGCCGAGGCCTGGGCCCCGTGGCGTTCCTACGCGGTCCACCGGCTGTGGGCCGGCCCCGCGACCACCAGTACCGGAACGGAGAACGAACGAGCATGAGCACCACCGTCTACACCACCATGGAGAGCCCCTTCGGTCGGCTGCTGCTGAGCGGCGTCCTGCCCGAGGACGGCGGGCCGGCCGCACTGGCCACCGTCACCGCGCCGGGCCAGAAGTACGCGCTGGCCGAGCCCGCCGACGACTGGGTCCTCGACCCGGAGGCGCTCGCCGAGCCGGTCGCCCAGCTGACCGCCTACTTCGCGGGCGAGCGCACCGGGTTCGACCTCCCGCTCGCGCCGGTGGGCACCGAGTTCCGCCGCCGGATCTGGGCCGCGCTGGACGAGATCCCGTACGGCACCACGGTCACCTACGGCGAACTCGCCGAACTGGCCGGGCAGGAACCGCGGATGGTCCGGGCGGTCGGCGGCGCGGTGGGCGCCAACCCGCTGCTGATCGTGCGGCCCTGCCACCGGGTGCTCGGCGCCAGCGGCGCGCTCACCGGCTTCGCGGCGGGTGTGGACCGCAAGCGGCAGCTGCTGGAGCTGGAGAGCGGCACGCTCTTCTGAGCGGGGCCCCGAGCTGGTCCCGCCGCGGATACCCCGCCGTCCGCACCCCGCTGTCCTCACCGCGCCGCACCGATGCCGTCGGTCAGTCCGAACTGCGCAGGTCCACCCGCCAGTTGTGGCTGCGCATGAACCGTCCGGGCGGGAACTCGAACTCCGTCTCGCCGAGCAGCGTGAACCCGGCCTTCGCGCAGACCGCGTTGGAAGCCGGGTTGTCCACCGACGGAAAGGCGTGCAGGTACCGCTGGGCCGCCTCGCGGCGGGCGGCCGCGACCGCGGCGCGGGTGGCGGCGACGGCGATGCCGCGGCCCTGGTGGCCGGGCAGCACGTTCCATCCCATCTCGTGCACGGTCTCGCCCGCCCAGGTCCGGGTGCCGTAGCCGACCGTGCCGACCGGCTCGCCAGTGACCCGCTCACCCGCGGCCGCCTCGCCCAGGGCCGGCGCGCCGTCGGGCACCAGCACGATCCGGTACATGCAGCCGAGGCCGGACGGGACGAAGTCGAGGTAGCGGCGGTGCCGGACGAGCAGTTGCTCCTCGGTCTCCGGCCCGCCGACGTGCTTCTTCATCTCCGGCGTGTTGACCCGGCGCAGCAGCGCCAGGTCGGCGTCCGTCCAGGGCTCGATGCGTACCCGTGCTGTGGTCATGCCGGGACGCTAGCGGCCCGCCCGGCATGACGACCAGCGGTTTTGCTCGCGGGCGGACGGCGCGGACCGGCGGACGGGCGGACCGGCGGAGCCGGGTCGCAGGGGTGGGGTGGCCGGAGTGGGGCCGCCGGGTCAGCCGTGTTCGGCGCCGGTCCCCGGCTGTGCGAGAGCACGGGCGAGCTGTTCCAGCGCGGGCAGGGCGTCGACGACCGCCGCGCGGTCGGCCGGGGCGAGGGTGTCGAGCGCGGTGGCGATGCGCCGCTCGTGGGCGTGCTGCCAGTCGTCCAGCTGGCGCCGGCCGGCCGGGGTGAGGGCGATCCGGGCGGTGCGGCGGTCGCCGGGGTCGGCCTGGCGGTCCACGAAGCCGGCTTCGAGCAGCTTGCCGACCAGCCCGCTGACGGTGTTGGGTGCCAGTCGCTGCCGGGCGGCCAGCTCGCCGACCCGCAGCGGTGCGGCGGCGAGGGTCTGGAGGAGTTCGACCTGCGCCATCGGCAGGGACTCCCACGGGTAGTCGGTGCGGATGCTGCTGCGCAGTGCGCGGCGCAGCCGGGTGACGGTGTCGGTCAGTCGCCGGGCGTGCTCGACCGCCGGGTCGGGGCTTGCGGTGGCGGAATCGGGAACGTGTGGTGACGACGGCATGGCGGACAGCGTATCTCCTGGTACGGGGCGTTCCGGGGGCGTGGTCCGCTCCTCGGACGCGGGCACGGGCGGTCGGTGAGACGCTTCGTATCGCAGGTCGATCTGCTCGTAGAAAGAACATATCTGCATCCGATATATTCGTTGCATGAACGCCACCGCCCTTGCCGCACGGCTGCTCACCGAGCGGCCCCGGCCCCGCGGCATAGCCGGCTGGCGCCACGCCCACTGGCTGGCCGTCGGCACGGTCTGTCTCGGCGCCTTCCTCGGCCAGCTCGACGCCAGCGTCATCGCCCTGGTCTTCCCCGCCATCGGCCACCACTTCGACGCGGGCTTCGCCGCCGTCGAGTGGGTCGCCCTCGCGTACCTGCTCGTCCTGGTCGCCCTGCTGGCGCCGATCGGCCGGCTCTCCGACCTGGTCGGCCGCAAGACGATGTACATCGGCGGTTTCGCCGTCTTCGGCCTCTCCTCCCTCGGTGCCGGATTCGCCGGAAGCCTTTGGATCCTGGTCGGCTGCCGGGCCGTCCAGGCCGTCGGCGCCGCGATGATGCAGGCCAACAGCGTCGCGCTGGTCGCCCGCGGCGTCCCGGAGCACGCGATGCGGCGCGCGCTCGGCATCCAGGCCTCGGCACAGGGCCTCGGGCTGGCGCTCGGCCCCAGCCTCGGCGGGCTGCTGGTCGAACACGCCTCGTGGCGCTGGGTGTTCTGGGTCAACGTACCGATCGCCGTGTTCGGCATCCTGGCCGGCTGGTATCTGCTGCCCCGCACCCGGACGGGCCTCCCGGGCCGGGGCCCGAGCCCGGCGCCGACCCCGAGCCCGAACCCGGTACCGGGTTCGGGCCTGGTGCCCCGAGCGCGGGCCGTACCGAACGCCGGGAAGCGCCCGGCGGTGCGGCCGGCGGTGCGCCCGGCCCGCGACGAAGCCCGCTTCGACCTGCCGGGCATGCTGCTGCTCGCCGGGGCGACCACCGCACTGCTGCTCGCCCTGTCCACCGCCTCCGGACTGCCGCTCCCCGGGTGGATCGTCGCCGTCCTGCTGCTCGCCGCCGCCGTGCTCACCGCCGCACTCGTGCGCCAGGAGCGGCGGGCCGCCCGGCCGATCCTGGCACCCGGACTGGTCAACACCCCGGGCGTACGGTCCGGCCTGGTGATCGCGCTGATCGGCTACCTGCTGCTGTTCTGCCCGCTCGTGCTGGGCCCCGTGCTGCTCACCGGCGCGGGAGTGTCCACGGCCGGCGCGGGCCTGCTGGTCACCCTCCTGCCCGCCGCGTTCGCGTTCGCCGCGACGGTCGGCGGCGGGCTGCTGCCCCGGGGCTGGTCGGACGTGACCAGGTGCCGTTTCGGTGCGGCCGTCGCGGCCGCCGGACTGCTGCTGTTCGCCGTACTCCCGGCCTCGACCGCCTCGGCGGCCCCGCTGCTGGTCGCCGGGTACGGACTGGGCCTGCTGCTGCCGGCCAACAACGCGCTGGTGATGCGCGCGATCCCGGCGGAGTGCTCGGCGGTCGGCGGCGGCATGGTGAACATGGCGCGCAGCCTCGGTACGGCGCTCGGCATGGCACTGTCCGTCCTGGGTGTCCACCTGGCGGGCGCGACGTCCGGTGGGCGGACGGTGCTGCTGCTCCTCGCGGCGGTCGCGACGGCGGCCGCGGTCCTCACCCGGCCGACCCCCGCCACCGGTGCGGCCCGCACGAGCCCCACGGCGCGCACGAGTCGTACGACCGGGACGAGCCGAACGACCGGGACGCGCCGCACGAGCCGCACGGCCCGTTCCTGAGGTCGGTCTCCGGACCATCTGCGGAGTCGGCCCGTCCGACACGACCCACGGACGAGCCAGCCCCTTCCCCATATACCGGCCCGATCACCACCCGGGCGTCATCGGATGATTCCGGCGTCTCCCTCACGGCTTGGCCGCCGAGCAGAAGACCGGAAGGACGAGCCCCGGCGGCGTCTGTCAGGACGTCCGGCGGGCGGGAGCGTTCAGGGCGTCCTGGGCCCGGTTCAGGCCGAGCCGCACCAGCGTCTCCAGGGCGTCGGCGCAGCGGTCCAACTCGCCCGGCATGGAGGCCAGTTCCTCGTCCGAGAACTTCTTCAGCACGAAGTCGCCGACGCTCTGCCCCTTCGGCGGCCGGCCGACGCCGAACCGCAGCCGGACGAAGTCGCGGGTGCCCAGCACCTCGCCCACCGAGCGCACCCCGTTGTGGCCGCCGGGCCCGCCGCCGCGCTTGACCTTGGCGGAGCCGAACGCGAAGTCCAGGTCGTCCTGCACGACCACCAGCCGCTCCACCGGCACGCCGTACCGGCGCAGCAGCGCGGCCACCGGACGGCCGGACAGGTTGATGAACCACAGCGGCTTGGCGAGCAGCACCGGCCGGCCGTCGACCTCGATCTCCGCGACCAGGGTGGCGAGACCGCGCCGCCGGAAGCGGGCGCCGTGCCGCTCGGCCAGCCGGTCGACGGCGAGGAAGCCCGCGTTGTGCCGGGTCTGCCGGAACCACGGTCCGGGGTTGCCCAGTCCGGCGATCAGCCACGGGACGGCCGGAGCGTCCGGGGAACCGGCGGCGGGGGACGTGGGGGAGGCGGGGGTCATGCGAGGTCTCCGCGAGGGGTGGGGACGGCGGACGGCCGGGGCGCGGCGGGGACGGTACGGGACCGTCGGCCGCGCCCCGGCCGTCCGGGGAACGAGGGGGTCGAGCCGGTTCGGGCCCGGCTCAGGAGGCGGGCACCCCGGGGGCCGCGCCGCGCTCGGTGAGCATGTCGGTCATCAGCTGCAGCTCCGAGGTCTGCGCGATCACCATCGACTGCGCCAGCCGCTTCTCGGTGTCGTTCCTGGCCAGGTCCACGTAGCCCTGGGCCATCTCGACGCCGCCCTTGTGGTGCTCGATCATCAGCTGCAGGTAGAACACCTCGGCGTCCCGGCCGCTGAGCGAGCGCAGCTTCGCGATCTGCGTGTTGGTGGCCATGCCGGGCATCAGCGAGCCGTCGTGCGCCTCGTAGTCGTGGCCCATCTTCATCCACGCCATCGGCTTGGCGGTCGAGTGCTGCGTCAGCCCCCACTGGTCCAGCCAGCCCATCATCATCCCGCGCTGGTTGGCCTGGGTGTTGATGATGTCGAAGGCGAGGGTGCGGGTCGGCTCGTCGCTCGTGCGGTCCCGTACGACGAACGACAGGTCCACCGCCTGCTGGTGGTGGGTCGCCATGTCGCGGGCGAAGCCGGCCTCGGGCGAGTCGTCCGCGGGGACGGACAGCGAGGTGCCGGAGGCGGAGGTGCCGCTCGCCACCAGCGCCGGCACGCCGAGCGCCAGCGCCACGGCGGCGGCCAGCGCGGCCGGCCACCACATGCGCCGACGGCGCGGGGCCGCGCCCCCGCCGTCCTCGGCGGTGACGGCCCCGGCCACGGCCTCCGCGGCCGACCCGACGGCGTCCCCGGACGCAGCCCCTCCGGACGCGGCGCCCTCGGGCGCGACACCCTCGGGGCGGCCCGCGTCGGCGGTCACATCGCCCCCATGGTGCAGGAGGCGCCCGGCTCCTGGGTCTGCTTGCCCTGGACGTACTTGGTGAAGAACTGGTTCACCCGGGGGTCGCTGGCGCTGTCCACGACCAGCTGGGTGCTCCAGGCGTTCAGGGTGATGGTGCCCTGCTCGTCCGGGTACGGGCTCATCAGCGAGTACGGGGTGGCCTTCACCTTGTCGGACAGGGTCTTGATGTCGTCCGGGGTGGCCTTGCCGTTGTAGGTCACCCAGACCGCGCCGTGCTCCAGCGAGTGGACGGCGCGCTCGTTCTCGACCGGCTGGTCGTAGACGTGGCCCATGCAGTCCAGCCAGACGGCGTTGTGGTCGCCGCCGACCGGCGGGGTCATCGGGTAGGTGACCTTCTCCTTGACGTGGTTGCGGGTCAGGTCGCCGAAGGTCTTCACGCCCGGGATGTCCGCGTTGGCGGCGGCTTCCTTGTCCTTCTTCTTCTGGTTCTGGTCCATGACGATCCAGGTGCCGGTGGCGATCGCGCCGATCACCAGCACACCGGCCACCACCGAGGCGACGATCTTGTTGCGGCGCTCGCGGCGCTGCTCGGCGGCGCGCAGCTCGGCTATCCGGGCGCGGCGGTCGAGACCGGCCTGCTTGCCGCCGGACTTGTTGGACTGCTTCGAGGCGGAACCCATGGTGGTGTCCTTGTCCCCGCCGCGCACCGGTCGGTGGCGGCGGTCAGCTGGAGGGGGAGACGGGGCGGATCCGCCGGCGTCGGGGCCGGCGGCGGGTTCCGCTCAGGACCGGTGGACCTGGAGCTCGTGCAGGTCGGGCGCCGGGTGCGAACCGTCCAGCAGGCCCGCGGGCGCCACCCGGGGCAGCGCCTCGGGCGCGCCCGGGGTCACGGGCGACACGGCGGGCTGGGGCTGTGGCGGCGGATTCGGCAGCTGTGCGTCCTGCGGGCAGAACGGGTGGCTGGAGCAGCCGTTGTTGCGCGGGGGCTCGCCGTCGGCGGTGCAGAGGATCCAGTGACCCTGGTCCTCGGCGATCCGGTGCTGGTCGGAGGCCTTCGCGGCCTGGCCGACCTCGGCGATCTTCGCGGCCCTGGCGGGCTTGGTGGCCTGCGCGGCGTGGCCGGCGTGGGGCGCTTGTCCGATCGCGACCTGGACGCTGACGACGGTCACGGCACTGACGGGGGCCGCGGTCGGCACCGGACGGGCGGTCCCGTCCAACGCCTTCGCCTGGCCCGCGCAGGGCAGCATCGTCAGCAGGGCGACGAGCAGCAGGACCAACAGCGCACCCACCGGGCGGCCCGCCGGTGCGGCCCTCCCCGGTCGGGGCGAGCTGGGGGCCGACGCGGTCATGCGCACATTTAATCAGCCGAACGTGTGAAGCGATGCCCCCTATCGGCCCTCATTTTCGGGGGCACGCACACCCGGATGGCCAGGAAACACCCTGCTCCGGGCACATCCGGCAAGCACGGACGGAACGGAAACGGACGGAGCGGTGTCCTCCGCCGCGAAATGACCGGGACACGGCGACGAACCGGCTGGTCGGCGGCGTGGCCGGGATGTTCCGGTGGGTGACCGGTTGTCGCCGAAACCCGGACAGGGTCGTTGCCCGTGGAGAACAATGACGTCGAGCCCGGCCCGCCGGGGGTGGCGCGACCACGGACCCGAGCAGGAGCCGCCAGATGAGCAAGCAGGGTGCACCCGCACAGCCGCACCGGCCCGACGACGGCTGGTGGGACACCGTCTACGACGGCCCGGCGGGCACCCTCCCCGACACCCCGCACGCCGACCCGGGGGACGGCAGCGTCGACGACTGGTTCGACACGGCGGTCGGGCTCATCGGGCAGCAGCGGTCGGGGGAGCCGGAGCCGGCGGAGGAGGCCGGGCCCACGGTGGTGCCCGAGCCGGAGCCTGCTGTTGCCCCGGAGCCCGTGCAGGACGGTGGGGACAGCCTCGACGACTGGTTCGCCACCGCCGTCGGCGTGATCGACGGGACGGAGGGGATCGGGCGTCAGCGGAGCGCCATGGAGACCCACCAGTTCCCGGCACCCTCCTTCGCCGACGACACGCCGAAGGCGAAGCCGGAGCCGGTTTCCGAGCCGGAGCCAGTGCCGGAGCCGGAGGCGGTGTCCGAGCCGGAGGCTGCTTCGGTCTCGCTGGAGAAGACCGCCTCGCCGTCGGCTCCGGAGCCGGTCGCCGAGCCCGAGCGCGAACCCGAACCCGAGCCTGTTGCCGAGGACGTCGAGGTCGAACCCGCGCCCGTCGTTGCCGACGCCCCGGAGGTCACCGCCGTCCCGGACCTCGCCGAGGCCGCCGAGGCGCCGGAAACCGCCGAGGACCTCCAAGTACCCGAGGCGGCTGCGGCACCCACCCCTCGCCCGACCCCCTCGCCCGAACCCGAGCCCGATCACGCACCGGCACCCGAACCCGAGCCCGATCACGCACCGGCACCCGAACCCGACCCGGAACACGCACCCCCCGCCGTCCCCGACCCCCGCCTGGCCGCCCGTGCGCCGCTCGCCGACGGCGGGGCCGCCGTCCCGCACGTCGGCGAACGCCCCCCGACGTACGGGCCCGAGCCGACGGCCGTACCGGAGGCGGACCCGGCCTCCCTGCGCTCGGTCGTCCCGGACACCGTGCTGGAGGGGGCGCAGTACGGACCGTCCGTGCTGCGCGCCGCCTCCGTCCGCGGCGACTCGGCCCGCTACCGGGGTGAAGCGCGCCGGGACTGCCTGGTGGTCACCCGTTTCGGCGACGGACCGGACGGGCTGCTGCTCGCCGTCCTGGGCGGCTTCGATCGGACGGGCGGCGCCGAGGACGACACGGTCACCGCGGAGGCCGTCGCCACCGCCACGGGCGAGGCCTGTCGCCAACTCGCCGCCGCGATCGGACGCAGCCGGGTCGGGCTGGCCGCCGATCTGCGCGACGGCGCCCGGGACCGGCTCCGCTACGGCCTCCAGCGGCTGGCGACCGGCGCCGCGGCCCCGCTGCGCGCGCTGGCGCCCCGGGCGGAGGGGGACGACACGCCGTCGCCGGCCTCGTTGCACTGCCTGATGGTCTCGCTCGACCCGGCGGCCGGCTACCGCGCGGCCTTCGGCGTCGGCCCGGGCGGCCTCTACCTGCTGCGCTCCGGCCACTGGATCGACGCGTACGCGGCTCGCCTGCTGCACCATCCGGACGGGCAGCCGCCGGTGCCCGAGGCCCCTGTCCCCGACCCGCGCCCGTTCCGCTTCCGGCTCGTCCCCGCCACCCCGGGCGACATCCTGCTCCTCTGCACCCCCGGCCTGAGCCGCCCGATCGCCGACGAACCTGCCGTCGCCCACTTCCTCTCCACCCACTGGGCCCACCCCCACCCCCCGGGCACCGTCGACTTCCTGCGCCAGGTCCAGGTCCGCGCCAAGGGCTACGCCGACGACCGCACCGCCGCTGCCATCTGGACCGAATGAAAGGTAGACCGGTCTACATATTCTGGCGCCCCGGCTTCCACGCGCCTGTGCGCCAGAAGTCGACCAGACCGACTTCTGGCGCACAGGGGCGGCCGGCGGTCTCAGTCCTCGAAGCAAATCTGTAGACCGGTCTGCATATTTCTTCTCGGCGTCCGCAGGGAAGGCCACGCAGGAAGTCGGCGGGCCCGACTTTTGGCGCGCGTGGGTGTCCGAGCTGGCGTGGTCTGTAGACCGGTCTACATATTGCCGCGGGCGGGCGCAGCGCGGTGGGGTGGGCGGAATGATGGCACTGCACAGAAAGTCGGCCCAGCCGACTTCTGGTGCGCGGGGGCTCGGTGGTGAGGAGCGAATCTGTAGGCCGGTCTACATATTTTGCCGAACGAGGCGGCGGCGCTGCACGGGAAGTCGGCGGGCCCGACTTTTGGCGCGCGCGTGGTGCGCCGCGCTGGTAGGCGGTCAGTAGACCGGTCTGCATATTCCGGCGTAGCGGGGCGTGGCGCGGTGGGGCGGGCAGGCCGTTGGCACTGCGCGGAAAAGTCGGCCCGGCCGACTTCTGGTGCGCGGGAGCTCGGTGGCGAGGAGCGAATCTGTAGACCGGTCTGCATATTTCAGCGCCGTGCGGTGGGCGAAACGGGCGGGGCGGCCCGGGCGCAATGTCGGCGCTGCGCAGGAAGTCGGCCTGGCCGACTCTTCGTGCAGGCAGGCGCCCCAGGGGGCCCAGAATCCGTAGACCGGTCTACATATTTCCCCGCCGGCCGCGCCCCCGTCAGGTGCGGAGGAGGATGTTCGCCACGGCGGCGGCCTGGGTGAGGGCGGCAGGGGGGTGGGCGTCGGGGAGGCCGATGGCGATGGGGACGGCGAGGCCGTCGAGGAGGGCGCGGATCTGGGTGGCGCGGTCGGCGGTGGGGCCCGGGGTGAAGTGGCCGGTGGCGGTGCCCTCCTCGATGAGGGCCACCAGGTCGGCCTGCCAGGGAGCCTCGATCTCCCGCTGCCCCTGGCGGATCTCGGCGCTCGCGGGGGAGCGGCCCCACACCTCGACCCAGAGGATCCACCGAGGGTCCCCCGCGCCCTCGGGCAGGTACAGGCGCAGGTAGGCGTCGAGGCGCTGCCAGGGGTCGAGGGAGTGGTCGGCGAGGGCGTCGTGGCGGCGGGCGCCGAGCTGGTCCTCGCTCCAGCGGAGGGTCTCCAGCAGCAGCTGGTCCTTGCTGCCGAAGTAGTAGAGCAGGTGCCCGGCGCTCATCTGGAGCTGCTTGCCGAGTGCGGCCATGGTGAGCTTGGCCAGCCCGTGTTCGGCGATGGCGGACCGGGCGGTGGCGAAGACCTCCTCGCGGGGGCGTGCCGGCCGGCGCGGGCGGGGGTCGGCCATGTGCGGTGCTCTCCCTCGGTGGAACGGAGGTTCGAAGGCTACCGGAGCGGGGTCGCGGGCCCCGCTCCGGTGGCTCCGGGGTCAGGCCTTGGGCTGCTGCTGGGTGATGCAGTGGATGCCGCCGCCGTTGGCGAAGATCTCGCGGGCGTCGACGAGTTCGACGGTGCGGCCCGGGTAGGCGCGGCCGAGGACGGCGGCGGCCTCCTGGTCGCGCGGGTCGGCGAAGGCGCACAGGATCACGGCGCCGTTGGCCACGTAGTGGTTGATGTAGGAGTAGTCGACCGGCTCGCCGTCCTCGTCCAGCAGGACGGTGGGGGCGGGCAGTTCGACGACCTCCAGCTGCCGGCCCCGGGCGTCGGTCGAGGCGCGGAGGATGGCGACGAGTTCCTTGCAGACCTCGTGGTCCGGGTGGGAGGGGTCGGGCTGGACGTGGGCGACCACGACGCCGGGGCGCACGAAGGAGGCGACGATGTCGATGTGCCCGCGGGTGCCGAACTCGTCGTAGTCGCGGGTGAGGCCGCGCGGGAGCCAGATCGCCTTGGTGGTGCCGAGGAAGGCGTGCAGTTCGGCCTCGACCTCCTCCTTGGTCCAGTCGGCGTTGCGGCCCTCGCCGAGCTGGACGGTCTCGGTGACCAGCACGGTGCCCTCGCCGTCGACGTGGATGCCGCCGCCCTCGTTGATCAGCCGGGAGGCGAACCGCTGGACCTCCGTCAGTTCGCTGATGTGCTCGGCGATGTGCTGGTCCTTGTCCCAGCGGGCCCAGCCCTGCGCGCCCCAGCCGTTGAAGATCCAGTCGGCGGCGGCCAGCGAGCCCTTGCCGTCGATCAGGAAGGACGGGCCGATGTCGCGCATCCAGGCGTCGTCGAGCGGGCGCTCGACGATCTCGACCTGGTCCGAGACGTACTTGCGGGCCTCGGCGGTCTCGCCGGTGTTGACGATCAGCGTCACCGGCTCGTACCGGACGATGGTGTTGGCGACGGAGGCCCAGGCCTCGCGGCCCGCGTGCAGCGCCTCGGGGCTGTCGAAGGTGGGGTTGGTGGTCGGGAAGGCCATCCAGGTCCGGTCGTGCGGGTGCCACTCGGCGGGCATCCGGTAGCCGAGGGAGGCGGGCGTCGGGTTGGTCATCGTGGTGTCCTCAACAGGTGGGGGATCAGAGGAAGTAGAGGCGGCTGAGCGGGACGCTGTCGGCCGGTTCGGAGCGCAGTGGTGAGCCGTCGAGCGAGACCAGCCCGGTCTCGGTGACCTCGACGCGGCCGAGGCGGGCGTTGCGCACCATGTCGCGCGGCCCGATGCCGCGGGTGCCCCGGACGCCGACGCGGCGGCGGCGGGTGGGCAGGCCGTCGGCGGGGCGGTCGAGGTAGGCGCCGTCGGCGGCGGCCTGGGCGACGAAGGCCACCGAGATGTCGGCGGCGGTCGCGCCGTGGGCGCCGAACTGCGGCCCCAGGACGAGCGGTTCGCAGCGGTCGGTGGAGCCGTTGGGATCGCCGACCACACCGTACGCGGGGAAGCCGGCCTTCAGGACGAGCTGCGGCTTGGCCCCGAAGTGGTCCGGGCGCCACAGCACGATGTCGGCGAGCTTGCCGATCTCGATCGAGCCGACCTCGTGCGAAAGTCCGTGTGCGATGGCCGGGTTGACGGTGAGCTTGGCGATGTAGCGCAGCACGCGCTCGTTGTCGTCGCCGCTCTCGGTCGTCCCGTACGAGCCGGTGCCGTCGAGCGGGCCGAGTTCGGCCTTCATCTTGCCCGCCATGGCGAAGGTGCGGCGCACCGTCTCGCCGGCCCGGCCCATGCCCTGGGCGTCGGAGGAGGTGATGCCGATGACTCCGAGGTCGTGCAGCACGTTCTCGGCGCCCATGGTGCCGGCCCGGATGCGGTCGCGCGCCATGGCGGCGTCACCGGGCAGGTCGACCTTGAGGTCGTGCGCGGAGACGATCATGCCGAAGTGCTCGCCGAGGGCGTCCCGGCCGAACGGCAGCGTCGGGTTGGTGGAGGAGCCGATGACGTTCGGCACGCCCGCCATCTTCAGCACGTTGGGGACGTGTCCGCCGCCGCAGCCCTCGATGTGGAAGGCGTGGACGGTCCGGCCGTCGAGGACGCGCAGGGTGTCCTCGACCGACAGGCACTCGTTCAACCCGTCGGTGTGCAGGGCGACCTGGACGTCGTACTCCTCGGCGACCCGTAGTGCGGTGTCCAGTGCGCGGGTGTGTGCGCCCATGTCCTCGTGCACCTTGAACCCGGACGCGCCGCCCTCGGCCAGCGCCTCGACCAGCGGGGCCGGGTCGGAGGACGAACCGCGGCCCAGGAAGCCGATGTTGACCGGCCACGCGTCGAAGGCGTTGAACGCGTGGCGCAGCGCCCAGGGCGAGTTGACGCCGACGCCCCAGACCGGCCCGAACTCCTGGCCGATGATCGTGGTGACGCCGGAGGCCAGCGAGGCCTCCATGATCCGCGGCGAGAGCAGGTGGACGTGGGTGTCGACGGCGCCGGCGGTGGCGATCAGTCCCTCGCCGGAGACGATGGTGGTGCCGGTGCCGACGACGACGTCCACACCGTCCAGGGTGTCCGGGTTGCCGGCCCGCCCGATCGAGGCGATCCGCCCGCCGATCAGGCCGATCGAGGTCTTGCGGATGCCCTGGACGGCGTCGATGACCAGCACGTTGCTGATCACGACGTCGCAGGTGTCGCGGACGGCGGCGGGCTTGAGGTGCAGGCCGTCGCGGGCGGTCTTGCCGAACCCGGCCAGGAACTCGTCGCCGGGCGCCTGGGAGTCGGACTCCACGCGGACGATCAGGCCGCTGTCGCCGAGCCGGACCCGGTCCCCGGCGCGCGGGCCGTGGACGGAGACGTAGTCGTGCGGGGTGATCGCGCTCATGCTCCGACCTCGCTTCGCTCGCCGGGCCACGTCCGCGTGGCGGCTCCGTTCGATTGCTCTCCCCCGGACTCCGGCCGGGGGTGTCCCCGTCGCCCGCTCACGAGGGCACCTCCGAGTCGTCGAAGCCGGTGAGGTAGCCGGTGGCGCGGGCCTTGGCCAGGGCGGCCTCCTTCGCGCCGGGCGCGTCGAGGGGGCCGTCCACGAGCCCGGCGAA
Organism: Kitasatospora sp. NPDC101447; assembly: GCF_044767225.1. Classification (NCBI taxonomy): domain Bacteria; kingdom Bacillati; phylum Actinomycetota; class Actinomycetes; order Kitasatosporales; family Streptomycetaceae; genus Kitasatospora; species Kitasatospora sp. NPDC101447. The sequence goes on from NZ_JBIWNL010000046.1 coordinate 32,336, forward strand.
GCCGATCGCGACCCGCTCGCCGCCGATCGGCACCAGGCCGACCTCGACGGTGGCGCCCGGGTCGAAGCGCACGGAGGAGCCGGCCGGGACGGCGAGGTGGGTGCCGTAGGCGGCGGCGCGGTCGAAGGCCAGGCGCGGGTTGGCCTCGAAGAAGTGGAAGTGCGAGGTGACCGAGATCGGCACCGCGGAGGTGTTGTGGACGGGGAGCAGCAGCGTCTCCTCGATCGGGTCGTACCCGGCGCCGTCGCCGATCAGGGTGCCGCCGGGGGCCTCGTCGCCGAGCGAGCCGGCGCCCTTGAACGGGTCGTTGACGACGGCGAGGCGGGTGCCGTCGTCGAAGACGGCCTCGACCTGGACGACGGTGACCACGTCCGGCACGCCGGGCAGCACGTCGTCGGCGGTCAGGACGGAGCGGCCGGCCTCGATGGCCTCGGCCAGGCGCAGGCCGTCGCGGGCGGCCTCGCAGACGGTGTCCGCGATCAGGGCGGTGGCCTCGGGGATGTTGAGGCGCACACCCCGGGCGCGGCGGGCACGGGCCAGCTCGGCTGCCGTGAAGATCAGCAGCCGGTCCCGTTCGGTGGGGGTCAGTCGCACGGTTCCTCGCTCGCGGTCGCCGGGGAGGGGGTCGGCTCGGGGCCTCGGGCTTCCGGGGTGATGTTAGAACGTCGTTCAAACATCTTGGGTCATTGAACCCGGACCGGGGCGCTCTGTCCAGCGTTGCCGGTCCGCGCGAGTTCGGCTCCCTGGGCGGGGGATGGGGGTGAGGGGGCCGGTCCGGCGGCGTCGAGCGGGGCGGGAGGAGCGGGGCGCGGGCGGGGGTGCGGCGGGGGGCGCGTGGTCGGGCGCACGGCCCGGACGGGCGCCGGGTGTGCGCGGGATCGGGTGGCGGCGGCTTCGGAAAGCGCCTCTGCGCTTCGCAAACCTGTCCGGCGCGGGCAGTTGGATCACGCGAACCTCCCCGTGCCCCTTTCACCCCACGTGATCGGACGCACACTGTTGCAAACGCCGTCAACTGGGCATGAGGATGGTGGTCAGATCGAGGGGGCCACCCGGCCGGCGGGGGATCCGGAGGCGGGGGCCCGGATTTCAGGGCGGGGGCATGTGGTGATGGACGGTCAGTCGCGATTCCCGCGTCAGAGGACGAGTTCGGGCGACGCCTACCGGTCCGGGCCGGTCCAGGGAACGGTCGGCGGCACCGGAGCACCCGGGGTGACCGGAGCACCCGGAGTGACCGGAGCACCCGGAGCACCCGGAGTGGCCGGGGTGGCCGGGGCGAACGGGACGGCCCGGCCGGGCGTGCCGGCCCCCGAGTGCGCCCTGCACCGGCGGCTGCACCTGACGCTCGACCCGGCCGACCTGGTCGCGGTGGGCGCGGTCCGGCAGCGGCTGCGCTCCGCGCTGAGCCACTGGGGGGTCCCGGAGCTGTCCGACACCGCCGAGCTGCTCTCCTCCGAGCTGGTCACCAACGCCCTGCTGCACACCACCAAGGGCGCCGTCTTCGACGCGGTGCTCGGCTCGGACGACCGGCTGCGCATCGAGGTGCAGGACGGCGCGAGCAGGCTGCCCGGGCGGCGGCGCGATCCGGAGGCCGAGTACGCGACCTCGGGGCGCGGCCTGATGCTGGTGGAGGCGCTCGCGGACTCCTGGGGCGTGCAGCTGAGAGGCGACGGCAAGATCACCTGGTTCGAACTCGCGGCGCCCTGAGTCCGGTCGCCGGAGCCGTACGATTGTTCGCAGTCGATTGATTCGCTGTCGAAGGAAGCCCTGAACAGAAGGCGGAGCGGAAGATTTCCGGCCCGTTGGCATTGCCGCTCGGCGGAACATTGGCCAGGATGGTGGGAATGTGTGTCCACGTGCGAGAAGCAGCGGGGAGACCGTACCTCGACTGACCACCGTCCGTCGGCACCGTCCTATCCAGCACGACTCATCACATCGCCTCGCGGCCCGTCCGGACGGTCGGCGCGGTCCGCCACGGCAGCGGTAGGAGCAGCATGCCCACTGAGCCCGAGTCGCCGGGGCCGGCGCTTTCTCCCGGCGCGTCCGTCGTGGAGCCGCGAGCCGTCGAGCCCGGAACCGCAGAGCCCAGAACCGCAGAACCGTGCACCGTGGAGGCCCGCATCGCCGACGCACGCACCGTCGAGCCGCGCACCGCAGCGCCCGGAACCGCCGGGCCGCCCGGCGCCGGCCCCACCACCGCCGGGACGGGCCGGGCCCGGCCGCCCGCGCAGTCGAACCGGCGGAGCCCCGCGGTGCGCCCGTCCCCCAGCCTCGCCGCCGCCCGGCTGGCGCCCGTGCTGTCCGGCGGGCTGCCGCCCGCCTCCGCCGACTCCATGCCGGACTGGCTGGAGCCCGCGATGGCCGCCAACGGCATCGGCTCCTTCGACTGGGACATCCGCCGGGACGTGCTGGAGGGCGATCCGCGGGCCTGCGCGATCATCGGCCTGGACGCCCCCGGGCAGGCCCGCTTCGACCGCTCCGCCGACTCCTTCCTGTCCCTGCTGCACCCCGAGGACGCGCCGGTGGTGCGTCGCCGGGTCGAACGCGCGGTCGCCGAGCTCGGCCAGTGCGGCGCCTACTACCGCACCGTCGGGCCGAACGGCTCCATGCGGGCGGTGCGCTTCCGCGGCCGGGTGCTCGCGGACGCCTTCGGCCGCGCCTCCCGGATGGTGGGCTTCGTCTGGGACGCCACCGTCGAGCTGCACAAGCGCGACCACGCCGACCGGATGGCCCTGCTGCGCGAGGAGCGTTCCCGGTTCATCAAGGAGGCGGCGCGCGCCCTCTCCGAAGCCGTCACCGTCCGTGACGTGGCCCGGGTGTTCACCGAGCTGCCGCTGCCCGGCCTGCCGCCGGACGGCCTGGTGCTGGCCTCCTTCGAGGCCGGCCGGGCCCGGATCCTCGGCGCCTCCGGCTACCGCACCGACGCGCTGGCGGTCTGGGACCGCACCGTGCTGCCCGCCGGCCACCCGGCCGCCGAGGCGCTGCGGCACCGCACGCCGGTGTTCGTCTCGACCCGCGAGGAGTTCCGCGACGGTTACCCCGAGGTGTGGGAGCCGACCAGCCGCACCGGCCGCGGCTCCTGGGCGTACCTGCCGCTGGTGGCCAGCGGCCGGGCGATCGGCGTCTGCGTGGTCAGCTTCGACGACGAGCGGGAGCTGGACGCGGACGAGCGCACACTGCTGACCACCCTGGGCGGGCTGGTCGCCCAGTCGCTGGCCCGGGCCCGGCTGCACGACGCCGAGCACGAGCTCGCGGCCGGCCTGCAGCGGGTGATGCTGCCGCGCACCGTCCCCTCGGTGCCGGGCGTGACGACCGCGGTGCGCTACCTCGCCGCCGGATCCGGCCTGCAGATCGGCGGCGACTGGTACGACGTGGTGCCGCTGCCCGGCGGGCACGTCGGCCTGGTGATCGGCGACGTCCAGGGCCACGACGTGCACGCCGCCGGGATCATGGGCCAGCTGCGGATCGCGCTGCGCGCCTACGCGGCCGAGGGCCACCCGCCCGCCGCGGTGATGGCCCGCGCCTCCCGCTTCCTCGCCGACCTGGACACCGACCACTTCGCGACCTGCACCTACGCCGAGGTCAACGTGGACTACGGCGTGGTCTACGCCGTCCGGGCCGGCCACCTCGACCCGGTGGTGCGCCGTGCGGACGGCAGCGTCACCGTGGTGCCGGTGGCCGGCGGCCTGCCGCTGGGGATCGACCCGGACCAGGAGTACCGGGTCACCCGGTTCAGCCTGGACCCGGGCGAGACCGTGCTGCTCTGTACCGACGGCCTGGTCGAGGCGCGCGGCCTGGACCTGGACGAGGGCGTCGCCCGGCTCACCCGGGTGCTCGCCCGCCCGCTGCCGCGCGCCGAGCAGGCGGCCCGCGACCCGCTGGAGGAGCTGGCCGACCGGATCGCCTCCCAGGCCGCCGACTCCAGCGAGCGCGAGGACGACATAGCGCTGCTGCTCCTGCGCTGGGACGGCCCGGCGGGCGGCCTCGCGGCCCAGCAGCTGCGCCGCCGGATCGGCCAGGCGGACCTGGCCCGGGTCGCCGAGGTGCGGGCCGAGCTGCGTGACGCGCTGCGCCGCTGGGGCGTCGCCGAGTTCATCGACACCGCCGAGCTGCTCTCCTCCGAGCTGGTCACCAACGCGATCCGGCACACCGACCGGGACGCCATGTTCACCGCCCGGCTCTACCGGGAGCCCGAGGAGGACGGCGGACGGGCCCGGCTACGGGTCGAGGTGGAGGACGAGTCCGACCTGTGGCCGACCCGCCGCACGCCGGGGGAGCAGGCCTCCTCCGGGCGCGGGCTGATGCTGGTCGAAGCGCTGGCGGACTCCTGGGGCGTGGAGCCGCGCGGCTCCGGCAAGCGGATGTGGTTCGAGCTCAGCGGGGCGGCGGCCTGACCGCCCCGTGCCGCACGCGCGTGTCCTGACCGCTTCGGGCCCGCGCGTGTCCTGACGGACCGGGGCGCCGCCGCCCCCGCGAGGGGGCCGACTGCGCCCCGGCGGGATCGACGGGCCCCGGGGCGTCAGCCGAACTGCTGCTCCAGGTCCTTCAGCTTGCGCTCCAGCGAGTCCAGCCGGGGCAGCGTGACGGTGTCCTCCTCCAGGGTGAGGTCGATGGTGCGCCGCTCCGGGCGCGCCGGCAGGCCGGGCTGGACGACCGTGCCCTCGGCCGGCTCGACCTCGCGCGGTGCGGCGGCCCGCTCCACCTCGGGCCGTTCCGTCCCGGACCGTTCCACCGCGGGCCGCTCCCCGGGCCGTTCGACCGCTGGCCGTTCGGTCGCGGCGGGCCGGTCGGCCCCGGGCCCGCCGACTATGGCGGGCTCCGAGCCGGACTCCAGCTGCCGGGCGGCGCCGCCGCCCCGGCGCCAGGTGCCGTGCGAGCGGCTGATGGCCCGGATCTCGGCCCGCTCGCGGCGCCCGGCCAGCTTGCGGCGCTCCCTCTCCTGGGCGCGCTCCCGCTTGTCGTCGCGGACCTCGTCCACCGCCTCGTCCAGGCTGCGCACACCCTCCAGGAGCATCAGCGACCAGGCCGCGTAGGTCTCGCGCGGGGCGCGCAGCCAGCGGACGATGCGGATCTGCGGCAGCGGGCGGGGGACGAGCCCCTGCTCGCGCAGCGCGGCCCGGCGGGTCTGCTTCAGCGCCCGGTCGAACAGGACCGCCGCCGAGAGGGACATGCCGGAGAAGAACTGCGGGGCGCCGGCGTGGCTCAGGCCGCGCGGGGCGTGCACCCAGTTGAACCAGGCCGAGGCGCCGGCGAAGACCCAGACCAGCAGACGGGAGCCGAACGCCGCGTCACCGTGGCTGGCCTCGCGGACGGCGAGCACCGAGCAGAACATCGCGGCGCCGTCCAGACCGAACGGGACGAGGTACTCCCAGCCGCCGGACAGACCGAGGTTCTGCACGCCGAAGCCGACCAGGCCGTGGAAGGACAGCGCGGCGGCGACACCGGCGCAGCAGAACAGGAGCGTGTACGAGGCGGCACCGTAGAGGGATTCCTTGCGGCGGCGCCGTTCCTCGGAGCGCTCCCAGGAATCCGCGCCGGCGGCGCCCGTGGATCCCCGGCTGCGGAGCAGGGCGACCAGGAGCGCGCTGACCAGCAGCCCCGCGACCACGGTGACGGCCCACCCGAGCGGTATGTCGGACAATTTCATCGCCGGAACCAGCCTCGCTTTCCTTCGTCGCGTTCCTGTGTCGTGATGGCGGGGACCATCATGACGGATGCTCGGCGGGCGAATGACCGATTCGGTGTCAATGCGCTGGGGAGAGGGATTTCTGACCCGGCAACAAAACTATTGTCTGACTAATCAGGCATGGATTGTTCCCGGAATTCCGGGCTTTCCGGATCCGGTGTCGGACGAACGTTCGTCAACTCCGCGTGACGCGCGGACAACCGCCGCACATGTCCTCCGGATCCACGGTGTAGACGAGGCAACAGCTGGCCCGGGACCGGTCCGTGCTCGAAGCGTCGGTGCAGGCGGGCGCCAGGGGCGCGAAGCCGGCGCCCGGGGTGAAGGGCGCCGGGGCGGGCGCGGGGCCCCCGCCCGCGCCGGGCGCGCACGCGGGCTCGTCGCGCCCGCCCCCGTGCCCGCGCCCGCTCGGTTCGCCGGAGCCTGCGCCCCCGCTCTCCTCGCCGGGCGCCAGCAGCGCGGACAGCTCGGCCCGCGCCCGATCCGGCTCCCCCAGCAGCCCGCCCGCGTACCAGAGCCCCTCCACCACCGCGTCCGTGGCCATCGCCCACAGCACCCGGGGCCCGCGCCGCGTCTCCGGGCGGAAGGCGGCCAGCACCGGCGGCAGGAACCCGCCCAGCGCGCACCGCAGTTCGGCGGCCAGCGCGTCCCCGTCCGGCACCGTACGGGCCGCCGAGCCCGCCGCCGGGTCGTCCGGCAGGCAGACGAACCCGCTCGGGCGGACGGTCAGCTCCACCGCCTCGGAGCGTCGGCGCAGCGAGACGTCCCCGAGGGCGAGCAGCGGGACGCGCCGCTCCAGGAACCACGGCAGCGTGAACAGCAGCGAGACCGGCCAGACGAAGCGGTGCAGGCCGAAGCCGGCCGCGACGTCCGGGCGCAGCGGCTGCCCGTAGCGGGCGAGGCCGCGCCGGGCGTCGTGGGCGATCAGCTCGCGCACCGCCTCGGGGCGGGTGGCCAGGTCGGCGGCGGGCAGCCAGCCGTCGCCGCGCCGGGGCGGTGCGCAGCGCACGCGCAGGGCGGTGGTGAGTCCGGACAGCCGGTGGTACGAGGCGGCGCCCGGGACGGGGGAGTCCGGTGTGCCGGTGGGGGCGTACGCCCCGGCGCTGCGGGGGGCGCACGGCGTGGGGCCGGGCCTGGTGCTGCTCGCGGTCATGGGCGGGCCCCATCGGGTCGACCGGGGCCCGCCCATGGACCGCCCGGCGGCGCCCCGTGCCGGTGGTGCGGCGGGCGCGGTCGGACCGGGGCATGGCGGTGCCCGGGGAACGGCAAGGCGACCCGGCCGGGGCACTGCTCACCCCAGCCAGGTTAGGCTCACCTTAGCTGATTGTTCCCCGGGTCTCGCTCGCGATGCGTCCGTCCGGGGGAGGCCCCGGCGCGCGGGCGGCGCCCAGCTGGCGCGCGAGCCAGACCGGGACCCCGCCCAGGGCCTGCACCAGCCGGGTCGCCTCGGCGCGCAGCCGCGCGGCCTCGGCCGGTTCGGACACCTCGGCGAGCGCCGCGAGCGCCGGAGCCACCCCCACCGTGAAGCCGAGTTGCTCGCGCAGCCGCAGTGAGGCGTCGAAGCCCTCCCGGGCGTGGCCGCGGTCCCCGCGGGAGAGCGCCAACGCGGCCAGGTGGCGCCAGGTGTACGAGCGCAGCAGTTCGTCCCCGCGTTCGCCGGCGCCCTCGTGCGCGCGGCGGTAGGCGATCCAGGCGGCGCTGCGGTCGCGCAGCAGGTTCTCGGCGACCAGTCCGCGCCGGAAGTCCAGCAGCGGGCGGCCCGGCGCGTCCGGCGGCAGCAGGGCCGAGGTGCGGCCGAGCGCGGCCTGGGCCTCGTCCAGCCGGTCCCGCGGTCCGAGCACGCTCGCCACGTACGCGAGGAAGCCGCGGGCGCAGGCGGCGCCCGCGCGCTGCTCGGTGCCGGCCGCCAGTGCCTCCGCCAGGCGCAGCGCCTGCTCCGCCTGGGTCCAGTTGGCGGCGGTGAACAGGCACTGCTCGATGAGGAGTTCGGCCCGCCCGAGGGCGGCTGCCGGGTCGTTCTCGGCGGCCGGGCGCAACAGTTCGGCGGCCTCCTGCCAGCACGCCCGGGACCTCAGTCGCCACACGGTGTCGCCCGGCTCCTCCGGTGCCGCCCGCCCCCGCCCGTCCGGGCCGCTCGGGCCCCATCCGTGCTCCGACAACGCCACCTCCTTGTGTGCGCCATCCAGCGGGGCGCGGACCCGCCCCTGGGGCCCTGCCGCCACGACCCGTGCGCATGGCAACGGCAGGGCGAAAGGCCCGCGCTGTGGCGGCAATTCAACACGGGGGTGAGCTTGTGCACCAGATCACGAGCGGAGGTTGTTGCTTTCGGTGGAGAAATGATCTAGAGGGGCCTCCGGGTGGTCAGGAGGTCCAGCCGGTCTCCATCAGGGCCTCGGCGGCGCCGTTCGCGGGCTGCGGGACGCCGGCCAGGTCCAGGCTGAACAGGGCGACCAGCAGCTGCTCGCCGCGCACGGTGGCCTGGTGCGAATAACCCGCGAGGGTGAACATCGCGGCGGCCATCTCCTCGGCGTGCAGGGTCTGCAGCCACAGGCACTCGACCGACTTCACGTCGGCCGGCTCGGTCCAGGTGTCGACCTGGGCGACCATCCGGCTGCCCAGCAGGGTGACCCCGTCGCGCTCCTGCGCCTCCGTCAGTTCCAGGTCGTCGAAGCCCAGCCACTCCAGGTAGCGGGCGGCGGTGAACACCGCGTCCTGCGAGGTGCGCACCGGGTGCGGGCGGAAGGGGGCGCGGTGGCGGAACGGGCGGGCGCGGCCGGTGGAGGCGCCGGGCGGCGCGGGCGGGGCGGGCACCGGCGCGCCGATCGGGTGGGCCGGGTGGGGGCGGGAGGCCTGCGGCCCGGGGGCGGCGAGCGGGCCGGCGGTGCCGCTGCCCAGCCGGGTGGTGCGGTCCACCGGCAGCCGGACGGTGGCGCCGCAGTTGCAGGTGAACTCGGGCTGCGGCCACTGGTCGGAGCGGCCGCAGTGCGGGCAGCGCATGCTCAGCCAGGAGTCCTCCCAGGAGCGGAAGCGCACCTGCACCGGCACTCCGCCGCGCAGCAGCGGCACCTTGAGCGAGGCGCCGCAGGGGCAGGGCAGCGAGGGCGGTTCGTAGAGGTGCTCGCGGCGGCAGGCGGGGCAGCGGATCGCCCGGGCGCCACCGCCCGCCCCCGGCCGCGTGGGGTCGTGTCCGGTGAAGTCGTCGGGCAGTCCTGCCATCGCGGGCTCCGTCCGTCGGTGTCGGGTGGGTGGGACGATTCCCATGCTCCCCGAAATGTCCGGCGCTGGGCGCGGAATGGGGCAATCCTCAGGGACGGATCAGGGGCCGCGGGCGGGCGGCCTCCGTCCGGGGGAGGAGGGTCACCCGGCGGACCAGCGGGCCAGGTCGGCGGGGGTGTCGAGGTCGTCCGGGACGGCGACGTCGGCGCACTCGACCAGGACGACCTCCGCCGCGTGCGCCGTCAGCAGGGCGCGGGCGCCGGCGTCGCCGCGGGCGCCCTCGGCCGCCTCGGCGACGTGCCGGGCGCCGATCAGCACCGGGTGGCCGCGCCGGCCGTCGTAGGCCGCCGCGGCCAGCTCCGCGCCCGCCCGGTGCGCGGCCAGCAGCCGGGCGACGGCGGCCGGGGTGACCCCCGGGGTGTCCACCAGCATGACGAGCACCGCCGAGGCCCCGGGGGGCAGGGCGGCCAGGCCGGCCCGCAGCGAGGAGCCCATGCCGCCGGCCCAGTCGGGGTTGGCCACCAGGCGGCAGCCCGGCAGGTGCGCGGTGGCCCTGACCCGCTCGCCCGCCGCGCCCAGCACCACCGTGACGTCCGCGCAGCCGCCGGCCCGCACCACCGCCACCGCGTGCTCCACCAGCGGCCGGCCCCCGTACCGGATCAGTGCCTTGGGACGCCCGCCGAGGCGCCGACCGCCGCCGGCGGCGAGGACGAGGGCGGCGACCGGGGCGGGCCCGGCCTGCGGGACGGGCCCGGCGGGCGTCGGCGCAGTCTGCATGGCCCCAGCCTGCCCCTGCGGGGCGGGGGCCCGCATTGTGTGAATCCACAAGGCGAAGCCGCAGGTGGCGGCCGGTCCCCGGCGGTTCGGCCGCTGGTCCTGCGGGCGTGCGCCGCCTGTACTGGGTCGATGAACACCGCACCGCGCCCGCTGGTGGACCGTTTCGGTCGGGTCCACACCGATCTGCGGGTCTCGCTGACCGACCGCTGCAACCTGCGCTGCACCTACTGCATGCCGGCGGAGGGCCTCGACTGGCTCGCCCGTGACGCGGTGCTGGGGGACGACGAGGTGGTGCGGCTGGTGCGGATCGCCGTGGAGCGGCTGGGGATCGCCTCGGTCCGGCTGACGGGCGGGGAGCCGCTGCTGCGGCGGGGGCTGCCGGGGCTGGTCGGCCGGATCGCGCGGCTGGGGGTCGAGGTGTCGCTGACGACCAACGGGATCGGCCTGGCGCGGACGGCGACCGCGCTGCGCGAGGCGGGGCTGGGGCGGGTGAACGTCAGCCTGGACACCCTGCGGCCCGAGCGGTTCGCGGCCCTCACCCGGCGGGACCGCCTCGACGACGTGCTGGCGGGCCTCGCGGCGGCGAAGGCGGCCGGGCTGGGGCCGGTGAAGGTGAACGCGGTGCCGGTGCGCGGGGTGAACGAGGACGAGATCGTCGACCTGGCCGCGTTCGCCGTCGAGCACGGGTACGTGATGCGGTTCATCGAGTCCATGCCGCTCGACGCGCAGGGTGCGTGGGACCGTACGGCGATGGTGACGGCGGAGGAGGTCCTGGCCGCCCTGGGGGAGCGGTTCGACCTCGTCCCGGTCGGGCGGCACGGCGGCGCGCCCGCCGAGGAGTGGCGGATCGCGGGCACGGACGCGGTGGTCGGGGTGATCGCCTCGGTGACCCGGCCGTTCTGCGGGGGCTGCGACCGGGTCCGGCTGACCGCCGACGGGCAGCTGCGCAACTGCCTGTTCGCGACGGAGGAGTCCGACCTGCGCGCCCTGCTTCGCGGTGGGGCGGACGACGCGGCGGTCGAGCAGGCCTGGCGGGTGTCGGTCGCGGGCAAGGGGCCCGGACACGCCATCGGGAGCGCCGACTTCGTCCGGCCCGAGCGGCCGATGTCCGCGATCGGCGGCTGACGGAGCGTTACGTCCGGGGGGTCGGCGCCGGGCACGGTGCGACCCGGGTTCGAGGCGGAGCCGGGTCGGATGGTATTCGTGGGCGGTGGCCCCGATGACCTCCCGCTTCCCCAGGTTCCCCCGGCGTACCCTGCCCGCCCTCGCCCTTGGCGCGTCCCTCGCCCTGCTCGCGGGCTGCACCGGCTCCGGCGCGACCGGCCGTACCGGCAGCCGGCCGCCGCTCGACGACCTGGTCGCCGTCGGCACCGCGCCGGCCCTGCGCGCGCTCTACGGCCAGCGGATCGACTGGCGGCCCTGCCCCGACGACGAGGACGGCGGCCAGGACGGGGCGACCATCGAGTGCGCCACCCTCACCGTCCCGCTGGACTACACCGACCCCGGCGGCCGCACCATCGCCGTCGCCCTCGCCCGGCTGCCCGCCGCCGACCCGCAGGCGCGGATCGGCGCCCTCCTGGTCAACCCCGGAGGGCCCGGCAACTCCGGAGTCACCATGGTCCGCGCGGACTGGAAGAGCTACCAGGGGCTGCACGAACGCTTCGACCTGGTCGGCTTCGACCCGCGCGGCGCCGGGGACACCACCCCCGTCCACTGCCTGGACGACCGCACCCGCGACCGGTGGAACGCCACCGACGACCCGGCGTACGACCACGGCCGGGTCCTCGCCGACGCCTGCGTGGCGAGCCACGCCGACCTGCCGCACATCGGTACCCGCGACGCGGCCCGCGACCTCGACGTGCTGCGCGGAGCCCTCGGCGAACGCAAGCTCGACTTCCTCGGCCTCTCCTACGGCACCCACCTCGGCGCGCTCTACGCCGAGGAGTTCCCCGGCCGCACCGGCCGCCTCGTGCTCGACGGCGCCGTCGAGCACGGCACCGACGCGGTGCAGCTCGACGTCGAACAGGCCGTCGCCGGCGAGACCGCGTTCAAGGACTTCGCCGCCTCCTGCGCCACCGACGACGGCGCCGACTGCCCGCTCGGCGCCGACCCGGACGCCGCCCCGGGCCGCCTCGCCGCCTTCCTCGACGGCCTGAGCAACCGCCCGCTGCGCGCCTCCGACGGCCGTACCGTCACCGCCGCCCTCGGCTGGACCGCCGTCCTCAACGTGCTCTACGACGGCCACCGCTCCTGGTACCGGCTGGTCGACGCCCTCGGACCGGCCGTCCGGAAACGCGACGCCGACGCCCTGCTCGGGCTCGCCGACGGCGCCACCGGGCGCGGTGAGAACGGTCGCTACGCGACCGTCGCGGACGCCTACGCGGCCATCTCCTGCGCGGACCTCCCGGCGCCCGACGCGGCGCAGCTGAAGGCGGGCCTCGCCGACCTCGCCGTCCAGGCCCCGCTGACCAGCCGGCACAACCCGCTGACCACCCTGCTCGCCCCGGACTGCCGCCCCTGGCCGTACCGCTCGACCGAACTCCAGCACGTCATCCGGGCGCCCGGCAGTGCCCCGATCCTGGTGGTCGGCTCCACCGAGGACCCGGTCACCCCGTACCCGTGGGCGCAGCGGCTGGCGGCCGGGCTGGAGCACGGCGTGCTGCTCACCCGCGAGGGCGACGGGCACACCGCGTACGACAAGAGCGGGTGCGTCCGGTCGGCCATCGCGGCGTTCCTGGTGGACGGCCGGATGCCAGCGGCGGGGACGCACTGCCCGTCCGACTGAGCGGCTCCGGCGGGCCCGGGCCCGGGTACAGGTGACAGGTACGGGTACGGGAACGGCGGAGGGGGCGCACCGCGCGGACGCGGCACGCCCCCTCGGGGGTTCACGGTCAGGAGGTCGGGGCCGTCAGGTCGTAGAAGGTGGCCGAGCCGACCGTCTTGGCGGTGAAGTGGGCGGCGACCCAGGACTCGATCTGGCTGTTCTCCGACTCCTGCCGCTCACCGCCCTCCGCACTGCCGCCGGCGCCGCCGAAGCCGCCGCCGAAGCCGCCGCGGGAGCCGCCGGCGACGAACCAGTGGACCTTGCCCTCCTGGACGTACTTCTGGAAGCCCGCCAGGCTCAGCGAGGGGTCGGTGCCGTTGAAGCCGCCGAGGGCCATCACCGGCTCGCCGGTGGCGAGTTGGTAGCTCGCGGCGTTCTGCGAGCCGACGGTGGCGGCGGCCCAGGTGTAGTGGTCGGCGTTCTCCTTGAGCAGGGCGGCGGCCTCCTCGCTCACCTTGGTGCCGCCGAGCAGGCCGCCCATGCCGCCGCCGCCCATGCCGCCGCCGGGGAAGCCGCCGGGGGCCGTGCCCTCGGCACCGGTCGAGCCGGGGGCACCGGGGGCACCGGGGAAGGTGCCGTTCCCGCCGTTGGTCCCGTTGGCGCCGCGCTGGTGGCGTCCGTTCGCGTGGTCCGAGCCGGAGCCCGAGCCGTTGCCGGAGCCGTTGCCGCCGCCCGGGAAGCCCCCGCCGTTCTGCCCGCCGGGGAAGCCCTGTCCGCCGCCCGGGAAGCCCTGCCGACCGCCCTGGCCGGCCTGGCCGCCTTGACCGGCCTGACCGCCCTGGCCGCCCTGACCGAACGAGCGGCCGTTGCCGCCGCCGGGGAAGCCCTGCCCGCCGCCCGGGAAGCCCCTGCCGCCCTTGCGCCCGCCGCCGGGCCCGAACGCGCCCTGGACGCCCGGTCCGGCGGTCACGATCGAGCCGGTGTGCGGCGTGTCGACGGTGTCCACCGCGTACGCCGCCGGCCCGCCGAGCGCCGCCGCCAGGCCCACCAGGCCCGCCACCGAGGCGATCCGCGCGCCGGTCCGGCCGGAGGTCCGCCCGGCGAGCTGCCCGCCGACGAGCGCGACCGCCGCCGCCAGCCCGCCGACCAGCACCGCCCAGCGCAGCCACGGCAGGAAGTCCGAGCTGCGGCCGAGCAGCACGAACGCCCAGCCCGCCGTCACCGCGAGCGTGCCGGCCAGCACCAGCGCCCACGGCAGCCGGTGCCGCGCCCGCCACAGCCCGTCCACGCCCATGCCGACCAGCGCCGCGACGGCCGGGGCCAGCGCCACCGTGTAGTACTGGTGGAAGATCCCGGACATGAAGCTGAAGATCAGCGCGGTGGAGAGCAGCCAGCCGCCCCAGACCAGGAACGCCGCGCGGGCGGTGTCGGTGCGGGCGTAGCGGCGGGTGCCCCAGAGGCCGACCAGCAGCAGGATCAGCGCGGCCGGGATCAGCCAGGCGATCTGCCCGCCGATGTCGGTGCCGAACATCCGGGTCAGGCCGGTCTCGCCCCAGCCGCGTCCGCCGCCGGGCGCGGCCCCGCCGGGCAGGTCGAAGCCGGCCGGGAGCCGCCCGCCGCCGCCCACGCTGCCGCGCTCGTTGCCGTCCACCCGGCCGAGGCCGTTGTAGCCGAAGGTGAGCGAGAGGAAGCTGTTGTCCTGCGAGCCGCCGATGTACGGGCGGGCCGAGGCCGGCATCAGCTCGACGATCGCGACCCACCAGCCGCCCGAGACCGCCAGCGCCACGCCCGCGAGCAGGGTCTGCCGCACCCGCCGCCAGAAGCCGGTGGGCGCCACGACCAGGTAGATCACCGCGAAGGCGGGCAGGACCAGGAAGGCCGCCAGGGTCTTGGTGAGGAAGGCGAGGCCGAACATCGCCCCGGTGAACAGCAGCCACCGGGTGCTCGCCGCCTCGGTCGCCCGCACCAGCCCGTACGCGGCCAGGGTCAGCAGCAGCACCAGCAGCGCGTCCGGGTTGTTGAAGCGGAACATCAGGGCCGCGACCGGGGTCAGCGCCATCGCGGCGCCCGCCAGCAGGCCGCCGAGCGGCGAGAAGCGGCGGCGCACCGTCGCGTACAGCACGCCGACGGTGGCCGTGCCCATCAGTGCCTGCGGGGCCAGCACCGACCAGGAGGAGAGGCCGAAGACCCGCGCCGAGAGCGCCATCGGCCACAGTGCGGCCGGGGGCTTGTCGACGGTGATGAAGTTCCCGGCGTCGGAGGAGCCGAAGAAGAACGCCTTCCAGCTCTCGGAGCCGGCCTGCACGGCGGCCGAGTAGAAGGCGTTGGCCCAGCCGGACGCGCTCAGGCCCCACAGGTACAGGACGGTCGTCGCGGCCAGCAGCGCCAGCAGGGCCGGGCGCACCCAGCGCGGGTCGTCCGCGCGCCCGCGCCAGGCGCGGGCGGGGAGGGTGCGCAGCCGGCCGGACCAGGAGGCGGGGCCCTTGGGGCCGACGGGCGGCAGGGGCTGCTCGGGGAAGAGCGGTGCCCGGTCCGGCCGGACCGGGTCCGGCTCTGGCACCTCCGGCGGCGGGTAGTTCGCGGCCTCGGGCCACGGGTCGCCGGCCGGAGGGGTGTAGCTGCTCGTGGTCATGCGCCATACGGTGCGTGGCCCGACTGAGAGAACCGTGAGACGGCGCTGTGAGACGGGTGTGATCTGCCGGGCGCCCTCGGACCCGGCGTCCGCCCCGGCGTCGAAGTCGGCGTCGGCGGCCCGGCTAGGCGGCCCGGCTAGGCGGCGGCGGGCATGGTGATGTGCCTGCCCAGCCACTCCAGGGCCGGGGGGATCTCCCGGGTCCAGGTGTGGAAGTTGTGGCCGGCGGTGTCCAGGGTGATGGTGGACATCTTGGTGGGGGCCTTGAAGGCCGCGACCATGGCTTGGGTCTCGTCGTAGTTGTTCTCGTCGTTGGCGGTGGTCAGCAGCAGGTTGACCGGGGCGGCCGGCTGGTTCTTCAGCCGCCACAGCAGGTCGTTCTCCTGCTTCAGCTTGTCGCTGCCGCCGAACAGGTCGCCGGTGGTCGGGTCGTGGGCGGCGCTGTAGTAGCCGGAGAGGGCGACCGCCGAGGGGTACGAGTCGGGCTTGCGCAGCGCGAACTTGAGCGCGCAGTAGCCGCCGGTGGAGTTGCCGATGACGGCCCGGTTGGCCGGGTCGGTGCCGATCCGGTAGGTGGTGGCGAGGGCCTTGGGCAGGTCGGTGGTGAAGAAGGTCTCCACCTGCGGGCCGTTCGGCACGTCCACGCACTCGGTGTCGCGGTCGCCTATGAGCGTGGGGCGGGTCATCACCAGGATCGTCGGCGGCAGCTTCTTCCGCTCGATCGCGTCGAGGGTGGAGGCCGGGTACTGCATCAGCGAGATCAGCTTCTCCGGGGTGCCCGGGTAGCCGGTGAGCACCAGGGCCATCGGGAAGCGCTGCTTGGCGAAGTCCGGCTGGAAGTACTGCGGCGGCAGGTAGACGTACGCCTCGGTGCTCAGACCGCTGCCGGCTCCTTTGACGTCGACCTTCTGGATCAGCCCGGAGCGCTCGGGCTCCGAGCCCTGCGCCGAGTAGAAGCTCTGCTGACCGGTGACGGCCACCCCGGAGGCGTTCGGGTTGTGGTCCACGACCGTGCCGAGCTTGCCGCTGGTGCCGAGCAGGTCGGTCCAGGAGCTGTAGAAGCCGAAGTAGCTGTTGGCGATCAGGCCCATCGCGGCCAGCACCGACACCTGGGTGACCAGGAACGCGCCGATCCGGCCCGACCAGGCCTTCCAGCCCTTCCCGCCGAACCGCGGCCAGAGCCACATGGTGGCGGCGAAGACGGCGATCGCGAGGACCGAGGCGATGATCTGGAGGGGGAGTCCGGTGAGGCTGAGCACGTGCCCGATCGTAGTTGACCCTGGCGGGCGGGCCGGGGCGGGCCCTTCCGATGATCGTACGGGCCCTGTTGACCGGTGCGGTTCGTACTCGGCAGCATGTCCGTTCGTGTGCGCGCGGGGAGCGCGCGCCGGATGACAACCGGGGTGGGGTCATGAGGTCAGTGAGGTCCGTGTTCAGGTCCGGTCCGGTCGTCGGCGGGTTACTGCTGCTTGCGGCCTGTTCGGGCGGGGGCGGCGGTACGGCCGCGCCGAGTGCGTCGCCGACGCCGTACGGCACGGTGCTCGACCAGGCGCTCGCGCCGGTCAACACCGGGCTGGGGAAGGCGGTGACGGCCAAGACCACGTTCGAGCTGGACACCGCCCTCGCTGGAGTCGAGTCCAACATCGGCCGTGCCGTCCGGAACCTGAACACCGTCACCGCACCGGCCGACGCCGACCAAGCCCGCACCGACCTGGCGAACGGCCTGACCGCGCTCGCCGCCGAGTCGTCGGCGCTGCGCGGCGACGTCCTCCAGCACAAGCTCTGCACCGTCGGGGTCGCCCAGGCGAGGCTCGGCGCCGGTCCGGGCATGGCGGCGGTCTCGGCCGCCCTCAGCAAGCTGACCGCGGCCGGCTACCGAACCGGCCTCGTCGTGCCCCGGTTCCCCTCGCCGCAACCGCAGCTGCGGGTCCTGGAGAACGGGGCACTGGTCCGCGACGGTGGGAAGGCCGGCAAGGGCGCGCTGCACATCGACAACGAAAGGGGCCCGGCGGACGCGGTCCTCACGCTCGCCCAGGACGGGAAGTCGGTCGCCTCGGTGTACGCGGCCAAGGGGCAGAGCACCGCCGTCGAGGGCATCAAGGAAGGCTCCTACGACGTCTACGTCGCCACCGGGGCGGACTGGGACTCCGAGGCGAGGCAGTTCACCCAGGACTGCCGGTTCGTCAAGTACAAGGACCGGTTCGCGTTCCCGAACCCGCAGGGCGGGGCCGGCTGGGACTTCGACCTCACGCCGGTGAAGGGCGCGGGGGGCGCCCAGGCCGAGGGGCAGACCGTGAACTCCGCGCCGCAGCCGTAGTGCGTAACGGGCATACCGGGACGGGTGGTTGTGTCCGGGTGGCACAACAAGCCGTGAGGAGTGGCGAGTTCGGCCAGAACGGTTGACCCCTTGAGGTGGCCATGGCACTTTCGTGCGGCGCGGGCGTCGGCGACCAGTCGTACACCCCGCGATCCCCCACAAGGAGAGCCATGTTCAAGAGACTTGTCGCGGTGGCCGGTACGAGTGCCGTCGTCGCGGGCGGGTTGGCCTTCGCCGCCGCCCCCGCGCACGCCGTCCAGGCGGCCGACCTGACGTCCACCATCGCCCTGAGCAACTGCTCGGCCTCGCTGGTCCGCTACCCCACCTCGGTGGCCGGCGACCGGGCGCTGATGCTCACCAACGGGCACTGCCTGCCGACCATGCCGTCGGCCGGCCAGGTCATCCAGAACGTCAGCGCCAGCCGCAGCGGCACCCTGCTCGACGGCGCCGGCAACAGCCTGGGCACCGTCCAGGCCGACAAGGTGCTCTACGCGACGATGACCGGCACCGACGTCGCGCTCTACCAACTCACCGACACCTACGGCTCGATCAGCTCCAAGTACGGAGCCACCGCGCTGACCGTCAGCGACGCGCACCCGGTCGACGGCGCGGCGATGTACATACCCTCCTCGTACTGGAAGCAGGTCTGGAACTGCTCCGTCAACGGGTTCGTGCCCACCCTCCGCGAGGACGAGTGGACCTGGCACGACTCGCTGCGCTACAGCTCCGGCTGCAACACCACGCACGGCACCTCGGGCTCGCCGATCATCGACTCCGCCAGCGGGCGGATCATCGGCATCAACAACACCGGCAACGACGACGGTGCGATGTGCACCCTCAACAACCCGTGCGAGGTCGCCGCCGACGGCACCACCAAGGCCGTCAAGGGCCAGAGCTACGGCGAGGAGACCTACTGGTTCACCACCTGCCTGAACTCCAGCCGGACCATCGACCTCAACGTGGCCGGCTGCCTGCTCACCAAGCCGGCCGGCAGCGGCGCGGTCTCGGTGACCAGCCCCGGTGACCAGTCGACCGCCGTCGGCGGTGCGGTGAACCTGCAGATCAACGCGTCCGGCGGCACGGCTCCGCTGTCGTACTCGGCGACCGGTCTGCCGGCCGGTCTGTCGATCAACGCCTCCACCGGCCTCATCAGCGGGACCACGACCACGGGGGGCGGCTACCCGGTGACCGTCACGGTGAAGGACGCGGCCGGCAAGACCGCCACCGCGAGCTTCACCTGGACCGTCGTCGGCAGCGAGGGCAACTGCATCCCGGCGCAGCTGCTGGGCAACGCGGGCTTCGAGACCGGTTCGGCCTCGCCGTGGACGTCGAGCTCCGGCGTGGTCGACAACAGCTCCAGCCAGGCCGCGCACGGCGGTTCGTGGAAGGCGTGGATGGACGGCTACGGCTCCTCCCACACCGACTCGCTGTCGCAGACGGTGAGCATCCCGGCGGGCTGCAAGGCGACGCTGAGCTTCTGGCTGCACATCGACACCGCGGAGTCGGGCACCACCGCGTACGACAAGCTGACCGTGTCGGTGAACGGCACCGCGCTGAAGACCTACTCCAACGTGGACGCCGCGGCCGGCTACCAGCAGCGCACCTTCGACCTCTCGGCCTACGCGGGCCAGTCGGTCACCGTGAAGTTCAACGGCGTCGAGGACTCCTCGCTGCAGACGAGCTTCGTGATCGACGACACCTCCGTCCAGACCCGCTGAACCCGGCACCCCGACGCACGGCCCGGCCCCGGCTCCACCGGGGTCGGGCCGTGCAGCCTTCCGGCGCAACTCCGGTGGCGGGAGGGCTTCGTGGCCACCGGGCCCCGGCCGCGGGCGGCCGCCGCCGTATGCTGCCCGGATGATCAAGCCGATTGAGCTGGTGATATTCGACTGTGACGGCGTCCTGGTGGACAGCGAGGTGATCGCCGTACGGGTGCTGGTACGGCTGGGGGAGGAGTACGGCTGGCCGCTGAGCGAAGCGGAGGCGATCGAGCGGTTCGTCGGGCGGTCGGAGGCGGTCAACAACGCGCTGGTCGCCGAGCGGCTCGGGGCGGAGACGGCGGCGGTGTGGGGCAAGCGCTTCCACGCCCTGCACGCGGAGGCCGTGGACGCCGGGCTGACCCCGGTGGACGGCCTGCCGCAGGCGCTGGACGCGATCGACCTGCCGGTGTGCGTGGCCTCCAGCGGCACGCACGAGAAGATGCGGCACACCCTGGGCCGGACCGGGCTGTACGAGCGCTTCGCCGGAAGGATCTTCAGCGCCACCGAGGTCCGGCACGGCAAGCCCGCGCCCGACCTGTTCCTGCACGCGGCGCGGAGCATGGGCGTCGACCCGACGGCCTGCGTCGTGGTCGAGGACAGTGCTCCCGGTGTCACGGCCGCCCGCGCCGCCGGGATGCGCGCGCTCGGGTACGCGGGCGGCGTCACGGCCGCGGAGCGGCTGGCCGGGCCCGGCACCGTCGTCTTCCGGGACATGCGCGAGCTGCCCGGACTCATCGCCACGGGGGCCTACCAGGAGTAGGTGCCGCCCTCCGGGGCGAAGAACCGGCCGCTCGGCCCGGCCCCGGCCTCGGCGAGCTGCCGGGCGATCCGGCGGCCGCCCTCCTCGACGGTGGCGTCGCCGCTGTGCTCGTTGAGGTCGGTCGCGCAGTAGCCCGGCTCCAGCGCGCCGACCTTGATGCCGGACCCGCGCAGCGTCCGGGCGTAGACCAGGGTGACGGCGTTCAGCGCGGCCTTGGAGGAGTTGTAGGCGAGCAGCGTCGCGTGCTCCCAGACCGGGCTGTCCGGGTCGGCCAGGAAGGCGAAGCCGCCGAGGCGGCTGGAGACGTTGCCGATCAGTCCGGCCGGGGACTCGCGCAGCAGCGGCAGCATGGCGTTGATGACGGTGACGGCGCCGAAGACATTGGTCTCGTAGGTCTCGCGGACGGCCTCGACGGGCAGTTCCTCCGGGCTGCGCCGCCAGTCCCGGGCGATGCCCGCGTTGTTGACGAGGGTGTCCAGCCGGCCGTACTCGGCGGTGATCAGCGCGGCCGCGGCGGCGACGGTCGTCGGGTCGGTGACGTCGAGGTGGACGAAGCGGGTGTCCAGGCCCTCGGCGGTGAGCCCGGCGGCGGCCGTGGCGCCGCGCTGCGGGTCGCGGGCGCCGATCAGCACGGTCTGCCCGGCGCGGGCGAGTTCCCGGGCGGTGGCGAGGCCGATGCCCTTGTTGGCTCCGGTGATCAGGACGATGCGGTCGGTGTTCATGGCCCCACCCTGGCCCGGTGGCCGCGGTGCGGGGGAGAGCACCGTCGAGGGTGGTACCGGCGGTCCCATGGTCAACCGTGGCCCGCCGGGCCAGACTCGGGGGCGTGGAACACATGGACCGGGCGGAGCTGGCCGCCTTCCTGCGGCGCTGGCGCGCCCGGGTCCAGCCCGCCGACGTCGGCCTGCCGGCCGGCGGTCGGCGCCGCACCCCGGGCCTGCGCCGCCAGGAGGTCGCGCAGCTCGCCGGGATGTCGGTGGAGTACTACATCCGCCTCGAACAGGCCCGGGGGCCACGGCCGTCCCGGCAGATGATCGGCGCGATCAGCCGGGCACTGCGGCTGTCCGACGACGAACGCGCCCATCTGCACCACCTGGTGGGCGAGCCGCCGCTGCCGCCGTCCGACCTGGTCCGCGAGGTACGGCCGGGCGTCCTGCACCTGCTCGACCGGCTCGACGACACCCCGGCCATGGTCACCAGCGCCGCCCGCGACCTCCTCGCCTGGAACGCCATGGCGGCCGCGCTGCTCGGTGACTTCTCCGCGCTGCCGCCCGGCGAGCGCAACCTGATCTGGCGCTTCTTCACCGACCCGGGCACCCGGGCCTGCCACGACCCTTCCGGCCAGGCCGACTTCGCCCGCCGGGCGGTCGCCGACCTGCGCTCCGCGGCCGCCCGCTACCCCGCGGACAGTGCCCTGCGCGGCCTGGTGGAGCGGCTGCTGGCGCACAGCGCCGAGTTCCGGGAGCTGTGGGCGCGGCAGGACGTGGAGGTCCGCCGCTCGACCCGGAAGCGGATCCTGCACCCGGTGGTCGGCTCGCTCGACCTCGACTGTGAGGCGCTGCACGACCCGCACCGGGACCAGTGGATGATCTTCTACACCGCGGCTCCCGGGACGCCCTCGCACGAGGCGCTGCGGCTGCTCAAGGTGGTGGGCGGTCAGGACCTCGCGGTCCGGGCTTGAGTCGCTGCGGGTCGGGGCGCGGGTTCGGGCGCGGTTGCAGGTGTGGTCGCGGTTGCGGGTTCGGGCGCAGGCGGGAGCGCGGTCGCGGGCGCCGGCGTGCCGTCGGAGGGGCGGCGGCGCAGGGTGGCGGCGGCGATGGCCAGGAAGTCCGCCACCGGCCCGGTGCAACCGCCCTCCGGCACCGCCAGGCAGGTCTCGACGGGCAGCGAGTCGGTGACCGGCAGGTAGACCAGGTCGGGGCGGGAGTACGAGCCGGCGACACTGAGCGGCACCAGCGCGATGCCCTGCCCGGAGGCGATCAGCTCGAACTTCTCGTCCAGCGAGGAGGTCCGCCGCTTCCTGGCGTCGAGGATCGGCTCGCCGTCGAGGTCGGCCGCGGTGAGCGTGCGGCGGCCGGCCAGCGGATGCGTCACCGGCAGGCAGGCCACCTTGGTCTCCCGGCCGGTCGGGACGGTGTGCAGCCCGGTGTCGTCGAAGGGCCGCCGCAGATGGCCGACGTGCGCGCGGCCGTCGCGCAGCGGGGCGTCCTGCTCCCACCAGCGCAACGGGAGGACGTCGATCCCGACCTCCGGGTGGCGTGCCGTGTACGCCCGGATCGCCTCCGACACGTGCAGGCCGGGGGAGAAGGCGACGACCAGCCGCTGCTCGCCCCGCGCGGCCTCCTGGACCCGCTGCAGGGCGGCGTCCACGGTCACGGTGATCCGTGCCGCCTCCTGGTACAACTGCCGCCCAGCAGCAGTCAGTTCGACGCTGCGCGTGGTCCGGGTGAAGAGCCGGCAGCCCAACTCCTGCTCGAACGCCCGGATCTGTCGGCTGAGGACGGGCTGGGTGATGAACAACTCCTGGGCGGCCCGGCCGAACCGGCGGTGCTCGGCCACCGCGACGAAGTAGCGGAGCTTGCGCAGGTCCAGGTCCATGCCCGCACGGTATCAATGCGCCCGGAAGGGCATTGGACGCCCGGCCCGGCTGCTCGGAGACTCGACCCATGAGTGAAGTTCGACCCAAGAGTGAAGAACGGCACCTCGCGGCCGCGCCGCGCAGGACCGCCCTCGTCATCGGCGCCTCCCGCACCCTGGGCCTCGGGATCGCCGCGGAGTACCTCCGCCGCGGCTGGGACGTCATCGGTACGGTGCGCGGCAACCGCCGCACCGGCCTGCACGAACTGGCCGAGTCGGCCGACGGGCGGGTGACCGTCGAGTCGTTGGAGATGACCGACCCGGAGCAGATCGCGGCCCTCCGTGACCGGCTGGCCCGGCGCACCCTCGACCTGCTCTTCGTCAACGCCGCCGTCACCCGCGGCGACCTGCCGATCGGCGAGGTGCCGACGGAGATGTTCACCGAGGTGATGGTCACCAACGCGCTCGGCCCGATGCGCGTCGTGGAGGTCCTCGGGCCGCTGGTCGCGCCCGCCGGGACGATCGGGGTCATGTCGTCCGACCAGGGGAGCATCGCCCTGAATACCGAGGGCGGGCAGGACCTGTACCGGGCGAGTAAGTCCGCGCTGAACCAGCTGATGCGCTGCTACGCCGTCCGCCAGGCCGGTGGCGAGCGCAGCCTGCTGCTGATGGACCCGGGCTGGGTGCGGACCGAACTCGGCGGAATGGAAGCCGAGTTGAGCGTGGAGGAGAGCGTTCCCGGCGTGGTGGAGACGATCGAGCGCCACCGCGGCGAGCCCGGCCTGCGCTTCCTGGACCACCAGGGGAAGGACGTGGCCTGGTAGCCGCCGAGGGTGGTCTCTGCGGGTGGTTCCCGAGAGTGGTCTCCGCGGCGGACAATTCGCTTGCGAGGAGCGCCGCCGGCCCGGCAGGCTCGGTCACCATGTCCTCCTTCCCCGCGATGCACGCCGACGAGATCGACATCGACGACGCCCTGGTCCGCCGGATGGTCGCCGCGCAGTTCCCGCACTGGGCGGGCCTGCCGGTCGCGTCGGTGACCACGGCCGGGACGAGCAACGCGATGTACCGGCTGGGCGCGGACCTGGTGGTGCGCGTCCCGCGGATCCCGGGGGCCGTCGAGGACATCGACAAGGAGTGGGTCTGGCTTCGGCGCCTTGCGCCCGAGCTTCCGGTCGCGGTGCCCGCCCCGGTGGCCCGGGGAGGACCGGTGGACGGCTGCCCGTGGCCGTGGTCGGTCCTGCGCTGGCTCGACGGCGCGAACCCGGTGGTCGATGCGGTGGCCGAACCCGCCCTGCTGGCCGCCGACTTGGCGGCCTTCGTGACCGCGATGCGCCGGGTCGACCCGACCGGCGGCCCCGCCTCCTACCGCAGCGAGTCCCTGCCGGAGCGGGACGGTGCGGTCCGGAGGGCGATCGCGGAACTCCCGGACGTCATCGACGTCGCGGCCGCAACCTCCGCCTGGGACGAGGCCGTTCACGCCCCCGGGCACGCCGGTCCGGCGGTCTGGATCCACGCCGATCTGCAGCCCGGCAACCTGCTGGTGGACGGGCGCGGCCGACTGAGCGCCGTCATCGACTTCGGCTGCGCGGGCCTGGGCGACCCGGCCGTGGACCTGATCGCCGCCTGGTACGTGCTCCCCGGGCCGGCCCGCGCCGCCTTCCGGACGGCGGTGGCCGCCGACGGCGCCACCTGGGCCCGCGGTCGCGGCTGGGCGCTGTCCGTCGCGCTGATGGAGCTGGCCTACTACCGCCGGACCAACCCGCGGATGACCGGCATCGCCCGGTACGTGATCGGCGAGGTGCTGGCCGATCACGCCTCAGCGGCCGATCGCCACTCCCCGGCCGATCACGACGCCCTGGCCGATCACCACTCCCCGGCCGATCACGACTCCCCGGCCGGCAGCCGCCACGCGTAGGGGAACAGTTCGTCCTCCCAGCCGGGCGAGGCGGCGAGTTCGGCGGCCGCCTGCGGGGTGCGCAGCAGGCAGCGGTTGCGCAGCAGTTCGCGCCGCTCGGCCGGGGTGAGCAACTGCTCTTCGGGGGCCAGCTCCTGGTAGTGGCCGAGGTCGGGGCGGCCGTCGACCGAGCCGTCCTCGGCGACGTTGAGGTGGTCGCCGCCGGGGGTGCGGTAGTCGAGGCGGAAGTCGGTGCTCCACTGGGAGTTGCTGCCCCAGCCGTGCGAGAGGTCGTGCACCGGCCGGTCGGCGCGGCGGAACGTCCAGTAGAGCGGGAAGCGGTCGGCGACCCCGCGCTCCGCGTGCGCGGCGCCGGCCCGGATCCGTACCCGGGCGCGGTTGAACAGCAGTTCGCCGAGCATCAGCCCGGGGCGCCGGACCTCCAGGACCTCGATCGGCGCCTGCGGGTCCGCGGCCTGCTCGACGTCGACGATCTCGTGCAGGAAGGGGTCGAAGGGCACGAGGCCGTCGAACGGCGTCATCCCGAGGGCGGTGAACGCCCGCAGGTAGTCGTCCGGTCGCGGGTCGAGCAGCAGGACGTCGGCGACCCGGCCGAGCGCGTACAGCTCCTCGACGAGCGCCGGTCCGTGGTGCTCCTGGTCGCCCCACCAGGCGGAGCCGTGGACGGCGGCCGTCCGCAGGCGTGCGCGGTAGTCCGCGGCGGCCGCCTGGCCGAGCCAGCGGTCGATGTCGTCGGCGGCCGGCCCGTCGTGGTCGAGCAGGTCGTGGTAGAGCGTGCGTGCCTTCACCGGAGCGATCATCGTGAGGTTTTACCGAACGGTCAACCAATCGACGGCCCGGGACGGATAGCGTCCAGGGCCATGAGCTTGGTGGATGTGAACGAGCGGGCGGCACGGCTGCCCGAGGCCTGGCGCTCCCAGGTGCTGGGGCGGGTCGGGACGGCGGCGGTGAAGGTCCTGCGGATGGACGGGCGGGAGCTGGAAGCGGAGGCGCACGGGACGGCCGAGGTGCTGTTCGTCGCCGAGGGGAGTCTCGAACTCCTGGTGGACGGCGAGGAGTCGACCCTGCGGGCCGGTGAGCTGTGCGTCGTCCCGGCCGGCGCGTGGCACGCGGTGCGGGCGGGCAGCCGGGGGACCCTGCTGATCGTGGAGGTGCCGGAGGAGGGGTGATCCCCATGACGGCCCTTCGAGCAGGGCCGCCCGCCCCGGTGGCGCCCCGCCCGGGTGAGGACGGGGCACCACCGGGTCGGGGCACCACCGGGGCGGGGCACCACCGGGCCGGCGGTCAGCCGGCGGGCCTGCCGAGGTGGCGGGCGAGGAAGCGGGCGGCGCTGTCGGCCTCGAAGCGCGGGAACTCCTTGTGCTTGCCCGCGTTGACGTGCAGGGACTTCTCCGTCGAGGCGAAGGCGTCGAACAGTGCGAGGCCGTCCGCGCGGGAGATGTGCTCGTCGTCCCACTGCAGGCCGAACTCGATCGGGACGGTGATCCGCCTCGCGTGCTCGGCCAGGGCGTCGGGCCAGTGCTGGCCGAAGACCGCGGCCGTGATCCTGGGTTCGGCCGCCACGAAGGGCACGCCGATCGCGGTGCCCATGTTGATGCCCCAGTAGCCGACCGGCCCGTCGGCGCCGATCTCCGGGAGCTGCTGGAGGGCGTCCAGGGTCGCGTGGTACTCGGGCACGGCGAGCTTCGCCAGGTGGTCGTTGTAGCGGACGACGATCGGGCCTTCGGGCTCGCCGGCCGCCCGTGCCCGGAACATGTCGGCGATCTCCGCCTCGTCGTGGGCGGTGCGCGGCCGGTCGCCGTGCCCGGGTGCGTCGAGGACGGCGACGTGGAAGCCGTGGTCGTCGACGAGCAGCCGGGCGCGGCCCGACATCGAGGGGTGCTTCTTGTGGTTGCCGCCGCCGTGTCCCATCAGGACGAGCGGGGCGCGGTCGGCGCCGGTGGCCGGGGACCAGAGCACGCCGGGGACGCCGTCCACGGTGAAGTCGCGCTCGCGGATGCCGTTCGACACGGAATCGGCAGTGAACCGGAAAGTATTCATGGCAGTTGCCTTTCGGGAGGGCCTTGCTGGGGGAAGGCGCTCCCGGCGACGCCTACGTCAGTCGCCGACCGTGACGGAAAGGGGGAGCACCCACGTCGATACAGCCTTCACGGGTCTCACCTCCTCTGACGATGCCTCGGTCGGGGAAGATCTTGCTGCTTGAACGCCCTTCTGCGCAAGCCCTTTTCCCGTCACCGGTCGTCGAGGGCGGCGGCGACGGCGGCCTCCGCGTGCAGACGGGCGGTGGGGAACACCGGGACGGGGCTGTCCTCCTGCCGGACGAGCAGTTCGATCTCGGTGCAGCCGAGGACGATCCCCTCGGCGCCCGCCGCCACCAGGTCCCCGATCACCCGCCGGTACGCCGCCCGGGACTCCTCCCGGACCACCCCGACGCACAGTTCCTCGTAGATCACCCGGTGGACCAGGGCGCGCGCGTCGGCGTCCGGGACGAGGACGTCGAGGCCTCCGGAAGCCAACCTCCCCCGGTAGAAGTCCTGTTCCATGGTGAACGCCGTCCCCAGCAGCCCGACCCGGCGCAGGCCCGCCGCCCGTACGGCGGCCGCCGTGGCGTCGGCCAGGTGGAGCAGGGTGACTGAGACCGCCGCCTCGACGTGGCCGGCGACCTTGTGCATGGTGTTGGTGCAGATCAGCAGCAGGTCGGCGCCGGCCGCCTCCAGTGAGCGCGCGGCGGCGGCCAGGACCTCGCCGGCCTCGTCCCAGCGCCCGGCCGTCTGCAGTCGCTCGATGACGGCGAAGTCGACGGAGTGGAGCACGAGCCGGGCGGAGTGCAGCCCGCCGAGGCGGTCGCGGGTGAGTTCGTTGAGCAGGCGGTAGTACTCGGCGGTGGACTCCCAGCTCATGCCGCCGATCAGGCCAAGGGTCTTCATGGGGTCATTTATAAGGGCATCGAGAGGTGGAGGCAAACTCCATAAGGCTTACTTTGAGATCCTCTCCCGGGGCACCCGGTGCTGCCACTCGCGGGTGAACACCACCGATCCGGCCTCCAGCGCCCGCAGCTGCACGATGCTGAGGAAGTGCCCGGCATCGCAGCGCAGTTGGGCGCGGGTCTGGACGGTGACGTCCCAGCCGACGTCGGGGCGCTCCAGCCGGACGGTGTGGTCGGTGCGGGCCTGCGCGCTGAGCGGGGCGTCGGTGAGGATGCGGTAGGCGGTGACGGTGTGTTCGTCGCGGACGAGGCCGTCGGGGTGGGTCCGGGTGCCGTCGGAGGCGGGGGAGAGCTCGGTGCGCCACTCGTGCCGGCCGATGTCGTGGACGGTGAGGTGTTCGGGCCGGGCGGTGAGCGGTTCGGTGAGGTGGACGTCGAGCGGATCGGGCAGCGAGGGGGTCGAGAAGGTGACCGGCGCGGCGCCCACGTCGGCGGCGAGGTGGCGGACGGGCAGGCTCAGGGTGGAGCGGGACGGGTCGAGGGCGTACCCGCCGTCCTCGGCCGGGGGCCACACCCACGGCCAGTAGACGGAGGAGAAGGCGAGCCGCAGCCGGTGCCCGGCCGGGAAGGTCCAGCCGCAGGCGGCGAGCTCCACCTCGACGTCCGGGCCCTCGGCGACCAGGACGCCCCGGGTGACCAGCTCCGAGGTGCCGTCCGGGCCGACCGCGCAGAGCCGGACCGCCACCAGGGGCGCGGGACCGCCCTCGCGCAGCCGGAGCCGTACGGTCGGGGCGCCGAGCAGTTCGAGTGGCTCGGGCAGCGGCTGGGAGTCGAAGCAGACCGAGCGGCCGTCCTCCTCGCGCTGGTCGGGCGGCTGGTCGGCGGGGCGGCCGTGCGGGACGTAGGCACCGGCGTTGAGGCCGGTGTGCTGCGGCGAGCGGACGTGGACGAAGCGGTCGTCGGCGGCGGTGCCGGCGGTGCGCAGCGGCCCGTCCAGGCCGTAGTGGATCTCGCGGACGTCGGGCGAGGGCCAGGCGTCGTCGCCGGTCCAGCGGGTGCCGATCCAGCTGCGCAGGGCGGGTTCCTTGACGGCGCCGGTGTCGGCGCCGCGCAGCCAGTGCTCCCACCAGCGCAGCGTCTCGGGCAGGGCGTCCTCGGGCAGGCCGTGCGGCCAGGGGCCGATCAGGGCGCGCGCGGTGGGGGACTCGGCGAGCAGTCGCAGCACGAAGGAGCAGGACGGGTCCCCCCAGCCGGCGATCGCGAAGGTGGGGACGGAGACGGGCACGGTGGTCTCGCCGGCGGCGAGCCAGGTGTCGACGGGCGGCTCCAGGGCTTCCAGCCGGGTCAGCCAGCGGCTGCGCCAGACGTCGCCGACGTGGCGCGGGTCGGGCGGCAGGGCGGCGTCGGCGACCAGCGCGGTGAGCCGGGTGTGCAGGTCGGCGGCGAGGACGGCGCCGCCGAGCCGGTGGCCGCCCTCCGGGCAGGCGGTGACCACGGCGCCGACGATCTCCGGCATCCGGGCGGCCAGGCGCAGCGCGGTGGTGCCGGCCGCACCGACCCCGAGCAGGCCGACCCGCCCGGTGGAGTACGGGCGGCGGGCGAGCCAGTCGACCACGAAGGCGCCGTCGGTCAGCTCCTGTTCGCCGCCGGGCTCGCCGGGGGTGCCGGCGGAGTTGCCGTGTCCGCGGGTGTCGACCCGCAGGGTGGCGTAGCCGTGCCCGGCGTACCAGGGGTGGCGCCGGGCGTCCTCGGCGGCGGTCCGGTCGCTGAGGCGGCCGCCGGAGTACTCCAGCAGTGCGGGGACGAGCTCGTCGGTGACCGGCCGCCACAGGCGGGCGGCCAGCTGCGTGCCGTCGGGGAGCGGGATGCGGACGTCCTCGCGGGTGGTGTGGAAGGGGTAGGACGGCATGGCCGCTCCCATCGGGTCCCGGGCCGGGTGGGCGCCGACGGGCCCGCGGCGCGCCGACCGTGCGGCTGGTGGGCCGTACGTGCGCGCCGCGGGCGTCGGCATTCCGACCCTAGGGGAGGAAGCGGCCGTTTTCCTGGTGAGCGCTGCGCAGCGGTCACGCCCTTCGCGGTGAGCGCTGCGCGGTGGTCACGCCTTGCTCAGCCAGGCGGTGGCGTTGAGGGCGAGGGCGGCGTCGGTGCCGGCCGGGTCGTTCCAGCCGTTGTACAGGGTGTTGCCGGACTGGCCGGTGCCGTCGTCGATCGGGGAGCTGTCGCCCCAGATGGCCACCCGGCCGGAGCCGAAGGTGCTGGTGACGAAGAAGGCGCCGGTGTTGCCGCTGTAGCCGGTCCGGTAGACCAGGCCCTTGACCGAGGGGTTGTCGGCGGGCTTCAGGGTGAAGGTGGTGCCGTTGCGCAGGATCGAGCCGGTGACGGTGCCGAAGGAGCCGTGCAGGACGGGGTCGGTGGCGTCGCCGACCGCGCGCGGGTTGTCGGTGGTGATGTTGAGGAGGTCGACCGAGAAGCCGAAGGGGTCGTTGTTGTTCACCCCGTTGCTGGTCAGCAGGTCGTTGATGATCTTCGGCGAGTCCCAGCCGTCGTTGTTGCGGTCGCTGTTGGTGTGGTCGGAGATCAGGAAGAGTCCGCCGCCGTTCTGGACGAACTTCATGATCGCGGTCTTCTCGGCCGCGCTGAACCGGATGTTGGGCTCCGGGACGACGAAGGTGTCGAAGTTGGCGAGGTCGAGCGCGCCGCCGGTGCCGTAGGTGATGGTCGAGCCGGACGGGAGGGTCTTGAGGCTGTACTGGCCGGTCTTCTGCAGGGCGACGCCCCAGGCGGACAGCGCGCCGGTCCAGCTCTTCTCGGTGGTGGGGTTGGGGTTCTGGGCGAGCGGGTCGGGCTGGCTGGTGCTGATGATCCAGTCGGCGTTGCCGGCGGTCTCGGCCTTGCTGTTGTCGAACAGCACCCGGTGCGGGGTGGCGCTGACGGCGGCGGTCGCGGGGGCCGGGGCGGCGGTGGCGGTGGGGGCCAGGGTGGTGAGGCCGGCCGCGAGCAGCGCCGCGCCGGAGAGGGCCGCGACAGTTCGAATGCGGATCGTCATGTGCCGTTCCTCCGTGGGGAGTCGAGGTGTTCGGCGCCCGAGTTTTCGCGCGTAGAACGGCAGTATCCGCGCGTAGAGGGGCCGGAGTAAGTCCCGGGAGGTGACGAGGCCCTGTACGGATCGTGGGGATGTCGGGGTGGGCGGAGAGCAAACCGTAATTGCGCATGACTTGCAACTGCGTGCGTCCAGGCGGAAAGATGGCCCAGCTCAGCCCGTACCGCCGAAAGGACACCCGATGACCGCCCCTCGCTGGCGCGACCGACTCACCCGTGAGGAGTGGATCCGCCTGGCCGGAATGGGCGGGTTCATCCTCGCGCTGCACGTCGTCGGCTGGTTCACCCTGCTCGCGCTCGTCGCCCCCGAGCACTACACCGTCGGCGGCCAGGTGTTCGGTGCGGGCATGGGCCTGACCGCCTACACCCTCGGCATGCGGCACGCCTTCGACGCGGACCACATCGCGGCCATCGACAACACCACCCGCAAGCTGATGGGCCAGGGCAAGCGGCCGCTGTCGGTCGGCTTCTGGTTCTCGCTCGGGCACTCCTCGATCGTCTTCGGCCTCTGCGCGCTGCTGGCCTTCGGCATCCGCTCGCTGGCCGGCCAGGTGGAGTCCGACGACTCGACGCTGCACGAGATGACGGGCCTGATCGGCGTCACCGTCTCCGGCACCTTCCTGCTGCTGCTCGGCCTGATCAACCTGGGCGCCTTCAACGGCATCCTCAAGGTCTTCCGCCGGATGCGCGAGGGCGAGTACGACGAGGCCGAGCTGGAGCGCCAGTTGGAGCGGCGCGGGCTGATGAACCGGATCCTCGGCCGGGTGACCAGGGCCGTCACCAAGCCCTGGCACATGTACCCGGTCGGCCTGCTGTTCGGCCTGGGCTTCGACACCGCCACCGAGGTGTCCCTGCTGGTGCTGGCGGGCGGCGCGGCGGCCTTCTCGCTGCCCTGGTACGCGCTGCTCACCCTGCCGATCCTGTTCGCGGCCGGGATGAGCCTGCTGGACACCATCGACGGCTCGTTCATGAACTTCGCCTACGAGTGGGCCTTCTCCAAGCCGGTCCGCAAGATCTACTACAACCTGACCGTCACCGGGCTGTCGGTGCTGGTCGCGCTGGTCATCGGCTCGATCGAGCTGATCGGCCTGCTCGGCGAGAAGCTGGACATCACCAGCGGGCCGATCGCCTGGGTCGGCGGGCTGGACCTCAACTTCGTGGGCTACGCCATCGTCGGGCTGTTCGTGCTCACCTGGGCGGCGGCGATCGCCTACTGGAAGTTCGGCAACGTCGAGGAGAAGTGGTCGGCCGGGCTGGCCGCCGCCACCGGCTCCGCCACCGCCGCCGAGCCGGAATAGCGCGCGACGGGCGGACCGAGGGGCCGGTGACCGGGGTCTGGTCACCGGCCCCTCGGGGCTTTCCGGGGTCGCGTGCACGGGGCCGCCTGCGCGGGGCCGGCGCGGCGGGTCCGTGCCCGGCTACCGCAGCGCGGCGAGCACCGCGTCCGCCATCGCCTTCTCGCCCGTCGCGTTCGGGTGGAACGGCACGGCGGGCGAACCGGGCAGCGCGCCCTCGATCCAGCGGTCGTCCGAGCAGACGTCGTGCCCGACCGTCGGCGTCGCGGTGTCCACGTACGTCGCGCCGTTGGCCGCCGCCGTGGACTTCATGGCGGCGTTCAGCTTGTCGAGCACGCCGTACATGTACTCGACGTCGCCCGGCGTCACCGGCTGGCGCAGGATGCAGGCCGAGCCGTCGGCGGGCAGCACGGACGGGTAGCCGACCAGCAGCACCTTGGCCTTGGGGGCCTTGGTGTGGATCTGCTGGAGGGTGGTGGCGATCTGCGGGGCGATCGTGGTGCGGATCCGCTCGGCCAGGTCGTCGTTGCCGTACTGCCAGGACCACGTGCTCCAGTCCCAGTAGCCGTGGTGGTAGACGTCCTTGCAGGGCGTGCCCAGCGGGTTGACCACCGCGCCGGCGATGCAGGTGGCGACCAGTTCGCCGAGACCGAGGTCGCTGGCGGCGAGGTCGTTGCCGCCGATCCCGAGCGTGACCAGGTCGGTGTCGGCGGTCAGTGCGTCGAACTGCGGGTCGTTGACCTTGATGAACGCGTCGTACTGGGACTGCGTCATGTGCTTGACCTTGGCGGCGGCGCAGGTCACGTCGGTGTAGGTGCCCGCCTTGAGGGCGCTGGCGACGAGGTGGCCGTAGTTGTGGTCGGAGCGCAGGCAGAGTCCGGCCGACTGGCCGGGCACACCGGCGCCGGCGGCGTAGGAGTCGCCGAGCGCCACGTAGTGCTTCGGGGCGGGCGTGGCGGCCTGGGCGCTGGTGGAGGTCAGCGCCAGGGCCGCGCCGAGGGCGACCGCGGCGAGCGCGGTGGAATTCCGGAGGTGCCGGGAATTCCGGGCAGGGCGGAGCACGGTTCCTCCTGGGGGAGA
>NZ_JBIWNL010000047.1:0-2883 GCF_044767225.1 Kitasatospora sp. NPDC101447
CCAGGGTGGCGGTGTCGCCGTTCGGGAGCGGGTGGCAGCAGCGGAGCAACGCGCTCCCACAGGTCTTCCGGAACAAGATCAACACGCACTCGGACACTCTGCCGACCAAGATCGTCGAGCGCAAGACCCGCGCTCAACTCATTCTGAAACGATCAGTAACGAGCTGGTGCGTGATTGCGGCGGGGATGGTGCCGGCCGAGCTGGGACCTTGTTCAGGCGGTGGCGGTGCGGTCGGAGACGAGGCCGGCGATGGCAAGGTAGGTCTCCGGGAGCGTGTCGCGGCGGTGGGTCCAGCGGGCCAGGCCTTTCCGGCGCTTGTGGTCGGCGAGGGCGTGTTCGACCGGTATGCGCTGGGATGAATGCTGGTGGCGGGCCTGCTCGCGTGCCTCGTGGACTTCCGGCGGGCAGATCTTGTTCGCCTTCCGCGGTGGAGTGACTGCCTGGCCGGGGTGGTCGCGCCGGAGGCCCAAGTAGCCGTCATCGAGCAGGACTTGAATGTCGGGGAACCGGTGGAAGAGGTCGTCGATGCCTTCACCGCGGATGGCGGTGGCGTCGTGCATGCGTCCCGGGCGGAGGTTGCCGGCCCACAGGGTTCGGCCCCGGCTGTCGGCGACGATGGTGGCCTTCATGGTGTTCTGCTTCTTCTTGCCGGAGACGTAGGCCCGCCGTCCGCCGCGGCCGGCTGCGGGCCGTCGGACCTGGACCTAGGTGGCGTCCAGCCGCAGGACCACGCCCTCGGCCTGCGCGTAGGCGAACACGTCCGCCAGGGTCCGCAGACGGATCCCGGGGCGGTCCGGCACCGCGAAGCCGCGGCGTGCGAGCAGGCCGCGGATCTCGGCGACGGCCCGGGTGATTGTGGAGCGGTCGACGCCGAACAGCAGGCCCAGGACCGCGTGTGGAAGGTCGTGCCGCAGGTGGATCAGCGTGGCGGTCACCCGCTCGGTGAACACCAGCCGGTGCTTGGCACCCGCACCCGCAGCCCGCCGCCGCACACCACCCCGGACCACGTGTCGCCTGCCCTCGACCGCCGCCTGCCACGGCGCGGCGAGCTCAACAACCAGATCCGCCAGATGCCCACGTGAGACACCGGTCAGCGCCCGATGGGACCGCACGGTTCACCATGATCGGCACAGAGGAAGATCATGCCGCGCCAGCCGATCAAGCCCAACCCGCCGCAATCACGCACCAGCTCGTAAGTCGCACTCGGCCACCACCACCCCGAGGACCCCGTGCCAGCCGCCCGCTTCACGGCCACCTACACCAGCACCAACCTCGTCGGCGCCCGCCGCGCCCTGCGGCGCCACGTCAGCCACCACCCCACCCCGGGCCAGGCCCTGCGCTGGCTGGGCCGCCTGCTGCGCGCCGGGGGCACCCGATCGACCGCCCCTGGCAGGGCCACCTGGAAGCCTTCACCGACAACGCCGCCTTCCGCCGAGCCTGCTTCGCGCTCAACAACGGCACCCCGCTGCGCGTCCAGCACCGTCCACTGGCCGCTTCTGCCAGCCAGTCCCGAGCTGCCCCGGGCAGTTCGCCGGGCGGCCCTGGTCCGGAGCCGCACCGCGGCCGCCAGGCGCCTGGTACTCCGGCGGGCCGAGGCACACGAACGGGCGGAGCGCCGGCCGTGACCGGCACTCCGCCCGGCGGCGCCCCCTATGTCGACACCCCCGACTGACGGCACCCGGCGACCAAGGGCACCCGCACCGCCGACAACCCGGCAGCCCCCGGCCCGGCCGGAGCAGTACCGCCCATCTCCGTACCCGGCGCCGCACCACCGGCGCGCCCCGACCAGGACCTGAGGACATGAGCGACTCGCCCACCCCCGACCACCAACTCCTCGCACCCCCCGCGCCCGAGGCGGGCACGCTGCCCCCGCTCCCCACCAGGCAGGTCGTCCCCGGCGCGCGCATCCTCCAGATCGGCCCCAACAGCGGCATCACCCGCAACCTCACCGACCTGAGCGGCGACACCCCCTTCTTCTCCAGCCAACCGGACCGCGCCAGCGTCGAAAGCGTGCGCGCCCCGCTCGGACCCCGAGGCCGCAACCTCGGCCTCGTCGATGTCCACATCGGAGACCCCACCCACGGCCGACCAGACCAGGGCCCCTATGACCTGGTCGTCTCCGCCCTTCCCGGTCCGGGGCATCCCCCGCGCCTGGCTCACGCAGCTGGCCAAGGGCGGAGCCCTGGCCGTCCCCCTCGCCTTTGGCGGCCGGCACCCCTGGGTCGTCGCAGAGAACCACGCCTCCGGCATGCGAGCCCGGCTGCTCACCGCGGGGGAGAATCACTGGCCTGCGCCCGGGGACGGCCTGCTGTACCCCGACGGCGGCGACACCCCCACGACCCGCCCCCACCTTCCGGCCCCCGATCCGGGCACGCGGCGCCTGAGCGCGATCCCCGCCCTGCGCAAAGACCAGTGGGCCGACCTGTGGGCGTACTTGGCCGTGCACCATCCCCGCCACGTCGCCGTCGCCAGGGTGGAGGGGCAGCTCCAGTGGGAGCAGACCCTTGCGCTGGTCGACGGCGACCACGCCGTCTACGTCCGCCCGGACGGGCTGTGGGCTACCAGCGATCGTCGTCCCGCCAGAGCCCTCGCGGACCAGGCCGAGCAGACGATCCTCCACTGGGGGGTGGGCGCACCGGCCCCCTCTGCCCTGGTGGGTGGCCGAACTCAGGCCTGCCACCGCATCCACCGCAGCCCTCCTCCGGCCGGAGGCTGGCACATCAACCGGATCCGGATCGAGTGACCGGCCCCGAGAAGCCGAAGTGGGGGCCCCCCCCAACCCGGGGGGCCCCCATGGGGCGAGCGGGCCGCCCCCGCCCGGGCCCCCCCCCCCCCCCCCCCCCCGCCCCCGCCGCCCCCGGGGGCGCCCCCAATGGGGGGGCG
>NZ_JBIWNL010000047.1:2893-26005 GCF_044767225.1 Kitasatospora sp. NPDC101447
ACCCCCCCACCTAGGAGTGGTGCTGTCGATATACTATCCGCCGCTGGTCCTCTGACGCCTGAGGCCCCCGCCCCCCGGCCCGCCCCCCCCCCCCCGCGGCCCCCCCCCCCTCCGCCATTCCGGGCAGGCCAAGCCCGGGCCGCAACGCCCACAGGCCGCCGATCAGGAAGGCCAGCGGGAGCTCCCCAATTGGGGAGCTGCCGGGCCCAGCGCGGCCCCAGCGCCGCTACTGCGCGCTGCTTCCCGGCCGCACCGCCAAGGCGCTCTGGAGGATCTCGGCCCAGGCGACCTCGTTGGAAGCCGGCTGCTGGGTCTGCCAAGCCGTCCGGCGCGCGACGACCGCCTCGGCGACGGCCTGCGCCTGGCCAGCCAGGTCCTCCCCCAGCTGGACGACATCGCCGTCCTCGGCGCCGGTGACGATGACACGGCCGTACAGAAAGTAGGAGGAGCCGATATCGATCCCGCGCCAGGCGCTGGCGAGCGCAGTGGCCGTCAGGTTCGGCAGCAACCCCTCGTCCGCGCCACTGCCGTGCACCCACATCAGCGCCCGGCGGTGGTAGGACGCCCGATCCGGGCTGCCACTGAGGCGGGTGACGACAGCCCGGTGCCAAAGAACCGGCTCGACGGGCAGGTCGATCCGCTCGACCCGCCCGGCCGGGTCGATCTGCAGCGCCAACATCGTGCCCGTCTCCTTCTCGCGGTCCAAGCGCGCTCGCACGCACGGTGATGGTGGTGAACTCGGAGCACCCCAGCGGGTACGGGGCGGCCCACAGCTGAATGCTGTCCACGTCGCCAGCGCTCACCAGGAGCATCTCGCCCTGGTCTTCGTGGACCAGGTAGTTGCGGATCCTGCCGTCGGACATCGTCACGGTGGCCTGCCCGATCGTCCCTCTCAGCCGCGCTGGGGTTTCCCTCGTGGCAATCGGCTACAGCTCCGTCCAGCCGCATGCGGACCGGTCCGGATCGGCGAGGGAACTCCACACCTTCGCGGTGGCCCCATACGCCTCGATGTCCTGGAGCGTGGCCGCCCCGGCAGGGACATGCCGCAGGAAGCTGGCCACCCGGGCGTTGTCCGCGGCGGAGACCTGGAGATCCTCGATCCTGTTGCGCAGCGTCGTCTCCGAGGTCTTCTCGGACCCCGCCGTCAGCACGAACAGAATCCTGGGGAACCGCGGGTAGAAGTCCTGCCAGGCCGGCAGGGCTCCCTGCGCCTCCGTGGTCCCACGCACATGGACCGGGACCGGGGTGTACTCGAAGTAGCGCGCGTACGCGGTCAGCTTCGAGCTGAGCTTCTCGCTGCTCATAGTGGAACGGTCCAGCTCGACGAAGGCCCTCAGATGCGCCCTGCCCTTGGGGGAGTGCACGGTGTACCGCATCAAGGCGTCGGCCCGGATCGCATCGGCCGCACGATCCGACAGCCGGTGGTACACCTCCGGCGCCCAGTCCAACGGCTGGTACTCGTCGCCCCGCCGCCGGGCATCCCGCAAGAAAGCCAGGTGCGTCCGCAAGACATCCAGCGTGTGGGGAGCCAGCAGCTGCGCCCCGGCGTCGGTCACCGACTGCGACGGGCTCACCCGGTCCAGCAGCTCGGGAAAGCTGCCCGCCAGGGCGCGGCCGGCTTCGGTCAAGAACCAGATCCGGGTACGGCCCGGGAAGTAACGGGTCGCGTGATCGACCAAGCCGTCGTCCCGCAGCTTCCGCAGCCGGGCGGCAGGGAAGTTGTGGCTCTCCTGCTCATTCTCCCCCTCGCCGGTGGTGAACGGGCCGAGCAACTCGTACAGCTGGCCGCTGGTCGCGAGCCGGTGCTGATAGAGCGCGGCCAGGGCCGCACGGTCAAACTCCGCACCGTCGTGCCGGCGCTTACGACGCTTCGTGGGGACGGTCACCGTCATCAAGGTCTCTTTCATCAGTGCTCTCTGGTGCTGGCCAGCGAACCCCGCACACCTTGACGGATCCCTTGATACCCGGGCTCCGCGGTGTAACGACTCGGCATCCGACACCATCAGGAGATCAGCCCATTCCTTGATGCTCTGCTGCACCCCAGGTCAGGCGGGGTATCAAGAAGTCCGGAACCTTGAACGGCAGGGCATGGTTTCCTGGGTCGTCATTCCGATCTGCCTGCCTTCGCCCGTGGTCGGCGACGACTCCGCTGGCGCCGATCCGGCCGAGGCGGACACCGAGATCGAGGCCTCGTAGTTCCGGACGATCTGGCGGGTCCTGGGCGCTCGCCGAGCACGAAGTGCGGGTGACCAGGCCGGATCACCGAGCTGCGTGCCCTCAGCGCCGAGCCTCAGCTCACCACGACGGCGCAGGCGGCCGAGGATGGCACCGCGGCGGGTGAGGGCGGGCAGCAGCTGCCTACGGAGGTGGTGGAGTGGCTGCGGATCGATACCCCTTTCCATGCGGCGCAGATTCTGCAGGCGGTGAAGTTGAGGGCGTTCAACCCGCGGGTCACGGAGTGGCAGCGCATGCACGCGGTGGCCGCGGTTTTACCTGGAGCACGGCCACCTCGACCCGGCCGACAAGTAGGTGCACCCGGAGCTGATCTCCCAACTGGACCGGCAGCGCTACCGGGACGGCCAGATCCTGCTCGATGCGGCCCGTGTTTTTGGAGCTGGACGCGCTCGGCGTGATCTGGTCGAAGCACGCCGACGCTGGGAACGCGGCCACGCCTATGCCGCCGCGTTCCACCGGGAGCAAGGCCACCTCGCGATCCCGGCGAGGGCGAACCTGGACGACTATGCGTGGGGGCGTGGATGCGCCGCCAGCGCTAGGCCGAGAACCTCACCGGCGACCATATGGCCAAACTGGACGCGCTCTATGAGCTGTGGCGCCTGGAGCCGGACTGGAACCGCTCCTACCGCCGCCTGCTCACCTACCTCGCCGCTGGCGGCACCCTCGACGGCCCCGCCAACCGCACCGGCGTCGGCGAAGACCCCACGTTCCGGCCCGGCGCGTGGCTCCGCAAGCAGGACAAGGCCTGTACTGACGGGAAGCTGACCGACCACCAGACCGCGCTCCTGGACACGCCCGCCCGGCACGCCGAGACCATCACCGGCTGACCCGCACTGCGGCCCGCGAGACGGTCGGTGCCTTCGCCTCGCCCACGTAGGCACCACCGCAGGTGGCACCGGCGGCACAATCGCAGGAACGGGCGCAGGTACCACCGTACCTACCCTGCGCCTTCTCGCTTACTCGGATCGTTTCCGCAGTTCAGGGCACGCTTTTGGGTCGCCGGAAAATGCGACAACCCCCTCTGTGTTCCTTTTCTTTGGCTTGCTGGTGGGGTGGTGCGGTTGTGGGTGACGGTCCGGACAGCAGGGGTTTCCTACCCTGCGGGGCTGTGATGATGGTTAGCGCGCCCGGAGAGGGCTGGACGGACCGGTGAACAGCCCGCTCGCTCAACGGCCCCCAAGCTCCCCAGGGTCGCCGGCAGCCACCGTAGAAGCCCCTTTGCCGCCGTCCGGGTTCCTGCTCGTGCGGTGGACGTCTCGCGGCATGTCTGCGGAGCGTCTGCGGCCCAGGGAACCCCGGGTGGTGCGTGCTGCGGGCGGTCGAGGGAGGCGGTGAGTTGTTCGCGTCCCTTACCGAGTACGGGCTCCAGAGCGCGACGGTTGGCCGAGGGTCAACTGGGTCCAATTTGCGGCCGCCGTGCCGAGTTCGGCGACCCGGGCGGTCACTGCCCGCACCAGTCCCAGTGCAGCGAACAGCCCGTACAGCGCGGCCTGCACGTCGGCGGTGTGCTGAGTCGGCTCGCGCATGATCCGGCGGCGCACGGTGTGGGAGCGGTGGGCATAGGTGACCTGGAGCTCGACCTGGCAGCAGGTCTGGCGGGAAGCGCGCAGACGGGCGCCGAGCTCGCCGGCG
Organism: Kitasatospora sp. NPDC101447; assembly: GCF_044767225.1. NCBI lineage: Bacteria > Bacillati > Actinomycetota > Actinomycetes > Kitasatosporales > Streptomycetaceae > Kitasatospora > Kitasatospora sp. NPDC101447. The sequence continues at coordinate 6,761 of NZ_JBIWNL010000047.1, forward strand.
AGATCGAGTAAGGCCCGGCGGATCATCCGGTTCGCCTGGGTAGCTCATACCTGGAGATCCGGGTCCCTTCAGTCCCTTCGCTGTGCACGGAAAGGGCCACTGAGCTTCAGAGACATAGTGGGACCGAGACGACGGGCAGGGATCGACGCCTGAGCCTCTGGCCCCGGCAGGTTTTCTCGTTGAGTCCCTCCAGGCCCGCCGGTCCTGGGGGCTGACGAGGGACTGAAGCCGTCCTGCCCCCGCTCGCCGATGCGGCGAGGATGTCAGTGCCGGCCCGGGCTGGATCGCGGACCTGGTGCAGACCCGGCTCGCGTTGCACTTCGGCCTGCTGGTTTCGGTTGGCGGTGCCCGAACTCGGATGCTCACCCAGCTGCTTGCCAACGCCACCCCGCTCGGTGGCGCCCGGATCATCGACGACCTGACGAGGCCTTGGCCTTCCTTCACGCCCAGCCGGTGCGGGCGAGATTGGGGTTCGCGCACGCGTGTGCACGAAAAGACAGAACATGCAGCGCTCATAATTGGAAAATGAGTCCCTTCAGTCCCTCGTGCTCGGATGCCGTGGCCTTTGACCTGCAAAAACCGCAGGAACTGAAGCTCAGGGCCCCAACATGCCCCATGCTCCCCTTGCGTCCCTGTTTGTCGGCAGGGACTAAAAGGTCCTACCTAACGGAAGCCGCTACGGGAGTGACTGGGCGGTGGTGCTCGTTGGTCGGTGCGTGGGGAAGAGGGCGTCTCGTCCGTAGCTCGTGTCGGACGAACTGTGTGGACTGATCGAGTCGTTGCTGCCTCCGGCGCCGCCGAAGCTGAAGCTGAGCCGCCCACGGATTCCGGGCCGGCAGACCTTGTGCGGGATCTTGTTCGTGCTGCACACCGGCATCCAGCGGGAGTACCTTCCCCAGGAACTCGGCTTCGGCTCGGGCATGACCTGCTGGCGGCGGCTCGCGGTCTGGAACGCGGCTGGCGTGTGGGACCGGCTCCATCTGGTCCTGCTGCGGAAGCTGCGTGCGTCCTGCCAGCCCGGGCGCTGCAGTGTCAGCGGTCGGTGGCTGGGTTCCTAGGGTGCCAGCGGCTCAGACGGAGTGGAGTCGGGCTGGGAAGCAGGCCCGGCAGTCGGGGTTGGGGAACACCTTGCTGGTGAACGTGTCGCGGTTGGCGAGGTAGACCTCGTCCCACAGGGGCGCGGAGTATTCCAGGAAGCGGACCGGCTCGGGTGCGGACAGGCCTCCGTCGGTGAGGACGGGGTAGGGGAAGCGGTGCCGGGCCGCCGGGGGCCGCGGGTCGCACCCGGCGGCCACGGCGACGGCGGGGTTGAGCCAGCTCTTCATCAGGCCGTAGGCGAAGCCCTCGGTGTGAAGGAATCGGCGCCCTTTGGCGAGCCAGCGGAGCTCGTCGAGCAGCAGGTTCAGTGGCCGGTCCAACTCCTCGGCGGCGGAGGCGACGTCGAGGCGCACGGCACCGTCACCGTCGAGGAGTACTGCGAGGTAGCTCAGCGTGTTGGCTGGGTGGAAGTCGGTGCGGCGGGAGCGGAACCGTCGGCCGCCGGCGGTTCGCTCGGCGCGGATCTGGCGCATGTAGACGTAGTGAGCGGCGAGCATCCCGGGTCCGGTGATGGTGGCGCGGCCGCACTGGCAGGTGGGGGTCACGGTGACCAGTGTGCCCAGTTCGCACGGGTGCCGGCGCCTGAGCGCGCCGGTGAGGTCTGCAACTCGGCGCGGGGGAGGTCCTGTTCGCCGGCCGCACCGACGGTGTTCGGGCGGCCGGCTCGGCGTCCGGTTCCCCGCCTGCCTCAGGACGCGGGGCGCGATGCGTTGAGGCCCGGCATCGGCACCGGCATCGGGCGGCCGTCCCACTTCGTCATCCCGACGGCGGGCTGCCAGCGCAGCTTGCGGATTCCCACCGTCGCCAGGATGCCCGGGGCGCCGGCGTCGACCTGGCGGGGTTTGTGGAACAGCGCGTTGTAGGCGACGCCGTCGACCTTGTTACGGCAGAACTGGCCCGGTTCGACCCGGCACTTGGGGCAGCCGATCTCGACGCAGGCCCAGTAGGCGCGGGCTTTGGCAGCAGTGGTGTCGTCCATGCGCGAGATGATCGCGGGCCGGGCCGGCGGCTGGTGCGATTTCGCGGGAAACCGTCTCCTCAGGTGACGGAGTGTGCTTCGTGCCGGTCCCGGGGCCGGTGCGTACGGTCGGCTCGCGTCGCTGGTTCCCCCACCCGGGCGCGCGGTGACGGCACAATGTCCAGTGCCGCTGTCGAGTTCCCCTGTGGAGGGTGCTGTGCCGGTCGCATCCCCTGATCTCCGCTCCGATGAGCCCACGGTGCCCTCACCGGCCGGCGTGACACGGGCGAGCCGGTGGACGTCGATGCCGGAGAAGGTTTTCTCCACCGCGCTGCAGAAGAGCGTTCAGCTCCGGCGGCAGGATCCCGAGCTCGTGGACGAAGCCGTGCGCCGCGCCGAGGCCGGGGTCGTTCCGGTCCGCGACGCGCAGACGCTGCGCCTGGGAACGGACGACGCGTGCTGGCGGCCCGCCCGCGAAGCCGCTGCGCTGGCTCGCGGGCCGGCCCGAGTTCGCGTCCGCGGTCCTGGCCACCCACACCCAGGTGACGGAGATCCCGAAGGTGCGCGTCGTCGAGTAGAGCGTCGCCGGGCAGGGCTTCGCCTGCCGCGCCGCCATCGACCTGCCCGACGGCACGGTGGAGGGTCCACGCCGGTACGCCTCCGCGAAGAAGACCGCGCGGCAGCAGGCGATGCTGGGATTGCTCGGCCGCCTCGCCGGCCTGGACGTCCCCGACCCGCAGCCCGTCGCCTCTACTGCCGCGGCGCACCACGGGGACCCGGCCCCGTCCGTCCCGTCGGAGCAGTCACCGTGGGAGGACCTGGGCCGCGATCGCCTCTCGGCAGCGCTGAGCGTCCTGGCTCGCCACAACGCGCCCGCTGCCGGCCTGATGACCGAGCTGCAGAACCGCAAGGTCACCGGGCGGCTGTCACCGAAGGACTGGCTGACGGTACTCACCCTCACCCCGGGCGGCGGGCCCTGGGACCAGGCGCGGGACCTGGTGCTGCGCGCGGCCCGTGACGAGCCGGGGCTGGCCGGCTGCCAGGAGGTCCACGGGCGGAGGCGTTCCCCGACCTCTCGGATTGCTTCCGCCAGGTCCTTGTAGGAGTGGGCGTGGCGCAGCGGCAGGCGCTCGGCAAGTTCCTTGATCCAGGCGGCCGCAGCTGCGGTGGATGCCTGTACGAGGGCGAGGCCCGGGTCACGGCGGGCTGGCGGCAGGGTGGCGAAGGAAGTGGTCACGGATGACCAACTGTGGCTGGCCCTTCTGGGATTGGCCCGTTCGGATGTCCGGAAGACGGCCGCCTGACCCCGAGAAGCTGCCGGTCAGGGGAGGTTACCGGGAAGGTGCCGTGGTGTAGAGGACCTGACTCTGGCCGTACTCGACGAAGTGCTCGGTAGCGAGGAGACCACTCCCCTCCAGCAGTCGCCGGGACCGAGTGTTCGCGGCTTGGGTGACCGCGATCAGCTGTTGGTCCGGTGCCACCTGCATGCCCCAGTCGAGCGCGGTTCCAACTGCCTCTGCCGCATATCCGCGGCCTGTGTAGGCGGGGAGGAACTCGTATGAGACTTCGGCCCGGCCCGCGGCACGGTGGTCTGGGTCGAGCGTTACCCGGCCCACCCCCTTGCCGACCTCAGTGAGGACGACGGTGAAGTGGCCGCGCTGGCTCGCGGCGTCGGCAAGGCGCCGGTCGAGCTGATCCGCGGGAACGGGGCCACCCAGGAAGCGCCGGACGTCGGGGTCGGTCCACAAGATACGGAGAAGTTGAGAGTCCGCTGTCTCCACCGGGCGCAGCAACAGTCGCGGGGAGGAGAATTCGGTCGGCCAGTGCGGGTGGAGCCACTTCGGGTCGGTGGTCATGCTGCTCCTGGGGGCGGCGGTTGATGCTTTGGGAGGTCGAGCCGATGCCAGCTCGGCCCGGTACGGTTCCGGTCACGCGGATGTCCGGAGCAGGAGGAGGTCAAGCACCGGTCCGGCCGGTCCAGGGCGGTAGGGCCCGGCGTGCCGGTATCCCAGGCGATCGTAGAGCCGTCGGGAGGGGCCGTTGCCCGGCATCGCAAGAAGCGACACCCATTCGGTGCGCAGCGCCTCCAGTAGCGCGGTATGGAGGCGGGTGCCGACGCCTTGGCCTTGCCAGCCGGGTCGGACAGCGAGTTCGCAGATGCTGGTGAGGCGCCAGATCCCTGACGGCAGGGCAGGGCGGGGCGCTTCGGTTCGAGCAACAGCTCGTGGAGCAGAACGGGAGCTCTTCGCCTTGGTGCGGGGCCAGCAGGGCGTGCGCGTGGTCGAACCCCCGGCGGGCTGCGAGGGGCTGGCCGGCGATGGCCAGTGCTTCGGCGTTGGTGATGACGAACAGGGCCTCGGCGCCGGGCTCACCTTCGCGGCCCGGGCCCGGTGGAGTGCCGCGTCGGCCAGAAACAGCACGTACTGCGGGTGCTTGAGATCGAGGGCGTGTACGTCATCGTCCGCAGCACGTAGGCGTCGTGACCGGGGACGCCGGATTCCCGCCCCTGGCGATACGACTGTAGGTAGTACCGCTGAGCGAGGCCCTGCTCGCCGGCGTTGTTGTTGTGAAAGCCCGCCCGGCACAGCGCGCTCAGGTCGCCGGTCAGGTAGTGCAGCAGGGCGCCGCGGCCGTGAGCGCCGCCGTACTGCTCGTCCAGCATCGTCAGGGCGTGGGCCATGTTCCGCACCGCCGCGACGTCGGCTGCGCCCGCGTACCCGGCTGGCGCTGCTGCGGCCCGGTCGGCGCATTCTGCGACGAGACCGAGCGGCAGAAACGAGGCGGCGGCCGAGTAGGCCGAGCCGGTCAGACGCGGGCGACGGTGCATGTCCGCTCCTGCGAGCCGCTCGATCACGGGTGCCGGGTCGCCGCGGATCGTCACGCAGCGCCGACGTAGGCTGTGATCTCCAGGAATTCGCGGACAATGGGGACGTCGCGTCGCGCGGTGAACTTCGAGCGCAGGTCGGCGAGCGTGGATGTGCTGCGGGCGGAGGTGACTCCACCCATGTGCTCCACCGCACGGTGAGCAGTGTCGATCGCTCCGTCGAGGTCGTCGAGGGCGATCCTCGCTTCTGCCTCGCGGGCCAGGTAGATCGCTGCTCCGCGAGGAAATTCATCCTCGCGGTAGGTGTCTGCGGCTCGCAGCCCGGCGGCGGCCGCTTCGAAGTGGGAGATGGCGTCCTTGGGCCGGTTCAGGTTCAGGGAACAGGAGCCCTGGAGCATCCTGATTTCTCCCAAATTCAGCCAATATACGCAGTCCGGATCGTCGGCGTCATCCTGGTCCCGTGAGCGGTCGTAGTCGGCCATTGCGGCATTCTGCGCGCGGGCTGCGGACTGGCTGTCGCCGGCGTGGGCGTGGGCGCGGGCCAGGCGAGCGAGCAGCATCGCCTCCATGCGGGCGGAGCCGATCTGCCCTGTGTAGCCCAGGGCGCTATTGACCAGGTCCACCGCGCCGTTGGGGTCGGAGGTGGAGTACCGCATGATGGCCCAGAACGCCAATGTGTTCGCGGTGACGACCGGGTCCCCCGAGGAGGCTGCAGCTCGTAGTGCGACCAGGTAGTGCTCTTCGGCGAGGGCATGCTGTCCGGAGTCGTAGGCCGTCCAGGCGCAGATTCTGGCGGCTTCGGCGGCGGCTGCGTACAGGCGCCGTCCGGTGGCCTCGGTGTAGGACGCGGTCTTGAGTTGCCGGGTGATCAGGGAGAGTTGGGCGCGGGCGGAGGCGTGGACCTGGCCGGAGCCGAACTGGTCGTCCTGGCGGCGCAGGATGCTTAGGGACTGCTCGAACAGCGCGGGCACGGCCGTGCCGATTCGGGATCCGGTGGTGCGGGCCTGCGCGAGCGGGGCGGTGACGGCTTGGGACAGGACGGGGGCCAGCCCCGCGACAACCATGAAGCCTCGGCGGTCCATTCCTTGGCGGTCCATCAGTCCTCCTACAGCGGCGGCGTGGTCAAGCAAGTTGATCGCGGTCTGGGGGGTCCATCTGGCATTCAGAAGGTCTCTTTCGCTCATACACGCCAGGGAGAGCCAGCTCGTCCAGGGGCGGTCGGCGATCTCGATCTCCGGGATGTTGTGCATCACCGCCATCGCCTTCTGGGCGCTGGGTTCCGGTGTGGTGCCGTGCCAGGTCCAGCGGGTGATGCGCTTTCGGTCCGGTGGGAAGGCGCCGTAGCCGAGCTTCTCGTGGACGGCGCTCAGGCGCGTGAGGTACTGGGTCGCTGACCACTCGTTCTGCCGGAGCAGGTAGGTCAAGGGGTGCTGGTCTTTCTCCAAGTGCCCGTCACCTCCGGGTTGCCCGTCGGTTTCATGATGCCCAGTCGGAAGGGATTTCTGCGGGCTCGGGCAGGCTTGGCCCGGGTTGGTAACACCTGGGTACACGCTGGGTACGGCTGGGCACTGTCCGTGTCTTCCCTTGTGCTGCCCGACGGCGGGCATCGTTGCTGACACCAGGAGCCAGCCCTGCCGGAGGGCTGCTCGACCGAACAGGCCGTGACCAGCGCGAACCTGCCCGGTCTGAACGGCCTGGCCTTCCCGAGCGCTGGTTCTCACCGCCGAGTGCCGCCCGCCCAAGGAGACCGATGGCTCTTTCCACTGCCCTGTCCACTGTCGACATGCCGCCCGGAAGGTTCCGCATCGGCAAGTCGTTCACCTTCGAGGTCGGCCACCGGCTCCCGGGGCTGCCGCCCGAGCACCAGTGCTCCCGGCAGCACGGACACAGCTACACCGTCGAGGGGGGGGGGGGGGGGCGGGCGGGGCCCCCCCCCCCCCCCCCGCGCGGCCCCCCCCCCCGCCCGCCCCGGGGCGGGCGGGGCGAACATGGGCCACCCCGGGGGGCCCCCCCCCCGGGCGCGGGGCCCCCCCCCCCCCCCCCCCCCCCCCCCCCCACCCCACCCACCCCCACCCGCGGGGGGCGCCGGCGCCCCCCCCCCCCCCCCCCCCCCCCCCCGCCGGGCTTCGTCACCGACTTCGCCGACCTGCGGCCGTTCAAGAACTTCCTGGACACCGAGCTGGACCACCGCAACCTCCACGAGGTCCTGCCCGCCGAGCCGACCTCCGAACTCCTCGCCCAGTTCTTGGCGGGCTGGTTCATCCAGCACGTCCAGCCACTCGGAATACCGGCTTCCCTTTATCGATCGGATGTTCGATTCTAGGAGTGTGGAGGCAACCCTCGCAGCGCTGGCACCCCAGCTCCAGCTGTCCCGACCCAGGCCGCTGGTGCCGGTCCTGCCTGCCCTGCAAGACCTCCTGCCCGAACGAGGACTGCGCCCCGGCGCCGTGGTGTCCGTGACCGGCGGCGGCACCGCCCTGCTGCTCGCCCTGGCCGCCGCGGCATCCTCCGCCGGCACCTGGTGCGCCGCCGTCGGCTTCGACGGGCTCGGCCTGCTCGCGGCGGCCGAACTCGGCGTCGACCTGTCCCGCCTCGTCGTGGTCGAGACCCCGGGCGAGCGCTGGCCCGAGGTCGCGCTCGCCCTCGCCGACGGTTTCGGCCTTCTCCTGCTGCGCTGCGCGCCGCCGTCCGCTCCGATGGCCGAGCGGCTGGCGACGGTTGCCCGGCGCAGCGGCTGCGCGGTGGTGGTGGCCGGGCAGTGGCCGGGGGCGCGGGTGCGGCTGCGGGTGGTGTCGCGGTCCTGGCAGGGGCTGGGGGCGGGGCGTGGGCGGCTCAAGGCGCGGCAGGTGGTGATCGCGGCCGGCGGCCGGGGCGCGGCGGCGCGCGAGCACCGGGTCGGGCTCTGGCTGCCGGATGCGCAGGGCGCCGTCCGCCAGGCCGAGCCGGCCGAGTCCGGGGCGCAGCGGCGGACGCCTGCGGCCGGCCGTGGTGCGCTGGTGGTGGTCTGAGTGCCGCGTGAGGGTGTGCCGAGGGTGCTGGTCGGGTGGGTGCCGGACTGGCCGGTGGTCGCGGTACTCGGCGGCGAGCCGCAGCCGGACCGGCTGGCCGCTGTCGTTGAGCGTGGCCGGATCCTTGCCGCGAGCGGCGCGGCCCGGGCGGCGGGGGTGCGGCGCGGACAGCGGCTGCGCTCCGCGCAGGCCCTGGTGGCGGGGCTGGAGGTCCACGAGCGCGACGTCGATGTGGAGGCGAGGCTGTTCGAGCCGGTCGCCGATGCGGTGGGCCGCCTCGCCGCGCACCTGGAGGTCGTGCGGCCCGGCGTGCTGGCGGCTCCGGCCACCGGGGCCGCGCGGTTTCACGGCGGCGAGGACGTGCTGGCCGAGCGGGTGGTGGATGCGGTCGAGGCGACCGGACACCCCTGCACGGTGGGCATCGCGGACGGCCTGTTCGCGGCGAGGCTGGCCGCCCGCGCGCAGCGGATCGTTCCGGTGGGGGAGAGCGCCCGGTTCCTGGCGCCGTTCCCGGTAGCGGAGCTGGGGGACGGCCGGCTGGCCGACTTGCTCGGGCGGCTCGGGCTGTCGACGGTGGGGCAGTTCGCGGCCCTGCCCGCCGGGAGTGTCGCGGACCGTTTCGGCGGGGCCGGTGTGGCCGCGCACCGTCTGGCCCGCGGGCTGGAGGCCAGGCCGGTGGTGGCGCGCCCGCCGGGTGTGGACCTGGTGGTGGAGGAGCGCTTCGAGGAGCCCTACCTGCTGGCCGAGCCGCTGGTGTTCGCCGCCCGGGGGCTGGCCGAGCGTCTGCACGCGGGCCTGGCCGCGGCGGGTCTGGCGTGTGAACGCGTGGAGGTGGAGGTCGACTGCGCGGACGGCAGCAGTGCCTGCCGGGCGTGGCGGCACGAGGGCGTGCTGTCGGTGGGCGCGGTCGCGGAGCGGGTGCGCTGGCAGCTGCAGGCCTGGCAGCAGCGCGCCGTGTTCGACGAGGCCGCAGGCGGTGTGGTGGCGCTGCGCCTGGTGCCGGACGGCCTGGTGCGCGATCCGGGCCGCCAGCTCTCCCTTGCCGACGGCGACCAGGAGGCCACCGCGCGGGCGGAGCGCGCCGTCGCGCGGGTGCAGGCGATCCTCGGCCACACCGCGCCGGTCACCGTCGAGCTGGCCGGCGGCCGCGCCCCGGGCGACCGGGTGGTGCGCACCCCGTGGGGCGACGCCCACCAGGACCGCCGCGCGGACGGCCCGTGGCCCGGCCGCCTGCCCGCGCCGTCACCGACCCGCGTACCGGCGGCCCCGGTTCCGGTGCGGCTGCTGGACGCGGACGGCCGCGAGGTGGAGGTCACCGCCCGCGCCGAACTCCTCGGCGCCCCCGACCGCCTGGTCCTCGGCTCCCGGGACATGGCACGGGTGGCCGGCTGGGCCGGGCCGTGGCCGGAGCAGGAGCGCTGGTGGGATCCCGGTGAGTCCCGCCGCACCGCCCGGCTGCAGGTCACCGCAGACGACGGCCGGGCCTTTCTGCTCGCCGTCACCGGCGGCCGCTGGCACGTGGAGGGCGACTACGACACCTAGCCCAGCCCGGGCCCGGCACAGCCCCCGCACCGACCGGCTACCGGCAATTCTGTCCAGAGGCGAGCACGATGCCCTTCAACAGCCACCACACCCTCACCTGGGGCGAGCTGCACCGCCGCATGACCGGCAGCCAAAACGCGGGCGGGCGCACCGTGGTCCCCTTCCCCGCCCCGGAGGCGGCCGCGCCGCCGATCCGGCCTGCCACGACCGGACCCGGCTGGGCCGAGCTCCACGTCCACTCCACCTACAGCTTCCTCGACGGCGCCAGCGACCCCGCCGAACTCGTCGCCGAAGCCGCCCGCCTGGGCACCGAAACCCTCGCCGTCACTGACCACGACGGCCTGTACGCCGCCGCGGTGTTCGCCGCGGAGGCCCGCCGCGCCGGCCTCAACACGGTCTTCGGCGCCGAGCTGACCCTGGACGCCTCCCTCGCGCCGACCGGCGTCGCCGACCAGGACGGCGAACACCTCCTGGTCCTGGCCCGAGGCGCCGAGGGCTACCGCCGCCTCGCCAAAGTCATCGGCGACGCCCACCTCGCCGGCGGCCACAAACGCCGTCCCCGCTACGACACCGACCGCCTCGCCGACGCCCACCAGGGCCACTGGGCCATCCTCACCGGCTGCCGCAAAGGCGCCGTGCGCCGCGCACTGGAGACCGAAGGCGAAACCGGCGCCGAACGCGAACTACGCGCCCTCACCGACCGCTTCGGCCCCGACAACATCTACGTCGAACTCACCGACCACCGGATGCCCGGCGACGACGACCGCAACGACACCCTCGCCACCCTCGCCACCCGCCTCGGCCTCACCACCGTGGCCACCACCGCCGCCCACCACGCCTCACCCGCCCAACTACCCCTCGCCCAGACCCTCGCCGCGCTCCGCCAGAACCGCTCCCTGGCCGACGCCGAGCCCTACCTGGCCGCCGCCGGCACCGCACACCTGCGCTCCCCGCAGGAGATGGCCGCCCGCCTCGCCCCCTGGCCCGGCGTCCAGCAGAACACCGTCGACCTCGCCCGCGCCTGCGCCTTCGACTTCCGCACCCTGGCCCCCGAAATGCCCGGCTTCCCCGTCCCCGACAGCCACACCGAGGCCAGCTGGCTCCGCAAGCTCACCCTGCGCGCCACCGCCCACCGCTTCGCCCCGGACAACGAGAAAGCCCACCGCCAGATCGCCTACGAGCTCGACGTCATCCAGCAGCTCGGCATGGCCGGCTACTTCCTCATCGTCCACGACATCGTCGACTTCGCCCGCCGCGCCGACATCTGGTGCCAGGGCCGCGGCTCCGCCGCCAACTCCGCCGTCTGCTACGCCCTCGGCATCACCAGCGTCGACCCCATCCACTACGGCCTGCTCTTCGAACGCTTCCTGAGCCCTGAGCGGGACGGACCGCCCGACATCGACCTCGACATCGAGCACCGCCGCCGCGAAGAGGTCATCCAGTACGTCTACGACACCTACGGCCGCGACCACGCCGCCCAGGTCGCCAACGTCATCACCTACCAGCCCCGCCTCGCCGTCCGCGACGCCGCCCGCGCCCTCGGCTACGCCACCGGCGACCTCGACCGCTTCGCGAAGGAGACGGGCTGGCACGAGATGCCGCCCCCGGACGCACCGGTCCCGGCCGACGTGCGCGCCCTCGCCGCCCGGCTGCGCGGCCTGCCCCGCCACCTCGGCATCCACTCCGGCGGCATGGTCCTCACCCGCCGCCCCATCGCCGAGACGTGCCCCACCGAATGGGCCACCATGCCCGGGCGCTCCGTCCTTCAGTGGGACAAGGACTCCGTCGCCGAAGCGGGCCTCGTCAAGATCGACCTGCTCGGCCTCGGCATGCTCTCCGCCCTCCACGACACCTGCGACCTGATCGCCCGGCACCACGGCGTCCGCTACGACCTCGCCACCATCCCCCCGGACGACCCCGCCGTCTACGACATGCTCTGCCGCGCCGACACCGTCGGCGTCTTCCAGGTCGAATCCCGCGCCCAGGCCAGTGCGCTGCCGCGGATGCGCCCGCGCCACTTCTACGACCTCGTCGTCCAGGTCGCCCTCATCCGCCCCGGCCCCATCCAGGGCGGATCCGTCCACCCCTACATCCGCCGCCGCAACGGCCACGAGAAGCCCGTCATCGCGCACCCGCTCATGGAACGCGCACTAAAGAAGACTCTCGGCGTGCCCCTGTTCCAGGAGCAGATGATGCAACTGGCCATCGACTGCGCCGGCTTCACCCCCACCGAAGCCGACAAACTCCGCCAGGCCATGGGCTCCAAACGCTCCCACGAACGCGTCGCCGAGCTGCGCGAACGCCTCCTCGCCGGGATGGCCGAACGCGGCATCCCACCCGAGACCGCCGAGGACGTCTACACCAAGATCGACGCCTTCTCCGGCTACGGCTTCCCCGAAAGCCACGCCGCCTCCTTCGCCCTGCTCGTGTACGCGTCGGCCTGGCTGAAGCACCACTACCCGGAGGCCTTCACCTGCGCCCTGCTCGCCAACCAGCCGATGGGCTTCTACGCACCCCTCACCCTCATCGCCGACGCCCGCCGTCACGGCGTCACCGTCCTGCCCGCCGACATCAACCACAGCACCGCCGCCCCCACCCTCGAAGCGCCCGCACCCGCGCCAGGCGGAGCAGCGCCTGCCCGGCCGGCGATCCGCCTCGGGCTCGCCGCGGTACGGGGCCTGGGCCCCGACCAGGCCGAGGCCATCGCGGCCGGCCGCCCGTATGCCGACCTGGAGGACTTCGCCCGCCGCACCGCCCTGCCCGGACCCGTCCTCGAAGCCCTCGCCACCGCCGGTGCCTTCACCAGCCTCGGCGTCACCCGCCGTCAGGCCCTGTGGTCGGCTGGCCTGCTCGCCCGCACCACCGACGGCATGCTGCCCGGCACCGCCCCGGCGCTCACCGCCCCGTCCGGCGTGCCGGAGATGACCGCCATCGAGGAGACCATCGCCGACCTGTGGGCCACCGGAGCATCCGCAGCCGGCCACCCCGTCCAGCACGCCCGCCCGCACCTGCAGCGCTGCGGCGCCATGACCGCCGCCGACTTCAAGGCCGGCGCCGCGCCCGGTGCCGTGGTCGCCGTCGGCGGCCTGGTCACCCACCGCCAGCGCCCGCCCACCGCGGGCGGGGTCCTGTTCATCTCCCTGGAGGACGAGACAGGCCTCGTCAACATCGTCTGCCAGCCCCACGTCTGGGAACGCCAGCGGCGCGTCGCCCTCGGCAACGCCGGCCTTCTCGTGCACGGCACCGCCGAACGCCGCGACGGCGCGATCAACCTCCTCGCCACCCGCCTCACCCCGCTCACCCTCGCCCCCGGCACACGCAGCCGCGACTTCCGATGACCGCGCACAGCCTTCCCGCAGCAGCGTTCACGCAGGTCACCGCGCCAACCCTGGTGACCATTCAGCCCCAAACGGGATACAGTCCCCCGAACGACCGAAAGGGCACACCCGCGATGGACGACACCAGCACCCCCCGTGCCCGCGGCGGCCGGCCCAAGGGCGTTCACGTCGGCGACGACGGACTGACCGAACGCCAGCGCCGGATGATCGACGCCATCAGGACCTACATCCAGCGCCACGGATACCCGCCGTCCGTCCGCGAGATCGGCCAGGCAGTGGGCCTGTCCAGCTGCAGCTCGGTCGCCCACCAGCTCACCAGACTCCAGCAGATGGGCCTGGTCGCCAAGGACCCGTACCGCCCCCGGGCGTACTGCCTCCTCGACGACGACTTCGGCACCCACAGCACGCCGCAGCCGGCACCGGCCGGCGTCGCAGTGCCGCTGGTCGGCCAGATCGCCGCGGGCGCGCCGATCCTGGCCGAGGAAGCCGTCGAGGACCAGCTCACCCTGCCCCGCCGACTCGTCGGCGGCGGACAGCTGTTCGCCCTGGAAGTGGAGATCCGACGGGTTCCCGGGAGGCATCCTGCCGGTCCTGCGGCTGTTCATGCAGGTCACGGCTTCGCCGTGAGCTTCACTCGATCGCGTGAGAATCTGCCAGGAACTCCTGGAATCCAGGAGTTTCACTCTTAATCTGCGTGTTTGTGGCAGATTCCGGGAGTCGCCGCTTCGCGCTCATCAGCGGAGGGGCCGACTCGTCCCTACTCGACGACTCTGGTGAGGTTCCGGCGACCGAGCGTGGCGTCGCCGACGTCCTCACGCTCCAGCGTCCCACCGCCGAGGCATGCGATGCCGAGGCCGAGAGGTCGCTGTTCCAGGACTCCCTAGCGGAGTACTGCTGGGCCCGGGACGTAGCCGGGCTGGCGCCGAAGACCTTGGACGCGCTCGTTCAACCCATCCTTGAGGTCTGCACCTTCTACGACCTGGTGCCCTGGCGGCTGACGTCGCGGGAGCTGGACCGGTACTTCGCCGGTCCGGGCAAGGCGAGGCGCCACTCGACGATGCGCTCGAAGATCAACCGGATCGACGGATACTTCGCGTTTCTGGAGCAGCGCTACGCGGGGGAGATCCTGCGGCGCTTCGGGGTAGGGGTGGCGTCGCCGATTGACCCGTTCAACCGGCCGCGGCACCGGGGCGACTTCGGGCTGAGGATCCCGCCGTCGGTGGCGGAGACGAAGGCGTTCTTCGCGTCCTGGCGCGAGAGCCTGCCCGGGGCCCGGAAGTACCGGGTGGCGGTGCGCAACTACGTTATGGCGAAGGTGACGTACATCTCGGGGGTGCGGGCGTCTGAGCTATGCGGGGTGTGCATGGGACACCTGCACTGGGAGAACGGCCAGTGGGGCCGCTTCCTGGTCCGGGGCAAGGGCGCACGGGGCTCGGGCCCCAGGGAGCGGGAGGCGTTCCTCTTCAAGGAGGGGCGTGAGCTCCTCTGGTGGTACATCGAGGAGGTCCGAGGGGAGTTCGGCGACGACCCGACCGACCCACTGGCACCGTTGTTTCCCTCCGAGCGGCTGCCCCGCTCGGTTGCGGACCTCAATCTGCCGGTGTCGCCGGCGGTGTGCCCCGACACTTTCCGGAGAGCCCTGAAGACTGCCTCGCGCGAGCACCTCAAGGGCGCGGTCACCGCGTTGTTCCCCCATCTTCTGCGACACGCCTGCGCCACCCACAACTACGAGGCGGGGATGCCGTTGTGGGATGTACAGGTTTTGTTGGGCCACGTCTGGGCTTCCACCACGGTCGGATACCTGGCGACCGCGAAGGGAGACCCGGAGCGGATGAGTCTTGAATCGTCCCGGCGAGCGGTTTGCCGGCTGAGCGCGGAGTCGTGATCGGATGAAGTGGAATCTGCGCTGGGCGGCGGCCCGGCAGGACATCTGGCGGCCGACCCAGCTCCTGGCCGCCTTCCAGGAGGTGGGCTTCAACCCCTCACTGAGCAAGGTCGCGGCGATGTGGTCGAACCAGCCGGTCACCGTCCGCCTGGACGATCTCGACATGATCTGCGCGGCACTGAAATGCACCGTGGCCGACATCATGGAGGCCGAGCCGGTCGCCGCCGCCGAGCACCCAGAAGACGTCCGGCCGCACGCGGTCGGGGAGACAGGGCTGGTACGGCCGGTCCCGCGACCGGCTAGTGGCGGTCGCCGCCGCGCCCTGCCCCCGAACTGACCGGAGGCGGGGGATGGGGAGGGAACGCGTGCGCCGGGCCGGATCGTGTGAGGAATGCCTGGACTGGGGCGGGCTTCCGGCGGCCGGGGTGTGCCCGGAGTGCGCGCGCGTGCGCCACCGGGCCCGAGCGGGCAGCGGCTGGCATGAGGCGGCGTGCCGACGGTGCGGGTGGCGGCACGCGGTCGCCCGGGACGGGACGTGCCGGGCCTGTTTGCTCGCGGTGCGCCTGGGCCAGGATGACGAGTGGGCCTGGGCGGAACTTCGGGGCTCCGAGTTGCCTGTCGGGCGGCCCCGGCAGCTGGCGCTGCGGCTGTCGGGAGTCGGACTGCCCGACGCCCGACCGGTGCGTGCCAAGGGCGGCCCGCGGACCCGTTGCGACGTGCCCGCGTGGCTGCGTGCCCGGTGGCCGGAGCCGGTGCGTGACGACCCGGCGTTGTGTCCGCCGCAGGTGCCCGGCCAACTCGGTCTGTTCCCCACGCTGCCGCGGACCTTCGCGGCCACGGACGGCGCCCGGCTGCATGACCGCGACATCCCCGATCTGTCCCGGGTGTTCGCCGAGCTGGAACGGATGGCCCGCCAACGCGAGGTCGGCTCCTACTGGCTGATCCGCACTCGCCCGCTCGCGCGCTTGGCGCTGGCCGCCCGCGAGCCGGGGGAGCACACCGTGCGGGCGGAGGCCCTGCGGGACCTGCCCGCGCTGCGGCCTACCATCGGCGAGGCGCTGCGCCGGGCCGGCCTACTCGCGGGACCGGCCTCCAGGCGGATCGTTGCGCCCGGGCAGCTGACGCATGGCAGTTGCGAGCACTGCCTGGCCTGGGCTAACGACCGCCGCCGCCTGTGCACCTCCTGCGCGAACTGGCAGTTACCGTCCCTGCACCCGGACCGCGGTGCCTGCTCGCGCTGCCACCGCTTCCTGCCGATCGCTGACGGCATGTGCCGGTTCTGCAAGATCGTCACCGCCGAGTCGAAGGTCGACGCAGCAGGCGCCGCCATGTCGGGCGGCGACCAGCTCTGGTTCGCAGGCCGCCTCGCCCCGGCCCTGGCCGTCGTCCACTCCGGTCGCACCGACGCCTCCCACGGCCGCTTCGACCTGAAGCGCCGCCTGGCCCGCGCCGCTGCCGATGACCCGGCACCCTCACCCCACCAGATCGACCCCGTCCAACTGGAACTGTTCCCCACGCCGGACCGCGACTGGTCTCGCCTGACTGGCACAACCGCCCCAGGCCTGACGCCCGAAGCCGCCGCCATGGTCGACGACTTCACCGCGTACATCCGATCCCGAGGCTGGAGCACCGAAGCGTTCTCCGGCACCGTCCGCACCCTGCGCGTCATCACCGGCCACCTCGGCGCATCAGCACCCGTCTACGAAGCCGACGTCCGCGCCCTCGCCAGCTTGCACCCCAACCTGCACGGCCACCGCCTCCTGCAGTACCTTCGCGACCGCGACCTGCTCGTCCCGCTACCTCGCACTACCAGCACACTCGTCGCACGTGCCCGCCGCACCGCAGCCGCCCTGCCCGGGGACTTCGCCCCTGCCGCGCAACGCTGGATCGACGTGCTCCAAGGCCAAGGCAACAAGGAGAGCTGGGCGCGCACCCCCAAGACGATCGACAACTACCTCGACGCCGCCGCGCCCGTCCTCACCGCCTGGCATGCCGCAGGCCTGCACGGACCCCGAGAGGTCACGAAGGAACACATCGAGGCCGCCCTCGAACCTCTGGCCAGCGACCACGCCCGACGAGTCCATCCCGCCGTGAGGTCGTTCTTTCGGGCCCTGCGCCGCGAGCGCCTCGTCTTCCGCGACCCTGCCCGCGCCGTCAGCCTCACTGCAGCCCGGCCCCTTCCAGTGAATCTGCCCTCGGACCGCCTCGCGGGCATCCTCGATCAGCTCCCTGACACCCGCAGCCGCCTCATCGTTGCCCTTGTAGCTGTCCACGCCCTGTTCCCCCACCAGGTCGCACACCTACGCCTGGCCGACCTCAACCGCTCCACCGCCCGCCAGCGCGTCCGACGCCCTCGCCGCCTCGACCACGTCCTCTACCTCGACAGCCTGCTGATGAACCTCACCACAGCATGGATCCGAGAACGCCACCAACGTTGGCCCGACAGCACCAACCCCTACCTGATCGTCAGCCGACAGCCTGCAATCGACACCACCGGACCGGTCATCAGCGCCGGCGTCCTTCAGAAGCCGTTCCGTACCGTCAGGCTCACCGCGCAGTCCCTGCGTACCGACCGCATCCTCGACGAGGCCCGCCACAGCGCCGACCCGGTCCGCCTCATGAGACTTTTCGGCCTCGCCAACATCACCGCCACCAGGTACGTCTTTGCCGCACACCCGGACAAGCGGCCCGACCCTGTACGGGGATGACCCGCACGGCGAGCGAGAGTGCCGACAAGCGGCTACATCCGAAAAACGAAGGATGCAATGTCCTCCCCATAGACGATCACGAATCCCTTATCGGTGCTTGCCAAGGTCTTCGCCGGATGAGGAAGTTGAGAGCATCCTGCCACCCGACCAGTGATTAGATCCCAGACGATCGCCGTGGAGTCGTCGCTGGTTGTGACGGCCAGCAAGGCACCGCCGGGGCGGGCTGCCGTGGTGACAGCGCTCACCGGGCCGGTATGCCCAACGAGGGTATGCAATCGGGTACCAGTGGTCAGATTCCAAACGATCGCGGTGAAGTCATCGCTGGTCGTGATGGCGAGGGGAGTTTCATCAGGCAGGGCGGTGGTGGCGACAGCCCTCACTGGGCCGATGTGGCCAGTAAGAGTGTGGACTTGGGCACCGGTGCTCAGGGACCAGACGATCGCGATGCCGTCGTCGTCGGCGGTGATGGCGAGGAGGGTGCCGTCGGGTTGGGCTGCAGTGGCGACAGCGTTCACGGGGCCGGTGTGACCATCAAGGATGTGCAGTCGAGAACCGCTGGCAATGTCCCAGACGATCGCGACTCCGTCTTGGCTGGCCGTGATGGCCAGAGGGGTGCCGTCGGGTTGGGCTGCGGTGGCCACAGCGTTCACGGGGCTGGCGTGACCAATAAGGGAGCGCAGCGGCTTGCCGGTACTGACGTCCCAGACGGTCACGTTGCGGCCGACGCCAGCGGTGACGGCGAGGGGAGTACCATTTGCCTGGACCACAGTGGCAATGGTGTGCACGAAACTTGCAAGTACGACGAAGTCATGAAGCGCCGCCTTGGCGGAGGCGTCCAGAGAATGCATCGACCTTCCTGTGCCTAGATTCCAGACGGTCACGATGCCGTCGTCGCTGGCGGTGATGGCCAGAGGGGTGCCGTCGGCCAGGGCTGCCGTGGCGACAGGACCTGGGGGGCGGTTGGCTAGGGCGCGGTTGTGCTCGGTGAGGATCTGCAGCTGAGCGCCAGTGTTCAGGTTCCAGACGATCGCGATTCCGTCTTGGCTGGTGGTGATGGCGAGGGGGGTGCCATCAGACAGGGCTGCGGTGGCAATGGCGTTCACCGGCCCGGTGTGACCGGTGTGGGTACGCACGGAGGCCTTGACGTCTAGGTCCCAGACGATTACAGCTCCGTCTCTGCTGGTGGTGATGGCGAGCGGGGTGCTATCGGGCAGGGTTGCGGTGGCGACGAATCTCGCTGGGCTTGCGTGTCCGGTAAGGGTGTGCAGCTGGGTGCCGGTGGTCAGGTCCCAGACGATCGCGGCGGAGTCGTCGCTGGTGGTAATGGCGAGGGGGGTGCCATCGGGCAGGACCGCGGTGGCGACGGCACTCACTGGTGCACTAGGAGTGATGAGAGTTGCCAGGTGCCTGCCCGTGGTCACGCTCCAGACAGTCGCGGGGCCGTTGCCGTTGGTGGCAATGGCGAGCAGACTACCGTCGCCCCGACGCACGGTCGCCATGGTGTTCACCCAGCCAGTAGTGAGGGTGTGCAGCTGGGTGCCGGTGGTCAGGTCCCAGACGATCGCGGTGCTGTCGTAGGGGCTGGTAGTGATGGCTAGAGGGGTGCCGTCGAGCGCATTGGTGGTGGCCACTGTGCGCATCCAGCGAGTGCCGGTAGTGAGGACGTGAAGTTGGGTGGCGGTGGTTAGATCCGAGACGATCGCGATGCCGTTGTCGCTGGTCGTGATTACAAGGGGAGTTTCATTGGATCGGGTCACTGTGGCAATGGTGCTAACTGGGCTTGTGTGTCCGGTGAGGGTGTGCAGTTGGGTGCCGGTGGTCAGGTCCCAGACGATCGCGGTGCTGTCGTAGCGATTGGTGGTGATGGCGAGGGGGCTGCCATCA
>NZ_JBIWNL010000047.1:26104-62933 GCF_044767225.1 Kitasatospora sp. NPDC101447
AGGCTGGGCTGCGGTGGCGACAGCGCTCACCGGTCCGGTTGGAACCGTGAGGGTGTGCAGTTGGGTGCCGGTGGTCAGGTCCCAGACGATCGCGGTGCTGTCGTAGCGATTGGTGGTGATGGCGAGGGGGCTGCCATCAGGCTGGGCTGCGGTGGCGACAGCGCTCACCGGTCCGGTTGGAACCGTGAGGGTGTGCAGTTGGGTGCCGGTGGTCAGGTCCCAGACGATCGCGGCGCCCGCGCGATTGATGGTGATGGCGAGAGGGACGCCACCAGGCCGGGCTGCGGTGGCGACAGCACTCATCGGACTGGTGTCGCCGATGAGAGTGTGACGGCGTGCCGGGTGGACTCGGCGGGTGGCCCACAGCGGGAAGGCGACAGCCGGACGGCCATCGAGCGGGACATTGCAGATCGCAATAGCCAGATCGGATTGCTGCCAACTGGCTGCGTCGAGAGCAAGGAGGCTTCGACGGGTGTGCCTCTGCTGGCGAGAGGGGTGGTGGGCGGTGCTGGTCCGGTAGATACGCGTGTAGAGGACCGCCTGGTGGGTGGTTGAACAGTGCAGCAGCGGGGCGAGGCTGTCCGGTTCCGCCTGCACAAGGAAGTGGGGGTCGGCAAGGAGCCGATCGAGTGCGCCGTTGCCGGCGGCAGCGGCGTGGTCGGCGGCATGGCGGAGGAGGTAGGGCTGGGCGTGCGCCCAGTGAGGGGTGTCGTTGGTGGTAATTGCGCTGATGAGCGCGCGATGGACGGCCGCCGGGTCGGTCTGGGGCTTGGTGTGGTCGGTGAGGGCCTGGTGGAAGTAGCGGTAAAGGAGTCGCTGGTCAGTGTCGGGCGTGGTGCGA
This sequence comes from Kitasatospora sp. NPDC101447, assembly GCF_044767225.1. Classification (NCBI taxonomy): domain Bacteria; kingdom Bacillati; phylum Actinomycetota; class Actinomycetes; order Kitasatosporales; family Streptomycetaceae; genus Kitasatospora; species Kitasatospora sp. NPDC101447. The sequence goes on from NZ_JBIWNL010000047.1 coordinate 26,946, forward strand.
AGGTAGAAGGCTGCTTTGCTGAGGGCACGGCGGGTGTCGCTGAGGTGAGGTGTGGCCTGGTCCGGGGTGGGGGGCCGGTGAGCGAGGGCTACGGCGTGGATGAGGTCGAGGGGCATGCCCTGACCGCGGGCCTGGCCCAGGACGGTGAGGACGGACAGGATCCACGGGTCGTTGGTTGCGACGGCCTTGGTGTGGAGGTTGAAGACCTCGGTGATGGTGCAGGGCGGGTCACCGCTGATGAGATGCCCACCGGTCAGGAGGTGATCGGCGTAGAGCGCCGCGACGAGGAAAGCACCACTGTCACTGTAGGTGGCGAGCCGATCGGCGATTCGGCGGATCTCCGGGCGAGGATAGCGGCGCCGGGGGAGAAGCTTGCGCAGGTAGTCGTCGAGGTCGTCTGAAAGGACGAGGCGGTCTTCTTTCGTGGCGGGGTCAAGATTAAGGACTGTGCCGGGATGGTCTGCCAAGTGGTCCCGTAGGGCGGTCAGTGTGTCCCACCAGGGCCGGGTGCCGACAATGACTCGGCAGCGTGCGGTCGTGGCGTTGTCGGCCACCCCCGACAGGGGCAGGAGGAGTTCGTTGAGGACGGCTGCTGGATCGGCGGCCTCGTCGAGAGCGTCCAGGACCACCAGCACGTCGTCGGCACCCTGCAGGTCCCGTAGGAGCGCCCCCGCACCTGCCGGGTCCGACGACTCCGGGTGCTGCATGGGCAAGCCGTCATTGAGGCGGGCCCGACCGGGGAGCTGCCGGTAGAGCTGATGCCGCAGGGAGTCAATGATCTGCTGGAGAGTGAGCTGGCGGGCGTGGACTGCCAGGACGGTGTCCGGTGTGCGGGGCGCGAACTGCTCGACCGCATGGCCCACCCGGTCGCCCAGGGGTTCGAGTTCTGGATGCAGAAGGCAGACGGTGACGCCGAGGAGTGCGGATTTGCCACTGCCAGGCCCCCCAGTGACTACCAGCAACTGGTTTTGGGCGCCGTCGACGTCATCGATCCAGTCCTGAATGAGCTGGAGCTGAGAGCGGCGGCCCGAGAAGTGGATGCTGTCCGCGGTGGGGTTCCCAGCGGCCCGGGTTGCGAAGTGCAGCGGGTCCAGACCGGGTGCGCAGCCGAGGGCGAACTCGCGCAGCCTGGGGTTCATGGCGGTTAGGAGATTCGCCCGGGGATCGTGGGTGTGGGCGGGGTTGCGGAAGAATGGCTGAGGCGCCGAAACGGCTTGGACGTGGGGGGTGCGCACGACGGCATGTCCGAGGTGTCGTGCGGCGTGCTCGTCCTGGGTCAGTTTGCGGTCGATAGCCGAGGCCAGAGTCTCGACGGGCAAGAACTCCATCGTGGGGCTGATGTCGAGGTTGCCGTCTACCAGTTGGTGCAGAACCTCGGCGGTCGCGACAGTAAAGCGAGCACCATAGGTGATGGAGTCGCTCGTACAGGCCCCGACGACCCACACGTTCCGCACTCCATCCTGCCGCCGGCGAGCGGCCAGATCGATCAGCTGTTGCTGAACGATGGCCTGTCCCGCCTCGCAGACGTCCAAGAGGAACAACACTGGCCGTCCAGTGTTCTCGGCCGCTTCCAGGAGGCGACCGAAGCTGACGCAGGTGTCGACAAGTAGGTCGTCGCGGGCCTCGCCACCAGCCATGGCCAGATACAGATTCCCGCTCTGCTTTGAATGGGTGCCGTGGCCAGCGAAATGGACGACGAGTGGTTCGCCGGAACCACTGTGCTGGCGCAGTTCCTTCCAAGACCCCACGAATTCGCGCTCATCGCACTCCAGCAGTGGGTCACCGCCAGTTACCACACCGGCCCGGTTCATGGCGGAGGCCAGCGCCCGCACTGCCTCCCCGACGGCTGGCAACGGCGTGAAGCCTGCAACGCCGTCAGCCTGATCGTCCTCGCTCACATACGGATCGGGAAAGTCCCCTACACCCGCCACCAGCGCCCGTACCACCAAACCTCCGTCAGCCTCGTCACAGCGGCACCCGCCGCACGCCGTCGCCGCCGCTAGCTGCCCCCCTCGTCACGGAAACGGTCCGGGCAACCACCTGGCCAGGAGCCGCATAGATGGCTGGACGAACCGCCATGGGCATAGACCCGGGCCGAGCTGATTGTCTATCAGGAAATGTAGGGGGCGATGGCTGCCGCCACCAACCCATTCGCCAGATACCTGCCGAAGCCGTGGAACCCCAGCCCGTTGTCGCAAGTGTCCTCGAAGTCGACTGGGAAGACTTCGCCCAACTTCGGTGGGATCGCGACAAGGTCGCCGACATCAGCGAAGTTGACCCACCGCTGAACCCCGGTCGGCCTGACTCCCCTCCCACCGCGCAGACCAGGCTCCAGCCGACGTGCCAGGGACGGGACACGGAGCGGTGAGCCGACCGTCACCAGCAGTTCCACCTCCAGCTCAGGGAAGGCGTGCAGGGTCTCGTAGGCGACAAAGGAACCGAGCGAGTGCGCAACCACTACCGTCGGCTGCTCACGCCGTATCACTGAGGCGATACGCTCGCGTACCAGTCGGCGTCGGTCCGACCAGGACGTGTAGGCCTCCACCTCACGCAGGTTCGTCACGATGGCGCGCTCCACACGACGCATCGTCTGTTCCCGGACCGAGCCGATCAGGTGGCCACCGCGGTTACCGATCAGCCACCCCAGCATCTGCCGGAGTGGCGCCAGCCCCACGTTCTGCGGATCCTCCGGCAGCGGAGAACCTGCTGCGGCCAACCACTCCGCCGCCTCCTCCCGCTGGTCGCCGGCGAGGTCATCGAAAGTCGCATCGTCCCCGGTCGCCTGCGCCTGGTCGGGCAGGTCAAGCCGCAGCAGGTCCGCGTAGTAGGCCATCACCAGCTCCGGGACGTCCACAGATAGACGCCCAAGGCTTTCGGCCAACTTCGGACGGCAGTCCGCGAGCCGGCGCAGCGCCGCCTGCTCGGGCGTCGCTCCGCGAACGTGGTTGAAGATTCCGTGCACCAGCACGACCGGCGCCATCGCACGCTCCCACTGCAGGGCCGGATGTCCCCCGGCCGCCCATCGTGCCTACCCAACCCGAACATCCCACCACGGCGCGAATCGGGTTCGTGGCGATTCTCAATGATTGGCAGTCGCTGAACCCGTCGCCGGACGTCCTGCCGCCCACCTCGGAGACCGACGGGTTCCCCGAGAAGGGCTGCCGGATTCCTTCGAACCTGTCGGTTTCAAGTCCGCGGCGACTCGATGACCGGAGCAGCGATCACCGACGGGGACACCGTCGTCGTCCGCCACCAGCCGGACGCCGAGAACGGTGACATCGTCGCCGCGATGATCGACGGCGAGGCCACCGTCAAACGCCTCAAGCGCGAGGACGGCACAGTCTGGCTGATGCCCCACAACCCCGCCTACGGGCCGATCAACGGCGACAACGCCACCATCCTCGGCAAGGTCGTCGCAGTCCTCCGCCGACTCTGACCCCACCCGCCCCACGCCGACGCCTGCCGGGCACCGCACGAAACTCCGGGCACCCGCACGGCGCGTGCCGTCCTGCCGCGCCCGCGCGCCCTTGACGTGCCGTCGGTCGTCGGACCCGACCGGATGCGCTCCGTCGCGACAAGACCGGCACCGGCGCATCCTGGACTGACGGATTGACGATGCGGAGCCGGACAGCGCGCACGGAGGGCCTATTCGGTGGGCGGGCGTCCCGCGGCCGTGCGTCGCTCGCCGGCTGTACCGTGTGCCTGCTTGAGCGAGCACGCTCTTGAGGACCGGAAGGAAGCGTGTGGAGCATCCAGGCGTTGTGGCGCTGATGCAGGTGATGTCGGCGGAGAACGGCTGTGACGAGGAGATCGACTGGCCCACGGTCGAGGCCGAATTGGGGCGGCGCTTGCCAGCCGACTACAAGGCGTTCATGGCTGTCTACGGCGGGGGCGGGATCGACGGTGACGTCAGCATCCTCCTGCCGACGGCCCCAGCGGACGAGGGCTTCGCAGGTCCGGGGACCATCCCGGAGGAGACCGTGAACGTCCGCCACGTGTGGGAGCGTGAGGGCGGACGTTCGGCTCTCGACGTCGACCCGTTTGATCTTCTGGCCTGGGGCGCCACGTCGGGTCCTGACATCATGTGCTGGCTGACCAAGGACAGCGATCCCGACCGTTGGCCTGTTGCGGTCTGCCGTCGGTCGGATCCGATCTTCCACGTCCACCGCTTCGGCATGGTCGAATTTCTGCGTCGCCTCGGCCTTCGCGAGTTCGAGACGTGGCCGCTCTACCTCTCGCCGAACTTCTTGGGCACGCCGCCCACATACATCCACTGGCGCCTCGAACAGACGCGATGGACGGCCGGGCTGGACCCACTTACGGGCGAACCCGCTCCCGACCGGAACTCGTTCTGACACCCTCGCCGTCCGCCCGGCTGGCCGGGTAGGCGTTCCAGTCTCGGCCGGCGCGCCGGGTCCACTTCAGCGCGCTGGTGAAACTGATGCCGAGGAGCGAGCTGAGAACGGACGGGGGCGGGTCTGCGGCGCGGGTGATCAGGGCGGAGTTGCGCAGGGGGTTGTCCGGCGCTCCGTGGCGCCGCAGCTTGGAGGTGTGGTGCGTTCAGGCACCGCACGCGCTGCCGCGCCCAGCTGTCCAGCATCGCGTTCAGCACGGCCGCCTCGGGGTCCAGGTGGACCATGCCGTAGAGCACTACAAATGGGCCGCGCCGGGGTGATCCTCTCGCACATCCAGTCGTTGTATCTGACGCAACATGTTGGAAAGCGGCAGGTCAGCGGGCGTCACCCGGATCGCCGCCAGGTCGACGACCTGCAGTTTCACCCGGATCAGGCGGTGGCGTGAGTCGCATTGGATGCAATTCAGCCCGGACAGCTGGTACCGGGGCGTATTCGATGCGCGCGGTATCCGCCTGGGCGCGGGCGGCGAGGGGACCTTCGCTGGTCAGCCGGCATGAGGGGTGTCGGTGGTGAGTTGCATGATGGCCGACGTGACGAACCTGCATCCAGATCAAATCCCGGGCTACGAGAGCGGCCCTCTAGCTCATCGCCCCGAGCTTCTCGACGACCCGTTGTTCTGGGCCGGGCACCTCTATTCCTGCGCGATGGGCGAGGAAACCGCGAAGGAGCTCTTGCTCGGCGCCGACTACGACGCGGCGCTGGCCTTCCACAACCGGATGCTCGCCCATCCGGACTGGCCCGTCTTCGCCGTCCCGGTCAACGAGGGCTGCCAGCTGCGCGTCGTCTACCGCAACCTCGAAGACGACGCGGGCACCGACTACCTTCTGCACCACCCGGACTGGGACCGCGCGGAGCTGCTCGCCAGCGACGACGGCCATTTCATGGGCCCTGCCCTGTCCTGGCCCGAGCTGACAGCGGCAGCGGACAACGGTCTGGCAGGCGGATCCACCACCGACCCCCACGCCCGCCTGCTGCTCCTGCTGCCTGCGTTCGGGGACGCTGCTGTCCCGGCCGGGGCGGTGGAGCGACTGGCAGCTGCGCTGCGTGCCCGCACCGCGACCGATGACCCTGACCGCCTCGCGGCTGCCCTGTTGAAAGACCAGGGGCAGTGCGGTCCGGTGCACTGGACCGCGGAGCGCGGCCATCAGGTCAACGACGGCGACCTCTCGTACCGCAACCCGGCCAACGATTTCGCTCTGCCGACTGACCGGCTCGCCCTGGTGACGGCGGCGCTCGCCATCTGAGCGGCATCCGGTCCAACCGTTGTGGCGCTCCGGGACGTAGGCCACGGGTTGCCGGATCTGGTCAGGGCTGTGACCTGCGGACCGGGCCAGGCAGCATGAGGTGTGCCGGTTGCAGATCGGCTCGGACAGCTGGTAACCGGTACGTATTCGGAACACGCCGTATTCTCCGTTGCTCGCGACGTCGCAGTCGACCCGCCCGCCAGACCGACAGGGAATGATCATGATCCATCGGGTTCCGCCGAAGGTAGAGATGTGGGTGCTTAGCGCTTGACTCGGTTGCGCACCGCCAAAAGGGCGAGTAGAAGCAGAACTGGTTCTGCGAACCGGGAGACCATCTCGATGTAGGTGCCGATAGTCGTCAGCCCCTCGCCTGCGGAGCGGAAGACTGCCGAGTTCAAGGCAGTTCGAGTCCCGCGTTCAAACCGTGGCAGGGTGAGCCAACTACTTGGAGCAGCCCCCGAGGGGTCCACGGGCGCCGTGCTAAGGCCGATTGGCCTGACTGTCAAAGTACTCTGCTGTGTCGGGCCAGGAGCAGGAGGCAGCCCGAACGCCATCAGCAGACCGACGGTCAACGCCATGGTCACGGTCAGCCAGCACACGGCGCGGAGCGCCCGCTGCCCGTAGCCGGAGAGCAGCCAGTACGCCCAAAGTAGGCAGCGCTCGGCGGCTGGCGTCCCGCGTCTATCGCGTCGGCGCATTTCCATTTCGCCGTAGTAGAAGTCCGCCGCTCCGGGCTCGTTCTTGCTGTCTTCAAGGCCTTTGCGTAGCTCCCGGTATGTTGCGGCTACGTCCGCCGGTTGGGGGATGCGATCGAAGGGCGAACCGGGGTGCCAGCCACCAGGTGGGTTGGGGTTACCAACTGTCCGGGCGGCACGCCAACGGTGTTCCTCGGCTAAGGTGCGCCGGTGGGTCCACCGCGAGCGCAGTTCGTAGCGCCAGACACGGGGTCCACTCGGAACAGAGGCGAAGGTGCAGCGACCTTCGAGCCTAAGTTGATCGAGGTGGAAAGCTCCGGAGAAGGCACACTCAGCCAGGTCGACATCTCTCAGTACAAGGTGGGCGGCATCCACCCCGTGCACCGAGGTCACTCGTACCCTGTGTTCGGCGCCCGCCGGCAGCCTTTCCTCCTCCGCCGCGCCATTGGCGACGGCGGCGGGAGGCCGAGGCCGAGCACGCCACGCGGTAACAGCAGTCGGGGCGGAGAGTACTGCGTCAGTGAGGTTTACCGTCGCGTAGCTCAAACGGAGAGTTGCTGTCGACTCCCACCGCGTCCGCACACAGTGCACACTCCGCGCCGCCACCTCCACCACTACTGGCGTCTCGAAGATCGCGCCAGACAGATCAACCGTCCCGCCGCACACCAGCGGTCCGAGCAATGGAACGGTGGTGAACGTCACCTCATCGAACGACGCGTTGTCGGCGAACTCTGCCCCGGAGAACGACGCGCGGGTGAACGTCGCTCCACCAAACCAGGCGTTCGTGAACGTCGCCTTGAGGAACGACGCGTCGGCGAACGTCGCCCAGCCGAACTTGGCAGTGTCGGCGAAGGTCGCGCCACGGAACCCGGCGTGGCCAGCGAACGTCACCTTCTCGAACTCGGCGGCACCGGTGAACGTTGCGTCGTCGAACCCGGCAGTGGCGGCAAACATGGCCTGTTCGAACCCGGCGGGGCCGAAGAACTTTGCCTCGCCGAACACTGCAGTGCCGGTGAACCTCGCCCCGTCGAACTTGGCGTCCCCCTCGAACGTCGTCCGACCGAACCCGGCGGTGCTGGCAAACGTCGCCCCGAGGAACCCGGCGGTGGGCCGCGAGGGCGCCCACCCGGTGAACGTCGCCCCGTCGAACTCGGCGTCGCCATTGAACGTCGCCCCGGCGAACTCGGCGATGCCGTTGAAGATCGCCCCGGCGAACTCGGCGGTGTCGGTGAAGGCTGCCCCGGCGAACTCGGCGGTGTCGGTGAAGGCTGCCCCGGCGAACTCGGCGTCGCCGCTGAAAGCCACCCAGTTGAACACGGCGAAGCGGTTGAACGTCGCCCCGTTGAACACGGCGTCGCCCCGGAACGTCACCCCGTGGAACACGGCGTCGTGGTTGAACGTCGCCCCGTTGAACCAGACGATGCCGTTGAACGTCGCCCCGCCGAACTGAGCCTCGGCGGAGAACGTCGCCCCGCCGAACCCAGCCTCGGCGGAGAACGTCGCCCCGCCGAACTGGGCGATGCCTAGGCGGGGTCGCCCGGTGGCGGGGTCCTGGAGGGCCTGGAGGAGTGAGTTGAGCAGGATTTCGGTGAAGGGGGTCCCGCTGTGGTTGATGTCGGAGCCGGGCGCCAGGCTGGCGAGGTACGTGGCGCGGTCGGCGTCGGCGAGGTGGGCCAGGCAGGCGGTATGGCCGGGGACGAGGATACCGCGACAGCCGACCGGATCCCTCGCGGTGGTGCCGCGCCCGCAGTGGTCCCAGGAGGGCGGCCGCGGCGCGTCGGGGGCGGTGCTCACAGTCCGCACAGGATCGGCTGCGTCATGCCTGCCATCGTCGGTCGGCTGGCCCGCGCCAGGCGGGGCCCGCGCCGCCCGGCGGGGGGATTCACCCACTCGGCGGAGCCTCGGAGAAGGGAAGAATATTGACCGTCATCCTTCCCTTTGGCCCTGCGCAGGGTACAGACGTTCCGGCGAAATCCGATTCCATGGACGCGGACCTTGCACGGCACCTCGTTGGCGAGGACCTCGGGCTGCTGGCTGACGCACTGACAGGAAAGGCCACCTCCTCGGCGATGAGCAGGGCGGCAGGGAAGGTCATGACGGCATTTCAGAGGTCGGTGACGTCCATGTCGGCTCGGACAGCTGGTAACCGGCACGTATTCGGAACCCGCTGTATTCCCGTCGACGATGACGATCCCAGCTGTCAGTAACGGTGGGCGTATGTGGCAAGACTCAGCGGTGTTTGACTCGCGGCACGTCCTCCCGGCTCAGTCATCAGGTACGGCATTGGCCGACGCGACAGGCGATGCACGACGAGCGGGATCTGGCCCACTCCAGCTGCTGCCGCGACGGGACTATGCGGGTGGCACTGCGGGGGCTGGTGTTGCCCTGGGGTGAGACGAAGGTTGCGGCATTGGTGTGATCATCGGTGAGCCTGCCAGCTCAGAGCACCATCAGGTATAGACACTCAGTTGATAGTTAGCGCTGGACAGTGCGGTGCGTTTCCGTGTCACTTGCTTCCTGTAGATGGTGGCCGCACCACGTGCTAGTAACGAAATGCGTGGGGCTGACGCGATGGACGCTAGTGGGAACGCGGATCAGGACGGGGTGGGGACACCTCAGCCTGCGGGTCGGTCGGCCCCGGAACCATTGCCGGCGGGGGCCGGCGCCGACTCCGCCCGGGCGGCACTTGTCCAGGCGGTCTCCGAGCGGCTTGGCGACGAAGGATCTGCGGCGGATGCGGTTGACGCGGTCCTCGCCTCCATGGGCCTACCAAAGACAGCGACCCTAGCCCAAGTACATGCGGGCACGAGTGCGCCCGGCTTTGGGCTGGAAGCAGGCGAACCGCAAGCCAAGTACAAACTCGCTTACGAGGCAGCCCTTGCCGGATTGAGTCAGCAAAATGCCACCTTGGAGGGCCTTAGAAGTCGGGCGGTCGGTCTAATCACAATTGCCGCTGTCATTGCATCATTCGCGACGACAGCAGGCGCGAAGAAGGACCACGCTTTTCCCGTTGGTGTAATTGTGGGCCTGCTGTTGTCTATGTTTATGGTCGGGCTCTCCACGTTGATGGTTCTACTTCCCGCGAAGGAATGGCATTTCGGTCCGCACGCTACATCAATCCTCGCATCCAACGAGACAGAGAGCAGGCTGCGTCATGCGGCTGTCCTAGGGATGCAGGACGCGGTGAGTAGGAATGAAAAAGAACTGGGTGCTCGTGCTCGCTGGTTCGTCATGGGATTTGTGGTCCTCATCGCCGAGACCTGGCTTGCAGTGGCAGCCACTCTTGCCTTCAGGTGACAGACTAGGGAGATCGAAGCAGTGAACAGCGGTAACCCGACAGGAGGTCAGGAGTCCTCCGAACCCGACCCCGAGCCGCTGCCGACAAGAATCGGGATCGGCTTCACCCGAGCAAGCCTCATCGGGATCGTCGCTGACCAGCTCAACGATCGCCGCGCCGCAGCGCACGCCGTTGACGCCATCCTTGACACTGTGATGGAGGCGGTGAGCGGGGGCGAGCGAGTCACTATCACTGGGGTTGCCCCCTTCGATGTCGTGATGGAAAAGCTGCCCAGAGAGGGCCGCGCCAGTACGAGTGCCGCAAAGGCGTCTAAGACGACGGCAAAGAAGACCAGTGCCGTTGCGGGGAAGAAGACCACCGCCGCAAAGACGTCTAAGAAAACCGCAAAGAAGACCAGTACCGTTGCGGGGAAGAAGACCACCGCCGCAAAGACGTCTAAGACAACCGCAAAGAAGACCAGTGCCGTTGCGGGGAAGAAGACCACCGCCGCAAAGACGTCTAAGACAACCGCAAAGAAGACCAGCGCCGCTGCGGGGAAGAAGACCACCGCCGCAAAGACGACTAAGACAATCGCAAAGAGAGGCTGAGCGATACTTTTTTGCCTGCCGCGAGATGGCTCCCATTTACCACTCCCGCAGTGCGGCGGTCATTCTGGCGTGGTCGACTGGTCAGTCGCCAGGTCGGCTCGGACAGCTGGTAACCGGCACGTATTCGGAACGCGCCGTATTCTCTGTCGATCCAGCCGGCGCACCACTGTTCAACGCTTGACGCGCTCGCGTACGGCAAGGACAGCGAGGGCCAGCAGGATGGGTTCGAGAATCCGGGAGGCCAGCTCGATACCAGTGCCGGCGGGAGTCAGGTTCTGCCCGGAGGCACGGAAGACGACGGAGTTCACCGCGACCCGGACGGCCAGGCCAGCGCGCTCAAGGGTCCAGCGATCGCCAGTGATGGCCAGGTCGGGCTTGTCCGCGCTCAGGGAGATGGCGCTGCCGGTTAGGGTCCCGGTGGCCTTCGGTAGGGGGGTGCGGGTGGGCAGGCCCCAGGCCATCAGAGTCAGCACGGTGGCGGCCATGGCGAGCCCTAGCCAGAGCACGGCGCGGGAGGCCCGCTGGCCGTAGCCGGCCACCGCCCAGTAGGCGGTGAGGAGGACTCGTTCGACGCTGCGAGGTGAGGCCGCAAGTCGCCGCATCTCCATTTCGCCGTAGTAGAAGTCCGCCGCGCCGGGTTCGTCCTTGGCGTCCTCCCGGCCCTTTCGCAGGTCACGGTAGATCGTTTGAATTCGTGCTGCCTCGTTGCGCGCCTTGGGGTCGGTCCTGGTGGCGCTGGGGGGTGGAACCTGCTCATCCGGGTGGCGGCAGGCTTCGGGGAACCACCCGGTAGGCCTCCGGTCGTACCGAGCGCGCCAGAGGTGTTCCTCGGCAAGCACTTGCCGACGAGTCCAGCGGCCTTCTGGTTGCCCCGCGAACTGTGGCCTACCGTCGATGCGGAGCTGATCACGGTTGTAGGCGCCGAGGAAACGGCAGGCCTCCAGATCTAATCCGGCAAGCGTCAGATTGGTGGTGTCTACTCGATCCAAGCTGAGCAACCGCGGCGCGGGTTCCGGGCCTGCGGCGATGGTGGTTGGGGTGCCGAAGGTTGCATTCGCCAGTTCGAGGAACCCGTCACTGGAGTTCAGGGTTAGTTCCGGAGAGTGGACCTTCGTGGCGTCGATGTGGAGCGGTCCTGCCAGTTGGAGGTTCAGCCCATCAGGACAGCGGAACTTCGTCATCCTGAACTGCTCAGCCCAACACTGCACACGCACCTCGCGGCTGACCCGGGCTCCATCGAGAGTCAAGCTGGTGAAGGTGGCGTCATCGAATGACAGGGCCTCAGCAAAAACGGCACTGCGAAAGCTCGTGTGACCCCCGACCCACACCTCGAACACGGCGTCACGGGTGAACGTGGCCCAGTCGAAGAAGGCATCGCGGCGGAACGTCCCCGTGACCACGACAACGTCGTGGAACGTCGCCCCGCCGAACTGGGCGTCGCCGTGGAACGTCGCCCCGACGAAGAAGGCCGGGCCTGAAAACGTGGCCCCGGCGAACTCAGCGGGGCCGGCGAACGTGGCCCCGGCGAACTCAGCGGGGCCCGCGAACGTGGCCCCGTCAAACCTGGCGGAGCCGAAGTGAGGCGTACCGGTGTACTGGTCCCGGAGGGCCTGGAGAAGTGCGTGGAGGAGGGGTTCGGTGAAAGGTGTGCCGCGGTGGTCAATGCTGGCGCGGGGGACCAGGCTGGCGAGGTAGGCGGCTCGGTTCTGCGGTTCGATGTGGGCCAGGCAGACAGTGTGGCCGGGGACGTGGATGCCCCGGCAGCCGACCGGGTCGGTCCCGGGGTCCGCGCCGTGCCCGCAGTGCGCCCAGTCAGGTGGCTGTGGCGAGGGAACCGTGCTCATGGCCCGGGGACTGTCCAGTTGGTCATGGCGTCCATCGTCGGTCGGCCGATATGACCGCGGCGGCGTGCGGGGACGGCCCGGCGTGTTGGTTCACCCGCCCGGCGGTCCGTCAGGAAAGGGAAGGATAATCCCGTTATCCTTCCCATCCGCCCGGTAGCGCATCGACGCCATGTCGGCTCAGACTGCCCAGCGCCCCGTGGGGAAGACGATTCAGAGCCAGAGGGCCTGACCAGCGACAGAAGGTCAGGCGCGGCTGGCAAGGTAGGCATTCCAGTCGCGGCCGGCGCGGCGGGTCCATTGCAGAGCGCTGGTGAGGCTGATGCCGAGCAGGGAGCTGAGGACGGACGGGGGTAGGTCGGCGGCGAGGGAAATGAGGGCGGAGTTACGCAGGGGGATGACCGGCAGGCCGTAGCGTCGCAGCTTCCCCGTGAGGTGGTGGGCGGTGACGGGCCGGTCGGCGAGTTGGCCGGGAAAGAGCCAGGGGGTGCGGGGCCGGGGCGTGGCGCGGGCGATGGCCGAGGCGGTGACGGCGTGCTCGGCCTGCTGGGCCAGCAGCTGGAACGCCGCGGGGGGAAGGGCGGCCGGGTGTTCGCCGAGCTGGATGGTGGGGTGGCTGCCGCCGGTGAGGTGGCGGGTGGTCAGTTCGGTCAGGCGCGGGCCGGTGATGCCGTAGAGGAGGGTAAGGCAGCCGGCTGCGCGGACGTCGAGCGGGAGGCTGTCGTCGTGCAGGCAGCGGTTCAGCAGCTCCCATCGCTGCTCGGGTGTGGACCAGTCCCGGGGTTCGGGTGCTTTGCGCGGGCCTGGGACGTCGAGGTCGGCGGTGAGCCCGCGCCGGCAGGTCCAGCGCAGGAAGCCGCGGACGGAGCGGCGGGTGGGGCCGCTGCCGTCCAGCCAGTCGTCGATGTGTCGCTGGGTGACGGCGTCGAGGGCGAGCCCGGTCTGGGTGGTCCAGGTGAGGAAGGCGATGACGGACAGGAGGTGGTTCTGCTTGCGGGCCAGGCTCTGCCGGGTGAAGCGCGTGCGCTCGGCGCGGCGGCGGGCGTCCCGGACGACGACCCAGCTGCCGTAGGCGCGCAGGAGGCTGCGGTATTCGGGCGGGGCGTCGGCGGTCTTACGCTCCAGCCAGGGTTCGAGGCGTTCCAGGTCTTCGTGGCGTTCGGGGAGGAGGCCGAGGTGGACGAGGGTGGCGCGCAGGGTGACGGCGGCGGGCCGGTTGACCTCCGCGTCGAGGGCCTCGTGGGTCAACTCGGTTCCGCTGGCGGCTAAGTCGCGGAGGAGCTGGGCGCCGCCATGGGGCTTGCTCAGCCAGGTCAGGATGGACCTGGCGCGGCCCACGCGCACCAGGGCTTCGACGAGAGGGGTCAGCTGGGTGGGCGTTGTGCCGTCAGGGCCGGTGAACTCGTTGGCCAGCCGGTCGCGCAGCACGCAGCGGGCGCAGCGGCCGTGGCGGTCGGTCTCCTCGCCGGAGCCGCAGGTGGGGCAGAGGTAGGCGTTGCGGGCGCCGGAGCACTGGCCGCACAGCGGTTCGCCGTGTTCGGTGCGGCCGGTCAGGGGCCGGATCTGGCCGCACTCGGTGCAGGGGGCGGGGTGCCCGCGGACGTGGTTGTAGCAGGTCGCGCAGACGGACCCGAGCGGCCAGCGGGCAGAAATCCGGCGGACCTGTTGGCAGAGCGAGCAGGCGGCCTGCCGGATGGTGCGTTTGCGGCAGGTGCCGCAGATGGGCGCGCCGGCCGAGATCCTGGTGCAGGGGCGAATGCGGCCGCAGGCGGAGCAGACCGTCTCCTGGGCTTGCCAGCAGCGACGGCACAGATCGGGGCGGCCGTCGCGGGCCCGGACGTCGATCGCGGTGACCTGGCCGCACCCGCCGCAGGTTCGCTCGGGTCGTAGATTGCGGTCATAGCAGGTGGGGCAATGGGGCTTGCCGTCCGGCCGGGCGGCGACCGGGGCGGTGCGGCCACAAACGCCGCACGGTTCGGGCGGTTGACGCCCGCAGGCCTGACACAGGGCCTGCCCGTCGGGCAGCCGCCGGTGGACCCGCTGGTGCCGGCCGCAGTCGCGGCAGGGTTCGAGCTTCCACTTCGGGGGCATGGCGGTCACGACAGTTTCGGCCTTCGGATGGTGCTTCGCTGGACGGGCGCCTGAACGTCGATGCGGCTGGCTTCCGCGGTCTTGCGGACCTGGGCGTTCACGACGTTGACCTCGATGAGGTCGTTGGGGGTGCAGTCGAGGATGTCGCACAGCGCGGCGAGGGTGTCCATGCTCAGCCGCTGCGGGTCCTGGGTGACGAGGCGGTAGACCTGCTCGCGGGAGAGGTTGACGCCGCGTTCGGCGAGCAGCGGCACCAGGTCGGACGTCTGGAACAGACTCTTCTCCGCCATGCGAAGGCGCAGGTTCCAGGAGATCCCCATCTTCTTGATCATGCGCTCGGTCCCCACAGGTCGGCGTGCTGGCCCCGCAGGGCGCGGGTGAGCAGTCGATTACGGTACTCCGGCGAGACCCCGGTGTAGACCGCCGTCGTCGAGCCGTAGCGGTGTCCGACCTGGTCTTGGACGAACCGCTCCGGGTAGTCGAACTCGATCAGGTGGGTGATGTACGAGTGGCGCAGGCAGTGCAGGTCCAGCAGCGGGTCCAGGCCTGCGAGTTTGCGGATCTCGCCGAAGACGTCGTCCATCCGTCGGCACGACATCCGGCCGCGGCGCTCGGTGACCCACAGCGCGGGGTGCGCGCCCGGCGAGAACGCGGGACGTAGCTCGTCCACCCACTGCGAGAGCACCGGCATCACCCAGTCCATCTCCGGCACCAGGTACACGGTCCGGCGCTTCGGCGGTGCACCGCGCGAGGACTTCCCCCAGCGGACGTGGATCAGGCCGTACTGGCCGAACTGCGGCATCTTGGAGTTGAAGCGCAGGTCCGCCAGGTCTAGGCCCCAGGCGTCGCTGCGGCGTAGCCCGAAGGCGTACATCATCTTGATCAGCGCCGAGTCCCGTCGTGCGGCGAGGGCACCCTTGCGGCCGCGGCGGCGGATGTCCTCCACTCGCTGGTCGGCGGCGTCGAACAGCTGCTGGACCTCGTCGTAGGTGAAGGGACGCCGCCGCGGGTCGCCCTCGTACTCGGCGACGTGGACGACGGTGTTGAACTCGTCGAGCAATTGGCGCGGCACCGCGCCGAACCGGTCCCGGCACACGTCCGGCCAGCTGTAGCGCGGGTCGGTGATGAACTCCAGGAACAGGCGGATGTGGCCCTGATAGCCCCGGGCTGTCGAGGCTGCGATCGGGCGTGAGCGCAGGTGGTCGAAGAACGCCTCGACCTCGGGGGCGGTCCACTGCCAGGGATAGAGGTTGGAGAAGGTGACCAGCCGGTTGACCAGCGACTCGCGCCGGTCGATGGTGTCGGCCTTCAGGAACCGCACGCGCTGCTGCCGGGCCCAGCCGTCCAGCATCGCCTTCAGGACAGCCGTCTCGGGGTCCAGGTGGACCACGCCGTTGGCCAGCACCAAGTGGGCCGCACCGGGGTGGTCGTCTCGCTTCTCCACGTGTTGCATTCAACGCAACAATGTAGCGTTGTGTGTGCCCTGCTCAAGAAACCGCAGGTCAGCCGTCATCACCCGCATCGTCGCCAAGTTGACGACCTGCGGTTTCGTCTGGATCAGGCAGGGGCGTGAGTTGCATCGGATGCAATTCGGCTCGGACCCGGGTGATCCGCGGACGGTGACGGTAGCGACCAAACTCGGGCTGAGCCTGGTCGGTCTCGATCTCGACGACGACTTCCGGCCGTACAGGCAGGTAGGGGATCGGCGGGCTGCCGGGCAGCCCGCCGACGGTGCCGGGCAGCTCGGCATGGTCGCTGGCGGGGTGCGGCAATGGCGCGAGGGCCCCTCGCAGGTCCCGGCCGAGCGGGAGGGATACGGCCACCGGGCGCAGCCGGCCGTCGTGGCCGGGGCGGGAGAGGACGGCGGCCTGGGTGGCCGGGGTGACGGATGGGGTGTTCACGCGCACCAGCGTGATCACCGCATCCACCGCTGGCAGTGTCTCAGGCGGCGAAAGAACCCCCGTCCAGGACTCGCAACGCGGTTTGTGCCGCCTGTCCGTCGTCGGTTCGTGCCAGTTCCTCCAACGCCTGACGATCGGCCCACCCGAACACCTCCCGCAGTTCGGGAGTGAGATCGAATCCGATCTCTTGAGCAACCCAGTCCGCGATCACCAGGGCGTCCGCGACGACCGCCGGATCAGTGGCGACCTCCGGTCCGAGGAGCGAGAGGCCTCCGTCGTTGGCTCCGTAAGCGAGCGCCAGCGCCACCAGGGCCCAGCGGGCCACCCGGTTAGCGGGATCACGGACCAACTGTTCGTCGGCGTAGTCGTGCAGCTTGTGGATCGTCACGCGATCGTTCGCCCAGCCACGCCAGAACTCATCGTCGCGTGGCAGCGCTTCCAGAGCCGATAGACCGTCACACAGAGCCCGCACCATGCGCTCAGCGAACTCGGCATGGCCAGTGTCGAATCCGGACTGTCGCAGCTGCTCGATCTTGGGCTGGTTCACCTGACCATCATGAGGGCCGTGAACGTCCACCGCCTCCAAAAAAATGAATGGGCCCCTCCGCCCCGCGCCTGTCAGGGACACGGACCGTCAGGACCCGGATCACAACCTACCGGCCCAACCCCGGCTCGTCCTTGCAAGACACTCCCACCCACGTCACCCAAACAGGTGGCTCCCGTTCTCACCGCCGATCATGAACCTGCACCGCTGTCCATCTCCCTCACAAACGGACCAATGCGGCTCTCAAAGCCACCGCCCGAGTGGCTCCCGTTCGAGGTTCTGGCCCAGATTGTGGGGTCTGTAAAAAGAACGGCTCTGTTCCGTAGTCGGTGGTGACGCTGCGCACCCGGCTGTCATCATGAGGCGTGGATGAGGCCAACTCTCTTGTGAATGTGGTGTTTTCCGGGTTGTCGGTGTTGGTCGTCGAGGATGTGGTCGATGGCGGTGAGGTGGTCCGGGTGACGGCCCGGACCCGGGATGCGCCGGTGCCGTGCCCGGTGTGCGCGGTGCCGACGGAGAAGGTGCACGGGTACCACTGGCGGACGGTGGCGGACGTGCCGGTCGACGGCCGCCGTGTGGTGGTCCGGGTCCGGGTGCGGCGGCTGGTCTGCCCGGTCAGCGGCTGCCGGCGGCAGACCTTCCGCGAGCAGGTCCCCGGGCTGCTGGAGCGCCTCCAGCGCCGCACGGCGCGTCTGACTGCCCAGGTTGCGAAGGTGGTCAAGGAGTTATGCGGCCGGGCGGCCGCCCGCCTCGCCCCCGCCCTGGCCGTGCCCCTTTCCTACGCGACCGCCCTGCGGGTGCTGCGGCGCATCCCCGCCCCGGTGGTGCAGGTCCCGCGGGTGATCGGGGTCGACGACTTCGCACTGCGTCGGCGCCACCGGTATGCCACGGTCATCATCAACGCCGAGACCGGCGAACGCATCGATGTGCTGCCCGACCGGGAGGCCGCCACCCTGGAGGTCTGGCTGCGCGAGCATCCCGGCGCCGAGGTGGTGTGCCGGGACGGCTCGGCCACCTACGCCGAGGCGATCCGCCGCGCACTGCCGGACGCGGTGCAGGTCAGCGACCGCTGGCACCTGTTCCGCAACCTGTGCGACAAGGTCCTGTCCACCGTCCGCGCCCACGTCGCCTGCTGGGCGACCGTCAACCCGCCGCGTCCCGGCGGGGTTCGCGAGCAGACCACCCGCGAACGATGGCACAAGATCCACACCCTCCTCGGCCAGGGCGTCGGCCTGCTCGACTGCTCCCGCCGCCTCGGCCTGGCGTTGAACACCGTCAAGCGCTACGCGCGTATCCCCGAACCGACCGCCGAGCGCATCGCACCGCAGTACCGGCCCACCCTGGTCGACCCCTACCGCGACCACCTACACACCCGCCGCGCCGCCGAACCCGGCGTACCGGTCCTCCACCTCTTCCACGAGATCAAGGAACAGGGCTACAACGGCAGCCTCAACCTGCTCCACCGCTACCTCAACCAGGGCCGCGCCGAGGGCGACCGCCCCGTCACCACCCCACGCCGAGCCGCCCGGCTCTTGCTCACCCACCCCGACCGCCTGCGAACCAAGGAGACCACGCTCCTGGACGCCGTTACCACGGCCTGCCCCGAAATGGCCGAGCTCGCAGGCTTCGTCCGCGGCTTCGCCGAACTGCTGACCCCGGCCCCGGGCAACGACGCCAAGCTCATCGACTGGATCACCCGGGTCCGCGGCGCCGACCTGCCCCACCTGCAGAGCTTCTGCAACGGCCTCGAACTCGACCGCGCCGCCGTGAACGCCGGCCTCACCCTGCCCCATCACAATGGCCGCACCGAGGGCGTCAACACCCGCACCAAGAGGATCATGCGCCAAATGCATGGCCGCGCCGGATTCGACCTCCTCCGCCACCGCATCCTCCTCCCCACCTGAGGACGCAGCGTCACCACCGACTACGGAACAGAGCCGTTCGCTGGACAGACCCAGATTGTGTGACCGGTGACGGTAGGTAACGGATCACGCGTTCTCGCCGGGCTGGTAGATCGACTGAAAGTCGTCGGCACGGGTTCTGGGTGGCTGACAGTCGGCGGCCATGACGCAATCGTGGTCCCTGTTCAGGGAGTTGCTGTTCCCGTCAGTGCCGGAGGTGGCGGTTGTCCATGTGGAGCCGGTCGGCTCCGTGGTTCGGGTCGAAGTGCGGTCGACCGTCGACGGCGCCAACTGCCCCGGCTGTGGCGCCTGGTCGAGTCGCGTGCACGGCTCCTACCTGCGGTTCCCGGCCGACCTTCCGAGCGTCGGGCGGCTGGTTGTGCTCGCGCTGCGGGTGCGCCGGTTCGCCTGCCGGGATCGGTCGTGTCCGCGGCGGACGTTCGTCGAGCAGATCGAGGGCCTGACACGCCGGCACGGGCAGAGCACCGAGCGGCTGCGCTCGGCGGTTGCCGGGATCGGGCTGGCGCTCGCCGGCCGGGCCGGCGAACGGATGGTCCGGCTACCGGGCCTGCGCGGGAGCCGCAGCACGCTGCTGCGGCGGGTGATGGAGATGCCGGACCTGCCAGTCGGCGCCCCGACCGCGGTCGGGGTGGACGACTTCGCGCTGCGCAAGGGCCACGTCTACGGCACCGTGATCATCGACGCCGTCACCCACCGGGTCCTGGACCTGCTTCCGGACCGCGATGCGGGCACGCTTGGTCCGTGGCTCGCTGGCCATCCGCAGGTTGAGGTGATCTGCCGTGACCGTGCCAGCGCGTACGCGGAGGCCGCCGACACGGCCGCACCCCAGGCCCGGCAGGTTGCCGACCGCTACCACCTGTGGCACAACCTCACCCAGGCCGTCGAGCGTACAGTGCTCGACCACCGATCCTGCCTGCCCAGCCTGCCCGCCATCGAGCCGGAGCCTGAACCGCAGTGGGACCCCACTCCTCGTCGAAAGCGACACCGGCATCGAGGAGGAAACGAAGAAGCCAGCCGAGCCCACCGGGCGGATGGCGGACCGGCGAAGCGTCCACCACGCTCTGGTCCACGAGCTGCTGGAGCGCGGCATGAGCATGCGCGAGGTCGCCCGCCACCTCGGCTGGAGCCGCAATACCGTCCGCCGCTATGCGCACGCCGCACGCTGGCAGGACATGATGAAGGACCGGCATCCCCGGGCGAGCAAGCTCGACCCGTTCAAGCCCTACCTGGCCCAGCGATGGGAGGAGACGGGCGGGAAGATCACCATTCGCGAGCTGTTCGAGGAGATCACCGCACGGGGCTACCGGGGCGGCCGCACGCTCCTCGCCCAGTGGAAGCGCCAGGCCCTCATCGCCCCGGACAGCGCACCGCCACCACCCCCGCCACCCTCGATCCGGCAGGTCACCGGCTGGCTGACCCGCCACCCCGCCGGGCTCACCCTGGACGAGGAAGTCCAGCACAAGGCGATCCTCGCGCTCTGCCCCGAACTGGACACTGCCGCCGGCCTGGTCACCTCCTTCGCCGAGATGCTCACCCGCCTGGAAGGTGAACACCTCACCGAGTGGATCACCGAGGCCATGACCTCGGGCCTGCCCGGGATCAGCACCTTCGCCGCCGACCTGAACAGCGACTACGACGCCGTCCACGCAGGACTGACCACCCACTGGAACTCCGGCCCCGTCGAGGGCACCGTCAACCGGATCATTCTGTGGAATCCGGCCTGTCAAGTGGATCCGGCATCGTGCTGCTTGATTATGTGTTGGCTGGTTGGGCTGAAAGACGGGAGACTCATGTGCTGTGGACATGGGGATCTCAGGTTTCGAGCCGTCCTTCCTGGTCGGGATCGAGGCGGTTCGGCAGGCGCATGGGTCGCGTCTGACGGCGCTCGCTGGCAGGCGGCTGACGGGGTTCGCCCTGGTGCGCTTCGCTGAGGATGGAGACTGGTTCGCCGACTGTCCGATCGTGCTGGACTTCAACGGCATCCAGGTGGAGGTCTGCCACTCGAAGCTCGACGAACTCTCGATCGGCTGGACCACGATCGACACCGCGGCGACCATCACCGGGTGGGAGTGGTTCGAGCTCACGCCCCAGTGGTCCCACAATGATGAACGCCTCGAACCGTTCGTTGGCCAGGAACTGCGCGAGGTCACGCTCCTCGAATGGCGGCCGGCAGAGCACGACCTGGCAGCTGGAACGGTGGCAGTGGAGTTCGTCTTCAGCGGGGGCTGCCTGCGGATCGCCAACGGACTCGACGAGAACCGCATCGAGATCGGTGCGGCCCAGCCGGACTACATCCGACGCGAGCTGGGCCGCTGATCGTGACTACCGAGTCGGCTTCCGGTTGATCTCGATGATGGGCAGAAGCGTGGCCTGCGCAGGGACGCCGATCTGCCGTGGGGTCGGACCGGCCGGCGTGGGGACGTCGGAGAGCCGCTTCAGCAGGCTGGTCGAGGGTGGCTTGTCCGTCGTCCACTGCGGCGCGTTCGTCGACCGTCAGCGGGATGGCTGTGAGCATCCTCTGTAGGTTCTCCTTGGCCTCTAGGAGTTGAGCCAGGCTTGCCCGATGACGTCTGCAGCCGAGTCCGCCGCAGGGCGGCCGGGACGACCCCGGAGACCATCGAGCAGGCTCTCCAACAAGCCAGGTTCGAGGAACGCTGCGCCGACCGCTATGCCGACGCCGGCCATGAGAGCAGCTTCGCCGCCGCGGCCGACGCCCTGATGGAGTGGCAGCGCATCCACGACCACACCACAGCCACCGGCGCCGAGCGCTACGACCCCGACCACGACCCCGACCTGCAGCAAGCACTGCGCCGTGAGCGCCACCACCAGGACGTCGCCGCCTGCGCCCGCGAAGCCGCCCACCGGGCGCGCGAGACCACCGATGCCGCCCACCGCAGCCTCGCCGGCCCCGTCGCCCAGCCCCTCTACACCGCCCTCGAACGCGCCGGCCTCCACACCCTCACCGACGCCGACCACCAAGCTGTCCGCGACCTCACCCGCCACCTCGACCCCGCCACGCTGCGCCAGGTCACCGGATGGCTGGAGCGCACCCGCACCGCGCCCCTCGCCCTGCGCGGTACCGAGCCTGCCCGTCCCGCGGTGCGCCGCAGCCGCGTGTGACGGGCGGTGTCCGGCGAAGGGTGTTGACCGTGCTGTTCAGCGGGGCCAGGCGAAACATCTTGGACTCGCCGCTGGTGCGCTTGCGCAACCGTGCGGCCGCAGAGGGAGCCGCCGAGGGCGGCGCCGCCCGGTGAGGGCAGAGCGGCATGATGGCCCCGGGGATGGCAGGTCACGGCAACCGGAAGGATCGTGACCGCCGCAGCCGCGCGGACTACCTGCACGAGGACGGGGGGACCTGGACCAGCGGCCCGGACAGCAACCCGGACGTGGTTGAGTAGGACGGCAACGACTGCCCGGCCACTGGGCTTCCCCGGTGGCCGGGCAGGTTTGTCTTTTTGGGGCACGCTTCCCGGTCGGTGGAGAGAGTGACGAGGAGTTGTGATGGGGCGGACGGACACGCGAGCTCGTTGGCGAGTTGCTGCTGCGGCGCTTCTGGCGACGGGAATTGCACTCGGCCCGGTTGCAGTGCCAGCGGTTGCCGACGATTCGATCCGTGCGGCTCAATGGCACCTCGATGCCATGCATGCTTCGGAAATGTGGAAGGTCACCAAGGGGGAGGGGATCACCGTTGCGGTGATCGACGGCGGCTTCAAGCTGGATCATCCGGATTTGGTGGGGCAGTTCCTGCCAGGCAAGGACTTCAGCGGCAGTTCAGGGGGTGTGGGTTCCTACGGTGACGGACACGGAACGATGATGGTCAGCCTCATCGCCGGGACCGGAAAGAACCGCGGGGGAAACGGGGCGTACGGACTTGCCCCGGGCGCCAAGATCCTGCCGCTCAAGATCGATAACGGCTCCGTGGGGACCGCTGTCACGGCAGATTTCCTTGATCAGATCGGCCAGGCGGTCTCATATGCTGTCGATCAGGGGGTCAAGGTCATCAGTATTTCCCAGGGTGTCTCGGCAGTGACGGCGCTTCCGGCTGATGTGGCCAAACTTAGCCGGATTCTCGCGAATGCCCGGTCGAAGGGTGTGCTCGTGGTGTCCAGTGTTGGAAATTCGGCGAAGTCAGGAAACCTGGCCGAATATCCGGGTGCTCTTTCCAACGTTGTGGGTGTCGGAGCAGTCGACCGCAATGGAACAGTGACGGAGGAGTCTGAGACGGGTCCGCAGGTTGCGCTCGTTGCACCCGGCCAGGACACGCTTGCGGCGTGTACAGCTCCTTCTGGTTACTGCACGGGCCATGGGACATCCGATGCGACGGCTTTGGCTTCTGCGTCAGCCACGCTGCTCTGGTCGGTTCACAAGGAGTGGACTGCGAATCAGGTCTTGCGGGTGCTCATCAAGACGGCGGGAAGGCCGAACGGCGGGGACAGCCGTACGAATGATGCCGGGTGGGGTGCGGTTCGGCCGCGTGTTGCGTTGACGGATCCGGGGGATCCCGGGCCGGCGGATGTGTCGCCGCTCGCGGCTGACGCGGCTTCGCCGTCGGGGGCTCCGTCGGCTTCTGTCTCGGCCTCCGCGTCGGCTCCCGCGCCGTCGGTGCCGAGCCCGACGGGCGGTGTGGCGGCGGGTGCGCCGTCGGCGCAGCCGAAGGCTGATGTGTCGTCGGGGTCGGGCAGTGCGTTGCCGATCGTGGGTGGTGTGGTGGCGGGGTTGGCGCTGGTGGTCGGTGGTGCGCTCGTCGTGGTGCGGTGGCGGAAGGCGGCCGTGTAGCCCGAGGCTCAGGTGCCCCGGGAGCCGCCGAGGGCGGCGCCGCTCGATCCGGGCAGAACGGCATGATGGCCCCGGGGACGGCGGGTCACGGCAACCAGAAGGATCGTGACCGCCGCAGCCGCGCGGACTACCTGCACGAGGACGAGGAGACCTGGACCAGCGGCCCGGACAGCAACCCGGACGTGATTGAGTAGGACGGCAACGACTGCCCGGCCACTGGGCTTCCCCGGTGGCCGGGCAGGTTTGTCTTTTTGGGGCACGCTTCCCGGTCGGTGGAGAGAGTGACGAGGAGTTGTGATGGGGCGGACGGACACGCGAGCTCGTTGGCGGGCTGCTGCGGTGCTTTTGGCAGCGGGAATCGTGGTCGGCCCGGTCGCATCACCGGCAATCGCCGATGGCTCCATACGTGATGACCAGTGGCACCTGGACGCCATGCATGCCCCGGAGATGTGGAAGGTGTCCCGGGGACAGGGAGTCACAGTTGCGGTGATCGACGGCGGCTTCAAGCTGGACCATCCGGACCTGGTCGGCCAGTTCCTGCCCGGTAAGGACTTCAGCGGGAGCCCGGGTGGCGTCGGCACTTACGGAAACGGGCATGGGACGCAGATGGCCGGCCTGATAGCGGCGACCGGAAGGGCCAACGGTGGTAAGGGATCCGTCGGATTGGCGCCCGGGGTCAAGATTCTTCCGCTGAAGATCAATACCGGCTCAGTCGGCGCTCTCGTATCGACTGATTTCCTGGATCAAATCGGGCAGGCTGTGACATATGCAGTAGACCAGGGCGTCAAGGTCATCAGTATTTCGCAGGGAATCAACTCGGTGACAGCGGTCCCGGCAGATGTGGCAAAGCTGAAC
Source organism: Kitasatospora sp. NPDC101447 (assembly GCF_044767225.1). Lineage (NCBI taxonomy): Bacteria > Bacillati > Actinomycetota > Actinomycetes > Kitasatosporales > Streptomycetaceae > Kitasatospora > Kitasatospora sp. NPDC101447. The sequence goes on from NZ_JBIWNL010000047.1 coordinate 51,115, forward strand.
AAGATTCTTGCCGCAGCGCGCGCGAAGGGCGTGCTGATCTTTGCTGCTGTGGGAAATGAGGCGCAGTCGGGGAATCCGATCGACTATCCGGGTGGGCTTCCTAACGTCGTGGGTGTCGGGGCGGTTGACCGGAATGGGACCGTGACCGACGAGTCCCAGCGAGGGCCTCAGGTAGCGCTTGTCGCGCCGGGCAAGGACGCGATTGCGGCTTGCACGGAACCGTCGGGATACTGCAAAGGTCACGGCACATCCGATGCGACCGCCCTTGCGTCCGCCTCGGCTGCATTGGTCTGGGCGGTGCACCCGGAGTGGACTGCTAATCAGGTTCTGCGGGTGCTCATCAATACCGCGGGTCGATCCAATGGCGGGGACGTCCGTACGGATGGTGCGGGGTGGGGTGCGGTTCGGCCGCGTGTTGCGTTGACGGATCCGGGGGATCCCGGGCCGGCGGATGTGTCGCCGCTTCCGGCTGACGGGGCTTCGCCGTCGGGGGCTCCGCCGGCTGCTGTTTCGGCGAGTGCGTCGGTTCCCGCTCCGTCTGCGCCGAGCCCGACGGGTGGTGTGGCGGTGGGTGCGCCGTCGGCGCAGCCGAAGGCTGATGTGTCGTCGGGGTCGGGCAGTGTGGTGCCGATCGTGGGTGGTGCGGTGGCCGGGTTGGCGCTGGTGGCCGGTGGTGCGCTCTTCGTGGTGCGGCGGCGGAAGTCGGCCGTGCAGCCCGGGGCTCAGGTGCCGCCGGTGCCGCAGCAGCAGTCGATGGGTGCGGTGCCGCCGCCGTCGTACCAGCCGCCGGTGGCGCCGGAGGACAACCCGTACACGAAGTAGGCCTGTCGGGTGGCGCGCGGTTCGCCCGGCGTGGCGGGGGGTCAGCGCGGGGGCTGGGTGCCGTCGGGCCACACGCAGGGGGAGGTGAAGCCGATACGAGCATCCCGTGACATCGCGGTCGCCCTGCCCGGGCCCGTCGCCGAGCTGGCCCTGCAGCAGGTCTCCGCCCGTCGCAGTCACGCGGTCCTGGCCCGGACCGACTCGCCCTGACACGCGGCCCCGGCGAAGGCGCCGGGCCGTCGATGTGCTGCAGGAGTCTGCGGGCCCCCGGGCGGCGCTGGTCGGCGCTACGCGCCCGACGCAGCGCTGCTCCCGGTGCGGATCACGGCTTCCTTGATCAGGCGTACGGTCTGCGGCGCACTGAGGTGTCCCTCGCTGGAGCCGATCACGAAGGCGGCGGCGATCAGGAGTTGGATCAGTGCGGTCTCGCGGATCTCCTGGGTGTCCTGTGACCAGATCTCCCGCGCGGCGACGGCGCCCTCGGCGCGGTGCACCGCCTGTACTCCCAGCGCGAGGGAGGTCACGGGGTCCGCCGTCCGCGCGACCTGCCGCAGCCGCTCGACCCCCTGGAGCTCCCCCAACCCGTACACGGGCCGGGTCGCCAGGAGCCCCAGCACGAGCAGCACCCCCTGCCAGAAGGCGTCGTCACCGCGGCGTGTCAGTTCGGCGACCAGCTCTCTGGCAGCGCGCGGGGCACCGGTGCGTACCGTCTCGTCGAGGGCTGCCTCGACCAGGAGGTCGGGGGAGGCGTCCTGGGGGAACGGGTCGGGCGAGGCCGCAGGGGCGGGGGTGCCGGGAGTCATGTGCCGACCGTAACCAACAGCGGGCGCTGGGCACGAAGGCCGCACTGCCCGACCAGGTGCTCACCAGAAGGCCAGCCCAGCCCAGGCCTGCAAACCGCTGCCCGGCACCACCATGAGAGCACCCGAACCCGCCTGCCAGCGGCTGGCGCCGAAATCCCCACCCCGGTCACGGGCCTGCACCGTTACGCTGCCCCCGCGGCGCCCGCCGGATCCGAGACGCACATCCCGGGCCACCACCGGCGGGCGCCACGCCTTGGCGGCCTACGGCCCCGCTGCCGCCGACCGCTCGGCGAGGGCCAGGGCATCGTCGACCGCTGCACACAGCGCAGGCAGTTCGCGCACCGGATCGCCCAAGACGGTGGCGGGCATCGCCGCGACCAGCGCACACACCGCCGCCAGCACGACCCGCTCCCCGGCCTCCAGCCCCAGCGGCCCGGCGCCGCGGGGGTGGCCGGCGACGACGTCCGCGGCCAGGTCGTAGCGCAGCTCCTCGGTCAGCACCCCTTCGCTGCCGGGGACGATCTCCCGCCCGCTGGTCTGCGCGATCGCGGCAGCGGCCCGCTCCAGCCGCATCCGGTGCCTCCCGTCGGTCTGCCGCCCGGCCAGGACCCGCACCCATCCGGCGGCCCGACGGCCGGTCCCGGCCGCCGAGGCGAGCACCCCGTCCACCCCCGGCCTCGGGCCCTGCCACGACGGCCCGCAGCCGCCGCGGGCCCAGCCCTGCGGGGGACCGGCGCCCGCGTCGTGTCCACCGAGGGAGCTCGCGTTCGTCGTCATACGCGGTGAACCCCGCTGCCGCCGCCCGGGTTACGGCACCCCTGCACCCGGTGCCGGTGCCGGAGCCGGAACTCCGGGCTATGGAGCAAGATTGCTGTTCTGCCCCTGGCTACGGGTCCGACCGCGGAGCCCGCAGTGCGGATAGCGCGGGTGTCGCATTGCCCGTACTGGGTGGCCCCGTGCGGGAACTTGGCCCGGCTGCAGCCCTCCACGGAGTGCGGCTCGGCGACCGGGAGGTCGGCCGTTCGTCACGGACGACCGAGAGCGGCGGCGGCTCAGGCAGCGCGCGGTGCGAGGCGGAGGCCTGGGCGGGCGCGGCGCCGACCGGCACGCCGACGCCGGAGACGAGAGCGCCTACACCACCGCAGCCGCCATCCGGGCCGAGTGGCAGCGCGTACGCGACCACACCGCCGCCACCCGGACCGAGCGCCACGACTCCGACGACCACCGTTCTCCAGCACGCGTTGCGCCGTGAGCGCCACCGGCAGGACGTCGCTGCCTGCGCCCGCGAGGCTCCTCACCAGGCCCGCCAGACCACCGACGCCTCGCCTACACCGCCGCCGAGCCCCTCTGCACCGCCCTCGGCCGCCCCGGCCTCTCCACGCTGACGGCCTCTACACGCTGACCGACGACGACCACCAGGCCCTCCGCGACCTCACCCGCCGCCTCGACCCCAGCACGCTGCGCCAGGTCTTGAGTTGGATGGAGCGCACCCGCGCCGCGGCACTCGTGCTGCGCAGCACCGAGCCGACCCAGCCTGTCCGTCCCCGGGCGCGCCGCAGCCGGCTCTGACGGACCCCGCCACGGCGGTCCTGCTGGCCGTGCTCACCCTGCTGGTGACCGGCGGGCTGGCGGTGCTCGCCAACCCGGACTTCCTGGTGCTCGGTATGTTCCTGGCCGTTCTGGCACTCGTTGTCCCACTGGGCGGGTTGATGGGTGTCCGGGCCTGCAAACGGGTGTTCTGGCCGGGCGTCCTGCTCGGCTGTGTAGTGGCGCTGCCCGCGACGGTCCTCTGGGCTGAGGTGATCGCGCACCGCGGGGAGCGCACCCGCAGTGGTGGTCACCTCCGCCCACAGGGTGAAGGACCGTAGCGGTCGGGTGGGATGGACCTGCCGCCGGGCGGACGGCTGGCCTATGCCGCACGCTGAGTTCCAGGGATCCGGCTGCTCCGGGGCCGGGGACGTCGGTACCACCACCGAGGTCCTCGTCGACCCCGCGGGCCGGGCCTCGCCTTGCTCCCCACCGGCGCCTACGGCGTGGGGGGCGTCCTGTGGGCCCGCTCGTCCTGGGCGCGGCGCTCCGCACCCTCCGGGAGGCGACCGCCGGGGCGAAGTGAGCCGGGTGCCCGAACCGGCTACCCCGGCTGCTCGCGGAGTGCATCCGCGGCCCCCGGGCAGCCGTTTGATACCGCGCGGCCTGCCACCCCGACCTGGCGCTCGACATCCCACAACGGCCGCCGCACCGTTAGCGTGGAAGGAGTGAGTTCGTCAGCAAACCGCTCATTCGGTAGCAGTTGACGCGGACGACCGCACTGCGTGACAGGGGATGGTGGCGGTGGCGGCAATCGATCGGAAAACGTACGCGTACCTCTACGGCCCGACTGTCGGTGACCGGGTCCGCCTCGGCGGGACCTCGCTCTTCATCGAAGTCGAGAAGGATCTCCAGGTCCACGGCGAGGAGCTGGTGGCCGGCCTGGACAAGTACCGACCGAGTCCCACCAGGGCTGCATCCGATTGCGCGGACACCGTGATCAGCAATGTCGTGGTGATGGATCACACCGGGTTCGTCAAAGCCGATGTGGCCATCACCGAGGGTTGCATCGCCGGAGTCGGCAAGGCCGGCAACCCCGCCACCATGGACGGAGTCACCCCCGGTATGGCAGTGGGCCCGACCACCCAACTGGTCGACGGGTCGGGAAAGCTCCTGACCCCGGGCGCGGTCGACTCGATGTCGCGGTTGTTGAGCAGCGACCAGGCCTCCGAGGCCGCACTCGCCGGCACCACCACAGTGATCTCGGACGGCACGGGATTCCCGCTCGGCCAACCGCACGTCCTGCCCTATCCGGTCCACAGCTGGACGACCGTCAGGACGATCCTCCAGGAGATCGACCACTGGCCGATCAATGTCGCGCTGCTGGGCCAGGCGTCCGGCTGCGCGACGGCCCAACCCTTGAAGGATCAGGTCACCGCCGGAATGGCCGGCCTGTGCCTCTTCCCGGATGCGAGGGTCAGTCCGGACGTGCTGGCCGCGTGTCTGGACGTCCTTGATCAGGAGGACGTGCCGGGAGTCCTGTACGGAGACCCGGCGAACGAGAGCTGTTTCGTCGAGGAAACCCTCGGCGCGATCGCCGGGCGATCGGTGATCGCCGATTCGGGGAGTCTCCTGGGAGGACACTTCCCCGACCAGCTGGTCGTGGCCGCCCAACCCAACGTCCTGCCCGCGAGCACCACCGTGGGCCGCCCCAGCACCCTGAATCCGGTCTCCTGGTCGGCGGCACTGAGCGAGTTCCCGAGAGTCGCGCTGGCCGGCTACCGCCTCTCCGACCGGTGCGGCGAGGAGACGGCCCTCGCCGAGGACCTCGTGGTCCCCGAGATCATGACTGCCGCCGATCTGCTGCACGATCTGGGCGCAATCTCGATCTTCGGTTCCGCCGGCCCGGCACTCGCCGCGCCGGACAGCCTGACCCGTACGGTCTGGGCTGTCGCGTCGGCCATGTCCGACCGGAACGGTCCACTTCCCGGGGACCGCGCCGACAGTCAGAACATCCGGGTCAAGCGCTACTTGGCGAAGTACACCATCAATCCGGCCGTTGCCTACGGCATCAGCCACCTGGTCGGCTCGGTGGAGCGCGGCAAACGGGCCGACCTGGTCCTGTGGGACCCCGCGCAGTTCGGCGAGGAACCCGACCTGGTGATGATCGGCGGGGCCTTCGCCTCCGGTCGCACCGACCCGTTTCCGGGCCGCCCGCTGGCCGCCGCCCGCGGGATCCGCTTCGTCTCGCGATCGGGAAGGCCCGCAGTGGCCGAACTCGGCCTCCAGGCCCTTGTCGAGGCTGTCAGGGACGTACGCGGGCTCGGGAAGACCGACATGGCGCACAATACCGCCCTCCCGGACATCAAGGTGGACCCGCAGACACACCGCGTCAGCGTCGACGGGATGGTCCTGGGCTTCGACCCCACTGAGACGACGTCGGGCCCTCCGGCCGGGCTGCCGGGGGAAGTCATCACCGCGCCCGGGCGCATCGTCATCAACGTACTCGGGAGAACCGCCAGGATCACCGTGCTGAACACCGACAGCCGCCCGGTGTCGGTGGGAAGCCACCTTGAGTTCTGCCAGGCCAACAAGGCTCTGCAATTCGACCGGGACGCGGTAGCGGGGATGCGTCTTGACATCCCTTCGGGGAGGTTCGTCCGGTTCGACCCAGGACGGGAGTACGACGTGACCCTCGTCGCCCTGGGCGGCACCGATGGCGCGACGGGATCCCACGGAATCCACCCTGCCGACGAAAAGCGGACGTTGGAACCGTGGGTGGGGCTACCGCCGTCCGCCCCCGCCCTCGCGGCCGCGGACCTCAGCGCTCCGCCCGGACCCGCGGCGTTACCCGCGGCCGACCTGACGCCACGCGAGCACTGGGGGGACAGGACGCTCGCGGACCTGACCTTCGTCGCCACGCACAACTCCGACGTGAACAAGGCGACCCAGGCCGAGGCCGGCCGAGGCTGGTCCGGCTGGTTCGGCCCGCTCTATCAGGCGGGAAGCGTACGAGCCCAGCTGGATCAAGGCGTGCGCGCGCTCCTGATAGATGTCGGTGTCACCGGAACGGAAGTCCTGTCCTGTCACGGCGACTGCACCAAGAGCCCATTCCGGTCCGCCGTGCGGAAGTCCGGCGGACTGTACCGCCAGTTCGGCGATGTCCTGAAGCCCGTGAAAGAGTTCCTGGAGGCCTGGCCCAACGAGATCGTCTCGCTGCTCCTTGAGGACTACACGCGCGGGGACACGCCGCCCGACGACGATCCCGACGGCAGGACCGCGATCCTGAGGCACGAACTCGCGGCCGCCGGGCTCGCCACGTACCTCTTCGTCCCGAATGCCGACACCTGGAGCGTGGCGACGCGGGGATGGCCCGCGGCGGCCCGAATGGTGGAAGAGGGAAAACGCCTCGTCGTCTTCACCAACCGCGGATACGGAGACCGACCGGACATCGTTCCCGGCGAGCGGCGACTGCGGCAGAACGGGCTTCTCTACGATCAGGGCTGGGCCGTAGAGACGCATTTCGAGTGGGACGGGCAGGCCTCCACCGTCCGACCACGTCGGAGGAACCGTCCCCTGACCTGGCGCCCGCCCGGGTTCAGCCCCCTGGTGATACTCAATCACATCCGTGGTGGCAGATGGCTCACCTACCTGGTCGAGAGCGACGCGGAGCAGGACAACGGACCGAAGCTCTGGAAAAGGACGGGAAGCTGCCAGGAGGCCACCCGGGCACCCGCTTCCCCGGTGCCCGGACTCAAACCGAACTACCTCGTCGTGGACTTCAGTGACCGGCCGTCCGGCGCGTGCACACCCCGCCTGATTGCGGAGCGCCTGACACGGATGACCGCGGCCCAGAGCGATCGGCCCGAGGACCAGATGAACGATCACTTCCCGTTCGGGGGCGTGAGGTATTCGCGCGTTCACGGGTGAACGTCCGGCAGGCCCGACGGTTGGCGCGAGTACGACGACTCGGTGCCCATCGTCGCGACCATCCTGGAGTTGCTGGCCGGGCACGGCCCCCTCGGGCCCGTCTGGTGGCGCTACGGCCGCCCCGGACGGCACTCCCTGCTCGACACGCTGGACAGCCCGGACCACCGCACCGCGTACGACCAACGCCAGAAGGCCCGGGAGACGAGGTCCGCCAGGAGCACCGCGAGCTGACGCGGACCCTGGCCTGCGCCGACTGCGGCAATGTCCCCGAGGCCGAGAGGCGGGCGATGGAGCCCGCCCTGCGGCGGTCCGGTGCGCCTCCTGCACCTCTTGCGCCGGGGGTGCCCCCCGGGGCCGGGACGCCCGAAGCCTGTACCGTCCCGGACAGCGGACGTTGCGGGCGACGTCGCGCGGGATCTCCTCCTCTCGGACGGCGTGTTCCAGGGCGGACTTGAGCACGGAGTGGATGTAGGCGAGCGTGAGCAGGGAGAGGTACTTGCGACAGCACTTGCCGATGGCGCAGCAGCGCGGGCGGCGGCTGGCCTGATCATCGGGGAGGGGGACCTGGCCGTCCTCACCACCCGCCTCACGCTGACCGCCCTCGACGCGGCCGGCCACGATACGCCCCGCCGCCCGAAACCTCCTCGCCCGCCTGACCAGCCGAACGGGTGAATCCGGCGACGACTACGCGCTGCGCGCCTCCTCACCCACGAGGACGTCCGGCACCGTCTCGATCCGGTCCAGGGCGCGGCACTCGAAGGGGGCCTCGCTGCCTGCGCACTGGGCTCCGCCACCCTGCCGGACGCGCTGCGCGCGCGGGTAGAGGAGGCGTCGCAGCACGCGCGCGGGGTGCTCGAAAATTCCTCATTCGACCCGGGATCGCCCGGAGGGAATCCGCTTGAGCGGCGCGTTCGAACAGCACCATCATCAATCGCCTCCGCTCGCGCGAAGCCGTCCAACTCCGCTGTATGAGTGTGCACTTGCTGCGTCCTTCGCCGACAGACGGCTCCGCGCGCTCGAACACCGCTCTTGTCCGGAGGTCTTCGTGGACAACCCGACCGGCCAGGCCGCCGGCATCACCTCTGCCGGCCGACCGGCCGTGCCCGCCCGCCGGACGCCGGCTCTGCTCGCCGAGGACAGCCGGTCGCTGCTCGTCGTCACCTCTGCGTTGCCGGTACCCCGGTCATCAGCACCGCCCTCACCGCCGCCGAGGAGCGGGAGCTGTACCGGCAGGCCGAGCGGCTCCTGGCCGCCCTCCACACGCAGCCGACGACCGGAGCCCCGGTCGGCGAGTACCTGCCCTGGGGTCAGGAACGCGCACGGGCCCTGGCCCGGGCCCGTGACGCCCGCCTTGCGGACGAGGACATCGAGGTCCTGGCCGAAGCCACCCGCGCCGAACCCCCACCCACCGCGCTCGCCTACTGCCACGGCGACTTCGATCCGCGGAACTGACTCGTACGCCGCGACGGCGACCGGCTCGCGCTCGGGCTGATCGACTTCGAACGCAGCCACGTCGAAGCCCCGGCCCGGCGCGACCTGATGCGCGTCACCCTTCAGCTCACGCCCCACCGGCCCGACCTGCGTGCGGCGTTCACCGCCGGGCACGGGCGCGACCTCACCGGGCAGGAGCAGGTGGCGTGCCGGGCGTGGGCCGCGATCGACTGCCCCGCCGCCCTGCGCTGGGCCATGGACCACCACCGGGACGAGGAGGTCATCGGCTACGCCCGGACCGTCCTCGACCTGCTGCGCGCCCCGAACCCCGTCGTGTGAACGCCCCCTACTTCTGCTACCGGTTGGAGCATCCATGCAGTCCCTGCGTCAGGCTGTCTGCGTCATCGTCCACGACGAGCAGGCCGGCAAGGTCGCCTGCGTCCACTACGCCAACGACTCCTGGTCCACGGTCCCCGCCTGGACGGTTCCCGGCGGCAAGGTCGAGGAGGGCGAACGACTCGACGAGGCCGCCGCCCGCGAACTGCGCGAGGAGGCGGGCCTGGTCGTCCCCGCCGAGGAACTGCGGCTGGTCCACACCATCCAGGTCAGGGCCGGCTGGGACGGCAAGGGCCCGTTCCTGCTCTCCGTCTTCGCCGCGACGTCCTGGCAGGGCGAGCTGACGAACACCGAACCGGACAAGCACCTCGCGGTCCTGTGGGTCGACGCCGACGCGCTGCCCACCCCGATGTTCCCCACCTCCCACGCCGCCCTCACCGCCTGCCTCTCCGGCGACGGCCGAGGCTTCTCCACCTACGGCTGGGACTCCCCCGCGGACCTGCGCGCCTTCGTCGGATCCTGAGATGGCCAGCCGCCACCGCCGCCCGCCCACCGACGAGCAGTTGACCCTGCCCGCCGACGTCGACCTGCGGCTTCTCGCCATCATCGAGGGCCGCACCGTCACCGACGCGGGCGTCGCCACCCTGCCCGGCGGACGGCACCCGTACGCCTACCGCACGCTCTACCGCCCCGACGGCACGGTGGACCGGCTGCTGGAGCGCCTGGCACCCGGACCCCTGCACCCGCCTGGCCTGCCGCCCGGTTTCCCTCCCGCGGGCTGACTTGCCCGCCGAGCCCCCCGGCCGAGAGGAGCGGCCGTGCCCGATCACGCTTCCCTACTCCGTCCGGCCTTCAACGGAGTGGGGAGTTTCGGGGCTCTGACCGGAGTTCCTTGAAGGTGCCAGCGTTGATCACGAGAGCCTCGGTGTCGGCGGCATGACGTAGCCTCTCGCGGACGCGCGAGAGAGGGGTCCTTACGTGCAGATCGCTGGCCTTGACCTGTACCTCAACCACGGAATCCTGGGAGTCGGATCGACGGAGTGGCTGCCCCGAGATCTTGCGTTTGAGAGCGCCCCGGTAGCTGCCGGCGCTTCCCACCTGGTAGTGCGAGTCCAGGCTCAGACTGGTCCCGTCAAGGTACGGATCTTCCTTGAATCGGATGTCCAGGATGTCGCAGCTGGTATGTGCGACTTCGTGACCGTGTTCGATGGTCACCTTCTCTTGCCCGACGGCCGCCTGGTGGTCGGGGATGTGATGGGGGAGAGCCGCTTCGTCACCTCTCTGATCGGAGATCCAGGTCTCAGGGCAGTCCGGGTGGCTGTCGATGATCCTCATGAGCGCGCGAAGGCCGTCGCCATCACCATCGGCACGGCGATCACGGACGAGTGAGGATTCGGGTCCGAAGGAGTCGGAACGAGGCCCGGCCATACATCGCCCTCTTGAGCGTTTTAGAAGTTACGTGGAATCTGTCCGGGGTGATCATGTCCCCCGGGGTGCAACCACGGACCTGGGAGATGGCTTGAGCGGCACGACGGCGCTGACGGAGCAGTGGCCGGTGCTGGGCCGGCATGAGCAGGCGTCAGTGTCGCTGCAGATCTGGACTGATCTCGGTCGGGCGCCGAGGGCGATCGACGCCTACGCCCGCGGACTGGCGGAATACCTGCTGCTGTGAGAGCGGCAGGACGTCGACCGGGTCACCGCAAACCGGGCCCATACTGCTTTCTATGTGCGGGAGTTGACGTCACAGCTACACCGTCGGGGTGCACACGTGGTGGCGATCGACTCGGGGTCGGGGCTGACGAACGCCACGATCCAGCAGCGCGTGGTGCCGGTCCGTCTGTTCCACAACTTCCTCATGGAGGAGGGTCTGCGCAAGTCAAACCCGGTGGGCCGGGCCCGCTACACCCCTGGGCGCCGGCGAGGCGGGCAGCGCGGGCTGGTGCCGCGGGGTGAGAACCCGCTGCGGCCCGGGCCGACGCTGGGGCTTGCCGGGCCGCCGTGTACGGCTTCGCGCGGCCGAACTCGGGCTGCACGGTGACGATGTCTTGGGTGAGCATCGCGGCGAGCTCGATCGAACAGCCTCGGGTGTCCAGGACCAGGCCCACCACGAGCATGATGCGGGCGTGGCCGTCGTCCAGCAGCGGCTTGTCGTTGGCAGCCTTGAGGTACCGGCGTAGCGCGCTCGCTTGCCGGCTCGTGGTGCCCCGCTTCGGCCCCGGCGCGGCCGCGCGGTGTTCGAGGTCCAGCGGGCGGCCGGCGAGTGCGGAGAGCGCGTTGAGGCATCCGACTCGGACCCGGTTGGTGGCGGCTGCCGTTGCCCCGGAGCCTCCAGCGGCCGTCCGGTAGAGACCATCCTCGGAGTGTCGAGGATCAACGAGCGGGGCGCTCGGCCGTGGCGGAGGCAGCCTTCGGCCGCCCCCGCCACGTTCTGATCAGGCCTTCAGGGAGGATCGGTCCGGGTTTTGGCGGTTCAGTCCTGTGGCCGGAGGAGAGAGGTGACGTCGGTGTTGGACCCGCAGAGCACGACGCAGACCTTCTCTCCGGGGGCGGGCCGGTAGCTGCGGCTCGGCCCGGCGGGTCGGGTGGGCAGGTCGCGGTCCGGGCTGTGCCGGTCGGGGCTGGTGAGGGCGGAGAGTGCGGTGGCGGCGTGTTGACCGAACTAACTTCATCATTTGTGCAGGTCAGAGGCTGTTTCTGCTAGCTTCCCGTCATGCTCGATGAACGTCGTCCCGGAAGGGATCTGAAGAGCTTTGTCCTGCCCGAGATCGGCCAACTGCTGGAGACTGGAGATCCCTGGGAACCCTGCCAGTTGTTGGATCCATTCGGGAAGCCAGTCGAGCCGGCTGCGGTGTACTTCAAGGACCTGATGGCAGCGGACAGTTCGCCGTTGACCCCACGGTCGTACGGCATGGATCTGCTGCGCTGGTGGCGGTTCCTGTGGGCCCTCGGGATCGAGTGGGACCGTGCGAC
>NZ_JBIWNL010000048.1:0-60644 GCF_044767225.1 Kitasatospora sp. NPDC101447
TGCAGGGGGGACCCTGTGGGAGAGTAGGACGCCGCCGAACAATCATTCCAAAGAACCCCTGATCCACTCGGATCAGGGGTTCTTTGCATTTCCGGTGACGTATCGTCAGTGCATGGACGATCAGACGGCAGTCACTGCGAACAACGTGCTCCACCCCGGGCAGCGCGACGGCGCCCTGCGTGTCCTGGCCGAGGCCCAGGCGGTGGACGGTCGGGCCGCCGTCTCGGAGCAGGGCCGGCTCCGGCTGCGTGCCGCGGAGAGCGCGCGCCCGGGGGTCACCCACTTCGTGGAGACCGAAGCCGGGACCGAACCCGAACCCGGGGTCGTCCTCGGTTACGGCCAGCTGGAGATCCCGCAGGGCCCCGCCGCCGACCAGTCCGCCGCCCCCGCCGCCGAGCTGGTCGTCGACCCGGCTGCCCGCGGCCGCGGCCTGGCCCGCCCGCTGGTGGACGCCGTACTGGCCCAGGCCCACCGGGCGGGGCACGACGCGGTGGACTTCTGGGTGCACGGCGGGCACCCGGCGGCCCGGCACCTGGCCGGGTCGTACGGCGCCGAGCTGGTCCGCGAGCTTCGGCAGATGCGCCGCACCGGTCGGCAGGCCGAGGAGGTGGCGTTCCCCGCGGGCGTCGAGCTCCGCACCTTCCGTCCGGGGGAGGACGACGCCGAGTGGCTGCGGCTGAACGCGCTGGCCTTCTCCCACCACCCGGAGCAGGGCGCCTGGACCGAGCAGGACCTGGCGGAGCGGATCGCCGAGCCCTGGTTCGACCCGGCCGGCTTCTTCCTCGCCACCCGCGACGGCAAGGTGGTCGGCTTCCACTGGACCAAGGTGCACCCGGCCACCGTCACCGAGCCCGAGCGCGGCGAGGTGTACGTGGTCGGGGTGGACCCGGCAGAGCAGGGCAGCGGCCTCGGCCGCGCGCTGACCGCGGCGGGTCTGCGTCACCTGACGGGCTCCGGCCCGGACGAGCGAGGACTGGAAACCGTTCTCCTCTACGTCGACGCCGACAATCCGGCCGCCGTGCGGGTATATGAACGACTGGGATTCACCGTTCACGAGGTGGACCTCATGTACCGAGCCCGGTACCAGGAGCAGAACCGGTCGGCCTGACCCCCTCACCCCACGGTCCGGCCGCCTCCCGGAGGTGGTGAAGTCGGCCCGGAGCGGTCGCGGGCGGAGTGGCCGGAACGGCAACGGCCCTTGCCCCGACCGACTCAGCTTTCCTCCTGGCCATGCGGTGTTTACCGTGGATTCAATTGCTGCCGCGAAGATCACAGGATGAAGTCCGTAGTGTCTCGCTCGTGCAGAGTCGACCGCCCCACGGCGGCCGGTCCTGTACGGACCGCGCCCGGCGGATGGGCGCTGTTCCCGGGATCGCCCCGGGGCGAGGGCGACGGCCCGCAGAGCCATTCGCGTCCGGACGCCGTCCTGCTGCTGGAGGAGCTGGAGCCCATGAGCATCCCCCGCCCCGTCTCTGCCGCGCTGTCGCCGACGGCCCGGATGTCCAGTGCGCTGGGCATCCCGCCCGAGCTGCCGGCCACGGACGAGCAGGAGTTCGAAGCGTTGCCGCAGGGCCGCTTCCTCGACCGCGAGCGGAGCTGGCTCGCGTTCAACGAGCGCGTCCTCGAACTCGCCGAGGACCCGGGGATCCCGCTGCTGGAACGGGCCAAGTTCCTGGCGATCTTCGCCAGCAACCTGGACGAGTTCTTCATGGTCCGGGTGGCCGGCCTCAAGCGCCGCATCGCCACCGGCGTCGCCCAGCGCAGCGCGTCCGGCCTCCAGCCGCGTGAGGTGCTCGACCTGATCTGGACCCGCTCCCGCGAGCTCATGGCCCGGCACGCCGCGGCCTTCCAGCAGGAGGTCCTGCCGGACCTCGCCACCGAGGGCATCGAGGTGGTCCGCTGGTCGGAGCTGGCCGAGAAGGAGCAGGCGCGGCTGCACACCCTCTTCCGGCAGAAGATCTTCCCCGTCCTGACCCCCCTGGCCGTCGACCCGGCGCACCCCTTCCCGTACATATCGGGACTCTCGCTCAACCTGGCCGTCGTGGTGCGCAACCCGGTCTCCGGGCACAAGCACTTCGCCCGGGTGAAGGTGCCGCAGTCGCTGGCGCGCTTCCTGGAGGCCTCGCCCCAGCGGTACGTCCCGCTGGAGGACGTGATGGGCGCGCACCTGGAGGAGCTCTTCCCCGGGATGGAGGTGCTGGCCCACCACGCCTTCCGCGTCACCCGCAACGAGGACCTGGAGGTGGAGGAGGACGACACCGAGAACATCCTCAAGGCCCTGGAGAAGGAGCTGATGCGGCGGCGCTTCGGCCCGCCGGTGCGGCTGGAGGTCGAGGAGTCGATCGACCCCTACATCCTGGACCTGCTGGTGCGGGAGCTGAACATCACCGAGGCGGAGGTCTTCCCGCTGCCCGGGCCGCTGGACCTCACCGGGCTGTTCGGGATCGCCGAGCTGGACCGGCCGGAGCTGAAGTACCCGAAGTTCGTGGCGGGCACGGCCCGCGGCCTGACCGACGTCGAGTCGGCCTCCCAGCCGGACATCTTCGCCGCGATGCGCGAGCGGGACGTCCTGCTGCACCACCCGTACGACAGCTTCTCCACCTCGGTGCAGGCCTTCCTGGAGCAGGCCGCCGCCGATCCCGACGTCCTGGCGATCAAGCAGACGCTGTACCGGACCTCCGGCGACTCGCCCATCGTGGACGCGCTCATCGACGCGGCCGAGTCCGGCAAGCAGGTGCTGGTCCTGGTCGAGATCAAGGCGCGCTTCGACGAGCAGGCCAACATCAAGTGGGCCCGCAAGCTGGAGGAATCCGGCTGCCACGTGGTCTACGGCCTGGTCGGGTTGAAGACGCACTGCAAGCTGTCGCTGGTGGTCCGCCAGGAGGGCGACACCCTGCGCCGCTACTCGCACGTGGGCACCGGCAACTACCACCCGAAGACGGCCCGGCTCTACGAGGACCTCGGCCTGCTGACCTCGGACCCGCAGGTCGGCGCCGACCTGTCGGACCTCTTCAACCGGCTCTCCGGATACTCGCGCCGCGAGTCCTACCGCCGTCTGCTGACCGCCCCGCGCGGCCTGCGCGACGGGCTGGTCGCGCGGATCCACAACGAGATCGCCCACCACAAGGCGGGCCGCCCGGCGTACGTGAAGCTCAAGGTCAACTCGATCGTCGACGAGGCCGTGATCGACGCGCTCTACCGGGCCTCGCAGGCCGGGGTGCCGGTGGACGTCTGGGTGCGCGGCATCTGCGCGATCCGCCCGGGCGTGCCGGGACTGAGCGAGAACGTCCGGGTCCGCAGCATCCTGGGGCGCTTCCTGGAGCACTCCCGGATCTTCGTGTTCGGCAACAACGGCGATCCGGAGGTCTGGATCGGCAGCGCCGACATGATGCACCGCAACCTGGACCGCCGGATCGAGGCGCTGCTGCGGATCACCGATCCGGCGCACCGCGCCGAGCTGTCCGGGCTGATCGACCTCGGGGTGTCGGACGAGACCGAGTCCTGGCACCTGGGGCCGGACGGCACCTGGACCCGGCACTCGCAGGACGCCGAGGGCCGACAGCTGCGGCACATCCAGGACCTCCTGATCGATTCGCGCCAGCGCCGCCGGGCCGCCACCACGCGCTGACGCGTCCACTGATGCGAAGCTGCCGGAACGGCGGGCCCTGGAGACTCCCGAGGGCAGCCGGTCCGGCGGTCGGCCACCAGCTCCGGGGAACGACCCCGGAGGAACGGGGATCTACCACGCCATGACCGATGCGCCGATGACGGCCCAGGCGGCCTCCACCGCGACCGCCGGGGACATCCTTTCCCGCCACCTCACCGCCCAGGCCGGCGCCTTCCTGCGCGCCCTGCCGCTGGCGGTGGGCGAGGTCGGCGCCAGACCCGGGACCGCCTCGGTCGTCCCGGCGGCGGGTACCGCCGACCTGCTGCGGGCCGTCCGGCGGATAGGCGGGCTGCTGCACACCTTCGGCTCGGTCTTCGAGCAGACCTGGGCGCAGGAGTCGCGCACCGAGCTGCGCTGGCTGCTCAACCTGCTGGCGCTCGAACCCGGGTACGTCCGCCGTTCGGCCCGGCTGCTGGGCGCGCTGGACTCGCTGAGCGGCAGCGACCCGGAGGGGACGGGCATGCTGGCCGGCCACGCGGGCGCCCCCAAGGCGCGGGCGCTGCTGGACCGGCAGCTGACCCTGGCCCGGACCCGGGCGCACTCCACGGTCCTCCAGGAGCTCCGCTCGGCCCGGCTGCACGCCCTGGCGGACCGGATGACGCTGCTGGTCGGCGAGGCGCCGCTGCTGGATTCGGCGGACGGCCGTGCGTCGGCGGTGCTGCTGCCGCACGCGGCCGCGGCCTTCGCCGCGCTGTCCGCGACCGCCCAGCAGCTGCCGCTGCAGCGGGCCGCGACGCCGTACGGCGGGGACGGGATGCGCCGGCTGGGCGCCGTCCCGGCCGCCCGGGGCGCGGTGGACGCGGACTCGGCGCTGGCGGCCGACGACGCGCCGTGGGCCCGGCTGCGGATCCTGGTGAAGCGCGGCAGGTACGCGCTGGAGGTCTGCGGCCGCCCGTCCTCCGACCTGGACGAGCTGGACGCGGTGCTGGCCCGGCAGCAGGAGGCCGCGGACGCCGCGGTCACCGCCTCCACCGCGGCGCGCACCCCGCGGATCACCCCCGCGACCGCGTACGTGCTGGGCGTGGTGCACGCCGACCAGCGGCTGGAGGTGGAGTCGGCGCGGTACGCCTTCGGCCGCCGGTGGCCCGAGCTGATGCCCGGCCCGGACGGCTGGCCGGAGTTCCCGGCCGAGGGCTGGGGCCACTCCGCCGCACCGAGGACGGTCTGAGTTGGGCGGGCGCCCGGGAGCCGGGCGGGCCGCGGCGGGGAGCGCGACCGGGGCGGTGCGCGCGACCGGGGCGGTGCGCGCGACGGTGGTCATGGCGGCGGGCGCGGTGCTGTGGCTGCCGGGCCGGCCGAAGAAGAGCGGCCGGCTGGGGCGGCCGCGGATCGCGGTGATCCACCGGCCCAAGTACGACGACTGGAGCCTGCCGAAGGGCAAGCTCGACCCCGGCGAGGGCGTGGTCGAGGCGGCGCTGCGCGAGGTGTGGGAGGAGACCGGCTTCCGGTGCCTGCTCGGCCCGGAGCTGCCCGCCCAGCACTACCAGGTGCAGGGCCGCCCGAAGGAGGTCCGCTACTGGGCCGCGGTGCCGTCGAGCGGCGCCTTCCGGCCCAACCGCGAGGTGGACCGGTTGGAGTGGCTGCCGGCCGGGAAGGCGCGCGCCCGGCTCACGTACGAGCACGACCGGTTGCTGATCGATGCGCTGCTGGTGATCCTGGGGGCGAAGCCGGTGCGCTCGGCCGGCGCGCCCCGGTGAAGGAACCGTGGAAGTGATCTTCCCGCGCCCTTGCCGTGACGCAACCGTTACTACCTGACGTAGTTTCCTGCCATCCCTTCGAGGTTCACTCCCCGTTCACTTGCGACCGGCTGTCGTGTCACTTACCCGGCCTAACTTCGGGACCACCGGAGGGCCGAACGGGCCCCGGACCACAGCAGAAACCCGTGCTGAGCCGTACGCGTACGGCAAGCGCAGCGGGCAATGCCTCAGAAAGGGACACCCCTGTGAAGCTCCAGCGGAACGGCCGCTCCAAGGCCCTCGCCATCGGTGCCGTGGCGCTCGTCAGCTCGCTGTCGCTCGCCGCCTGCGGCTCGGACAACAACAACACGACCGCCTCGGGCGGCTCCAGCGGCTCCGCCGCTCCCGCTGCCTCGATCAACTGTGGCAAGCCGGGCTCGCTGATCGCCGCCGGTTCGACCGCGCAGGGCACCGCGATCGACGTCTGGAAGACCAACTTCAGCGGCGCCTGCTCCGGCACCACGATCAACTACCAGGGCGTTGGCTCCGGTGCGGGCATCCAGCAGTTCACCCAGGGCAAGGTCCAGTTCGCCGGTTCCGACTCGGCCCTGAAGCCGGCCGAGGTCGACGCCTCCAAGGCGGTCTGCACCGGCGGCCAGGGCATCGACCTGCCGATGGCCGGCGGTCTGATCTCGCTGGTCTTCAACGTCGAGGGCGTCGACAACCTGGTCCTGGACGGCCCGACCGCCGCCAAGATCTTCGACTCGCAGATCACCAAGTGGAACGACCCGGCGATCGTCGCCCTGAACCCGGGCGCCAAGCTGCCGGACGCCGAGATCCAGTCGTTCCACCGTTCGGACGACTCCGGCACCACCGACAACCTGACCAAGTACTTCGCCGCCGCCGGCAACGGCGCCTGGTCCTACCCGTCCAGCAAGACCTGGGCGGCCAAGGGCGGCCAGTCGGCCAACGGCAGCGCCGGTGTCGCGGCCCAGGTGAAGCAGGTCAAGAACTCGATCAGCTACGTCGAGCTGGCCTACGCCCAGACCAACAGCCTGAAGAGCGCCGCCATCAACACCGGCGCCTCCAAGCCGGTCGAGGCCACCGCCGCCAACGCCGCCAACACCTTCGCCAAGGCCCAGATCGCCGGCACCGGCAGCGACCTGGCGCTGAAGCTGGACTACGCGACCAAGGACGAGGGCTCGTACCCGCTGGTCCTGGTCACCTACGAGATCGTCTGCGACAAGGGCAACAAGGCCGAGACGGTCGACACCCTGAAGTCCTTCCTGACCTACACCATCAGCGATGCGGGCCAGAAGGCGGCCGGCGAGAAGGGCTACGTCCCGCTGCCGAAGGAGCTGACCGACAAGGTCAACGCCGTCATCCCGACCCTGGCCTGATCCGACAGGACCACCGGTGGAGCGGCCCCGTGAGCGAGGGGGGCCGGGGCCGCCCCACCGGAACGCACCAAACCCAGCACCACGTCCGGGGCACCGCCGCCATGGTGCCGTCCCCCTTCCGGGGCGGCATCACCAGACCGGAGTAGACCAATGACTTCATCCTCCCCTGCCGCCCCGCGAGGCAGGGAACGCCGACCGCGTGACAGCCGGTTCGGCGACAAGATCTTCATGAACCTCGCCCGGGGATCGGGCATCCTGCTGCTGGTCATCATGGCCGCGATCGCCGGCTTCCTGACCTGGCGCTCGGGCCTGGCCCTCAGCAAGAACGAGGGCAACTTCTTCACCACCTTCGAGTGGGCGCCGGACGCACCGAAGCCGGTCTTCGGCATCGCGGTGCTGGTCGTCGGCACCATCGTGAGCGCCGTCATCGCGATGGCGATCGCCGTCCCGGTGGCCATCGGGATCGCGCTGTTCATCTCGCACTACGCGCCGCGCCGGATCGCCCAGCCGTTCGCCTACCTGGTCGACCTGCTCGCCGCCGTCCCCAGCATCGTCTACGGCCTGTGGGGCGCGCTCTTCCTCGTCCCGCACATGGACGGCCTGACCAGCTGGCTCAACGAGTACCTGGGCTGGACGTACATCTTCGACCAGACCAAGTCGGGCACCCCGCGCAACCTGTTCACCGTGGGCATCCTGCTGGCGATCATGGTCCTGCCGATCATCACCGCGGTCTCCCGCGAGGTGTTCCGCCAGGTTCCGCGGATGCACGAGGAGGCGGCGCTCGCGCTCGGCGCGACCCGCTGGGAGATGATCCGCACCGCGGTGCTGCCGTTCGGCCGCCCCGGCATCATCTCGGCCTCGATGCTCGGCCTCGGCCGCGCGCTCGGCGAGACCATCGCGGTCGCGGTGGTGCTCTCCTCCAGCAACGTCCTGTCGCTGCACATCCTCGACGCGGGCGGCGGAACCTTCGCGCAGAACATCGCGCTGAAGTTCGCCGAGGCCGGCGAGAACGGCCGCAACGCACTCATGGCCTCCGGCCTCGTCCTGTTCGTCATCACCCTCCTGGTGAACGGTGCCGCGCGACTGATCATCGCCCGCCGCAAGGAGTACTCGGGGGCCAACGCATGACCGCCACCGCCGTCGTCGAGGACGCCCGGCCCGCCGGCCGTCCGCTGACCGCCAACCGGCTGCCCAAGTGGGCCCCGGCTGCCGTCGCGGTCGGTTCGATCGCCCTCGGCTGCGGGATCGGCGCTGCCGCCGGCCTCGCCAGCCACCTGCAGTGGGGCCTGATCTCGGGCCTGCTGTTCCTCCTGATCAGCTACGGCGCCTCGGCCTGGGTCGAGGGCCGCCGACAGGCCAAGGACCGGCTCGCCACCTCGGTGGTCTGGGTCGCCTTCATCCTGGCGGTCGTCCCGCTGGTCGCCCTGACCGTGTACACCGTCCAGCAGGGCATCGAGGTGGTCAACGGGAACTTCCTGAGCCACTCGATGAAGGGTGTGCTCCAGTCCGGTCCCGGCGGTGGCATCTACCACGCGCTGATCGGCACCCTGCAGCAGGTCGCCCTGGCGACCGCCATCGCCGCCCCGATCGGGCTGCTGACCGCCGTCTACCTGGTCGAGTACGGCCGCGGCAAGCTCGCCAAGGCGGTCACCTTCTTCGTCGACGTCATGACGGGCATCCCGTCGATCGTCGCCGGTCTGTTCATCCTCTCGCTCTGGAACCTCGCCCTGGGCTTCAGCTACTCCGGCTTCTCGGGCAGCCTCGCGCTGGCGATCCTGATGATGCCGGTCGTGGTCCGGTCCACCGAGGAGATGCTCAAGCTCGTCCCGAACGAGCTGCGCGAGGCCTCGTACGCGCTCGGCGTGCCGAAGTGGAAGACCATCCTGCGGATCGTCCTCCCCACCGCGATCGGCGGCATCACCACCGGTGTGATGCTCGCGGTCGCCCGCATCACGGGCGAGACCGCCCCGGTGATGATGCTGGTGTTCGGCGCCGACTACATCAACAACAACCCGTTCGACGGTCCGCAGCAGTCCCTGCCGATGTACATCTGGACTCAGTACTCCCAGGTGAACAACCAGTACGGCTACGCCCGAGCCTGGGGTGCGGCGCTGGTGCTGATCGCCTTCGTGATGGGGCTCAACCTCATCGCCCGGGGTATCGCCCGCTGGCGCTCGCCCAAGACCGGCCACTGACCAGACTGACGTACGAGACAGACGAGAGAAGCAACGATCATGGCCAAGCGCATCGACGTCAGCGGACTGTCGGCCTACTACGGCACCACCAAGGCCATCGAGGACATCTCGATGAGCATCGAACCCCGCTCGGTGACCGCCTTCATCGGCCCCTCCGGCTGCGGCAAGTCCACCTTCCTGCGCACCCTGAACCGGATGCACGAGGTGATCCCCGGCGCCCGCGTCGAGGGCAAGGTCCTCCTGGACGACGAGAACCTGTACGCCGCCAACGTCGACCCGGTCGCCGTGCGTCGCTCGATCGGCATGGTCTTCCAGCGCCCGAACCCGTTCCCGACCATGTCGATCTACGACAACGTGGTCGCCGGCCTCCGGCTCGCGGGCGTGAAGAAGAAGGCCGTCCTGGACGAGGTCGTGGAGCACTCGCTCAAGGGCGCCAACCTCTGGAAGGAGGTCCACACCCGGCTGAACAAGCCCGGTGCCGGCCTCTCCGGCGGTCAGCAGCAGCGCCTGTGCATCGCCCGCGCCATCGCGGTCGAGCCGCAGGTCCTGCTGATGGACGAGCCCTGCTCCGCGCTCGACCCGATCTCCACCCTCGCCATCGAGGACCTGATCGGCGAGCTGAAGTCGCAGTTCACCATCGTGATCGTGACCCACAACATGCAGCAGGCGGCCCGCGTCAGCGACCGCACCGCCTTCTTCAACCTGGCGGGCGTCGGCCAGCCGGGCAAGCTGATCGAGCTGGACGACACCCAGCGGATCTTCTCCAACCCGTCGGTCCAGGCGACCGAGGACTACATCTCCGGCCGCTTCGGCTAGACCGGACCCCGCCACGCGCGCGAGCGCGGCCAACGGCGGAACGCGAGCTGTCCCGTGGTGCTGCATGGCGGTGCCGCCGCGGGACATGAAGAAGGGCCCGCCCCCGAGATGTGGGGGCGGGCCCTGTCATGTTCCCGGTGTCGTCCGGGGGCCTCCGGGGGACCGGCGTCCGGCGGGTCCTCCGGGACCGGCGCCCGACGGGTCCCTCCGGGATCAGCCCCAGAACAGGTGGACGAACCAGTACACCAGCGCTGCGACGATGGCGGCCGCCGGCATCGTGATGAACCAGCCGAGCACGATGTTCTTCGCGACGCCCCAGCGCACCGCGCGGATCCGCTTGGTGGCCCCCACGCCCATGATCGCCGAGGTGATCACGTGGGTGGTGGAGATCGGCGCCTTGTAGACGAACGAGGTGATGTACATGACGATCGAGGCGGTGGTCTCGGCCGCGAAGCCCTGCGGCGGGTCCAGCTCGATGATCTTGCGGCCGAGCGTCCGCATGATCCGCCAGCCGCCCGCGTAGGTGCCCAGCGAGAGCATCGTCGCGCAGGAGATCTTCACCCAGACCGGGATGTCGTAGGTGGCCTGCTGACCCGAGATGACCAGGGCCATCACCACGATGCCCATGGTCTTCTGGGCGTCCTGGAGGCCGTGCGCCAGTGCCATCGCGGCGGCGGAGGCGGTCTGGGCGACCCGGAAGTTGCGCTTGGCCCGGTGCGGGTTGGCCCGGCGGAAGATCCACAGGATCGCCAGCATCACCAGGTAGCCGCCGATCAGGCCGACCACCGGCGAGACGACCATCGGGATGATGATCTTGTCGATCACTCCGCTCCAGATCACCCCGGTGCCGCCGGCCAGCGCGGCGCCCACCAGGCCGCCGAACAGGGCGTGCGAGGAGGAGGAGGGCAGTCCGAAGTACCAGGTGACCAGGTTCCAGGCGATCGCGCCGATCAGGGCGGCGAACAGGATCGTCATGCCCTGGTTGCCCGAGGGGGTGTCGATGATCCCCTGCGAGACGGTGTGCGCCACGCCGCTGCCGAGGAAGGCGCCGGCCAGGTTCATCACCGCGGCCATCGCGAGCGCGGCCCGCGGGGTGAGCGCCCTGGTGGAGACCGACGTGGCGATCGCGTTCGCCGAGTCGTGGAAGCCGTTGGTGTAGGTGAAGAAGAACGCAACGCCGATGACGGCGATGAGTGCTGCCATGTCCACGAGGGTCAGGACTCCTTGACGGCGATGGTCTCCACCGTGTTGGCGACGTGCTCGAACGCGTCCGCCGCCTCCTCAAGAACGTCCACGATCTGCTTGAGCTTGAGCACCTCGATGGCGTCGTACTGACCGGAGAACAGGTGGGCGAGCAGCTTGCGGTGGATCTGGTCGGCCTGGTTCTCCAGCCGGTTGACCTCGATCCAGTACTCGGTGAGGTTCGACATGCTCCGCAGGTTCGGCATCGCCGCCGCGGTGAGCTCGGCGGCCCGGGCCAGCACCTCGATCTGCTGCTCGATCCCCTTCGGCAGGGTCTGGATGTCGTAGAGGACGACCAGGTCGACGGCCTCCTCCATGAAGTCCATGATGTCGTCCAGCGACGAGGCGAGGCTGTAGATGTCCTCGCGGTCGAAGGGCGTGATGAAGGACGAGTTCAGCTGGTGGAAGACGGCATGGGTGGTGTCGTCCCCGGCGTGCTCGGCGGCGCGCATGCGCTCGACGATCTCCGTGCGGGCCGACACGTCCGATCCCAGAAGCTCCAGCAGGAGCTTCGATCCGACGACGAGGTTCTCCGCCGCGGCGGCGAACATGTCGTAGAAGCTCGTCTCCTTCGGGGTCAGGCTAAAACGCACGGAAATCTCCGATGTGCGGGGTAGGGACTGAACGATGCTAGGTGCAACCGAGCGCAATCACGCAAACGGGGTGCCGAGCACGGAGCCGGAGCCTCCCCTTCCGTTCGGCTGCTGCATCGGCCGGCCCGGCCGCACCGCCACGTACGGACGCGGGCCCCCAGTCTGACGGAACCTCGCCCGGATTGTCCCCGTCGTGCGCACGGAGGGCCGGGTCGCCGCTCAGACGGGTGAACCCGCCGGACGGCCCCGCCAGAGCTCGGCGGCACATGCCGCATCGGCCGCCGGAACACCACCGGAGGCCCCGGTGTTGGACACTGGTGGCCGACGCAGCCACCAGGCACTCAGACGAAGGCGGGGCCGATGACCACGACGCAAGCGCGCACCGAGCCGGATCACGCGCACGGGGCCGACCCGCACGCCGGCCACGCCGCACCCGCGGCCGCCGGCGGACACCAGGGCGGGCACGGCCCGCACGGCTACAGCGCCCAGAAGGACGCGCACCTCAAGCGGCTGCGCCGGATCGAGGGCCAGATCCGCGGCCTCCAGCGGATGGTCGACGAGGACGTCTACTGCATCGACGTGCTCACCCAGGTCTCGGCCAGCACCAAGGCGCTGCAGTCCTTCGCGCTCTCCCTGCTGGAGGAGCACCTGCGGCACTGCGTCGCCGCCGCCGCCGAGGAGGGCGGGGCCGAACTGGACGCCAAGGTGGCGGAGGCCACCGCCGCGATCAGCCGCCTGCTGCGCAGCTGAGCCCACGGCCCGACGGGCCCCACAGCCCCACGGCCCTGCGGGTGGTCCGGGCCGCCCCGCTAGCCGTCGGCGTCCCGGTCGGCGGACCGGGAATCGGCCCGGTCGAGCAGCACCTCGTCGATCCGTTCGGTCGGCAGCCGCTCGCCGGAGCTGGCCGTCGCGGCGATCATCAGCTCGCCGGCCAGCTCGATCTCGTCGAGGGCCGCGTCGTCGTGGCCGCCGCTGCGGCCGCCCGTGGACGACACCACCTGCACCACCCCTTCAGTGCTCGCCAGCCCGGGCGGCAGCCACCCGACGTCCAGCCTAGGCACTCCGGGGCCCGTCCACATGGCACGGACGGGCCATCTCGGCGCCGCCGAAACGGGTGACCGCCGCTCCCCGGACGGCCACCCGCTCCGACGGCACCCCGTCTCGCCCCGGCGCCGGAGCGCTGCCCGGGCGACCTACTTGGGGCTCTCCGTGGGCTTCATCTGGTAGATGTCCGAGGCCGACGGCTCGGCCGCCTCGACCGGCTTGCCGAAGTCCGCCAGCGCGGTCGTCGACGTCACCTTCACCTGGTCCTTGGCCTCCTTCGACCCGGCCACCCCGGCGAAGGTGAACACCTCGACCACCTTGTGCAGCCGGCCCTGGTCGTCCAGCCAGGCGTCGTACGGGACATCCTTGACGGTGAAGGTCTGCGCGCCCATCCGCAGGCCGTCCCCGCCCCGGCCACCGGTCGCGTCGGCGGCCTTGGCCAGGTCCAGGGTGCCGCGGTAGTGGTGCAGTGCGACGCCGTCGACCGTCTCGGTGCCCACCGCGTCCGCCTTCTGCGCCCCGCGCAGCGCCCCCGCCGCCGAGGCCGGGTCGGTCGCGCCGCTGCTGACCAGGTTGCCGTCCGGCAGCTGGCGCACGTCCAGCTTCACCCACTTGCCCTCGGGCACCTTGGCGCCGCTGTTCTGCAGGTACACGGTGCCCGGCAGGACCACCTCGACGATCTTTCCGGTGGTCGCGGCGCCCGGCGGGACCTGCACCTCCAGCCGCCCGATCCGCTTCACGTAGTCGTAGCCGCCCGCGCCGCTGAACGAGGCCTTCTTCTCGGCGGACTCGGTGACCAGCTCGGTGGCCGTGTGCGCGGAGCCGGTGCGGCCGGTGATGTCGGCGGCGTTGCGCACCGCGGTCAGCGGGTCCGCGGCGAGCTGGTCGGGGGCGTTCGACTGCTGGTCCGAGGAACCGCCGCCGGATCCCGTGCAGCCGGCCGCGCCCGCGGCGAGCGCGACGGCGAGCAGGGCGGCCCCGGCCGCCGAGCGCAGGTGCGGACCCGGACGGCGCGCTGGCCGCCCGGTGCGCTGCTGGTCGGTCATCTTCATCCTCGCGACAACCCCCTCGGGCCCGACTGCCCTGCCGGGACACCACCGGGTGGGCAGAGCTCTTTCCGGGCAAACGAGTTGGGCCGGAAAGGGTTACGGGTGCCCGTCGGCCGGAGGGCGTCGCGCACCGGGCGTCCGGCGCGTTACGGTGAACTACGTGCACAGTGAGCTGTCGGCCGCGCCCGGCACCCGGATGCCCGAGCACCGCGTCGCGATCAGCGAGCGCGGCTCCTTCGCCTACGCGACGTGCAGCTGCGGCTGGTACTCCCCGGCCCGACGCTCCCGCGACCTCGCCCGCCGAGAGGGGGCCGGCCACCTGGCCGAGAACGGCACGGCGTCGGACTGACTGCCCGGGGCGGGCGGCCGGGCCGGACCCGACCCGGGCCGCCTCCGGGCGTGACCGTTTCCTGGCCGGACGGTTTCCCGGCCGTGCCACCGGTGCGGTGGGTCAGGCCGCGAGGTCGGACTCCGGCGGCTGCTCCTCGGCCCGCACCGGCCCGCGCCCGCGCCGACGGCCGCGCGGGGCGGCCCCGCCGCGGGCCGCATCGGCGCGCTCCGGAGCCCGGATCAGCGGCGCGACGGCCGTCCGGCTCAGCGCATGGCAGAACGGGACCAGCACCGCCATCGCGATCGGCGCCAGCAGCAGCACCACGGCGACGGCCAGCGCGAAGCCGCCGATCACGTCGGTCGGGTAGTGGACGCCCATGAACATCCGGCAGAAGCCCTGCAACAGGGCCAGGCCGCCGGCGATCCAGCCGAGCCTCCGGTTCACCAGGAACAGCGCCACCGCGACGCCCATCGTCATCGTCGAGTGGTCACTGACGAAGGAGTGCGTGCCGGCCTTGCCGTCCACCAGCACCAGCAGCCCGGGGTGGTCGACGAACGGGCGCGGACGGTTCACGATCGCGGCGATCGGCAGGTTGGCCAGCTCGGCGATCGCGACCGAGAGCGGCACCCAGAGCAGCCCGGCGACCGCCACCGGCGCGTCCGGGCGGCGTCTGGCCTGCAGCCAGGCCACCAGACCGAGCATGCCCAGGCCGATCAGGATGCCGTACTCGCCGATCCACGAGACCAGGTGGTCCAGCCACTGCGGGGAGCGTTTGGCCAGACCGTTGACGGCGTAGAGCAGGCCGAGGTCGGGGTTGGTCGTGTCGGCAAGCGGCGTCGACACGCCGCACCTCCTTCTGGTCCGCTGCACCTGTGGGTTCCCGCCGGGGCCCGCCCGGCGCGGACTGCTGACGAGGGGCCACCGGAAGAAACGTCATTTCCGGGATACAGCGTTCCACGGAAACGCGCGGTTATCGAAACTTGACTCAGCGTCCACAGTGCGCACACAGGTCCCGGGCGGCCCGGCCGCACCGCGGCCTACCGGCCCGCCCCGGCGGGGGCCGGCCCGGTCGGCGCGGGCGGGGCCGCCACCGCGGGCCGGGCGGAGACCGCCTGGCTGCCGCCCTGCGTGCCGCCCTGGGTTCCGCCCTGGTTCGAGACGGGGCTCGCCGGCGCCGTCGAACCGGGCCGGCTCGGGGCGTTGACCGATCCGTCGTTGTTCCGGCTCGGCAGCGCCTGGGCGCCGTCCGAGGTGACCCGGGTCGCGCCGATGTACTCCTTGGTGTCGATCTTGTCGTAGCGGATCACCGCGCCGGTGTGCGGCGCGTTGATCATGTAGCCGCCGCCGACGTAGATCCCCACGTGGTGGATGCTCCGCGGGTCGCTCAGGTCCGTCGCGAAGAACACCAGGTCCCCGGGCCGCAACTGATCGCGCGTCGGGTGCGGGCCCGCGTACCACTGGTCGTTGGCCACCCGGGGCAGTGTGATGCCCACGCTGGCGTACGCCGCCTGGGTCAGGCCCGAGCAGTCGAACCGGCCGTTCTGCGAGGGCAGGCCCTCGCCGCCCCACAGGTAGGGGGTGCCGAGCTTGGTCTGCGCGAAGTAGATCGCCGCCGCCGACTGCGCGGACACCTCCAACGGCGCGGTCGGTGCCGTGAAGCTGCGCGCCATCGCCTGGATGCTCCGGACGTAGCCCTGGGTCTCCTTGTACGGCGGGATGCCCCGGTTGCTCGTCACCGCGTACGGACCGGCGTTGTAGGCGGCCAGCATGTTGGCCTGCGGGTCGCCCGGGACGTTCGAGACGTCCTTGGCGAGCGCGCAGTCGTAGACCGCCGCCGAGGCGATCGCGTCGTACGGGTCCCAGACGTCCTTCCGGCCGTCACCGTTCGCGTCCGTTCCGTACGTCACCCAGGTGCCCGGCATGAACTGCGCCATTCCCTGCGCCCCGACACCGGAGCGGGCCTTGGGGTCGAATCCGCTTTCCTGGTACAGCTGCGCCGCGAGCATCGGCGGGGAGATCTCCGGGCAGAGCGCGCCCCACTTCTGGATCGCGTCCTGGTAGGCCGCAGGGACCGTTCCGGGGGAGAGGGCGGAACGATTCGCCGCCTGCTGCGCCGTCCCACTCGCCGCATAAGTCCCCATCGTCACCAGCCCGATGAGCCCGAACGAAACAACTCCCGCAGCGACGGCGGCCGCACCGGCCTTCCGGAGTACCATCAGCACCATCCCGACGATTCGTCAGTCGAAGTGTCCCGGAAGGCGTTGCTCACCGCAATCATCAGAGATACAAGGAGTGAGCGCTATCCTTCGTACGGTGGACATCCTCGCGTACGTGTCCGATGCCTCACGACCAATCCGCGAGAAGTAGCCAAGTCGACATCAGATCTGGCCAAGAATAGGCACCGACCCTTCGCGCGGGCGGGGTCCGGGCCCTTGAATTTGCCTGATCGGGCGGTGAGATGGAAATGAACCTGAGCAGCGTGCACACCTATGCGGTCGGCCACCTGGCCGATGACCCACCGAAGAAGCCGAATATCGACACCATCATCGGCGGGATCGCCCCGGACTGGGGCCCGTTCGCGAGCCTCGGGTCGGAGGCCCGGGTGATGGTCGAGGTCATCATGGCCGTCGCCATCCTCGTCTGCCTCGGCCTGGCCGTCTGGGGCGCCGCCAAGCAGCGGATCGGTGCGACCGCGATGCGCGACAGCTTCGGAGCCGAACAGGGCAAGGGGCTGATCGTGGCCGGACTGACCGGCGTGTTCATCATCGGATCACTCGGCACTCTGTTCACCATTGTCTACGGCATGGCGATCTGACGATCGGACAGCAGTAGTCCGCCCGTCCGAGATCGGGTCCCCGTCCGGACCCCCTCCAGCGGCCGGCCTGCCAGGACTCCACCCCCGTTCCCACCCTCCGTCCGCGCCCGCCCCCGGGTGGAGGGCCCCCGGAGCCGCCCCCGGCTCCCCGCACCAGGAGGGCCGCCGTGCCGTTGTCCGACGACCAGCCGCACACCCGTACGCGGCTACCGGTCGGCGAACAGCCCTCCCCGCAGCCGAGCCTCCGTCAGTCACGGCCGCTGCGCACCCTGCTGACCGTCCTCGTCGTCGTCACCCTGCTCGTCGTGGCCATCGCCATCGCCAACCGCGGCAAGCCCGGCACCGGCAGCGACGGCGGCCGCTCCGCCGACCACGCCGCCCCCAGCGCACCCTCCGGCGCCGGCCCCGCCCCCAGCGGCGACCAGCCCGTCGGCACCACCGTCAACGGCATCGCCTCCGGCTTCCCGCACAGCGACCAGGGCGCCCAGTCCGCCGCAGCCAACTACGCGGTGGCGATCGGCTCGGCGGACATGTTCCGCGCGGACAACCGCCACACCATCGTCGCCACCATCGCCGACCCCGGCGCGGCGCCGACCCTGCAGAGCCGACTGGACCAGGGCTTCGGCGGCGACACCGTCGCCCGCTACGGCCTCGACGCCCAGGGCCGCGCCCCCAAGGGCCTCACCTTCGTCAGCCGCACCGTCCCGGTCGGCACCAAGTCGACCGGCTACACCGACAGCGACGCCAAGGTCGAGGTGTGGTGCACCGGCCTCACCGGCCTCGCCGGCGAGCGCTCCGTCCAGCCGGTGACCACGAACTGGTTCACCCTCACGCTCTCGCTGCACTGGACGGGCGGCGACTGGAAGCTCACCGACTTCACCAGCAGGCAGGGCCCCGCGCCGATGCCCGGAGACCAGCAGGCCGCAACCGCCGAGGAGATCACCGGCGCCGTGCAGCAGTTCGGGGGGTTCCGCTATGCCCGTTGACCAGACCTCGCGCCGAAGGACCGCACGCCGTGCGGGCACGGTGGCCGGCGTGCTGGCCACTCTGCAGGTGACGGTGATGCTCGCCGCCCAGCGGGTGTTCGCCGATCCGGCGCCCACTCCGGCCCCGAGCGGGACTCCCAACGCCAACTGCCCCGACCTGCCGATCTCTGGAAACGGCATCCTCTGTGTCGACAAGCCCGGTGGCGGCTCGCTCCCCGGCAGCAACACCGTCAGCAATGTGACCGATCCGCTCGGGGCGTTGGCGAAGAGCTGTGCGCAGGCGGCGGCGTGGGTGGTGCGGAACCTGTCGGGGGCGATCGACGGGACGACGCAGGTGGACTTCACCAACGCGTCGTTCCTGCAGCAGTACGCCGTGGTGTTCGCGGTGTCGACGGTGATCACGCTGGTGCTGTGGCTGCTGGCGGTGACGAAGCGGGCCGTGCGGGGGGCGCCGCTGACGACGGCGTTCTCGGAGGCGATCGGCTTCCTGTGGCTGACGGTGGTGGCGTCCGCGTTCACGCCGTTGATCCTCTACACCGTGGTGAGCGTGACGGACGGGCTGACCAAGGCGATCGCGGTCGGCACGAAGACGGACACCGGGTCGTACCTGGGCGGGTTCGCGGACACCCTGGAGAAGGGGAACGTCGGCGGCGGTCCGCTGATCCTGGTGCTGGTGTCGCTGGTCGCGGTGCTGGCGGCGGCGGTGCTCTGGATCGAGCTGCTGATCCGGGCGGCGATGCTGTACGTGGGCGCGCTGCTGGGGACGGCGGTGTACGCCGGGCTGGTCGACAAGCAGCTGTGGAAGCACGTGCGCCGGTGGGCCGGGGTGATGCTGGCGGTGGACCTGGCGAAGCCGATCATCGTGATCATCCTGGGCCTGGCAGGCGCAGTGGCGAGCGGGGCCGGGGCGAGCGACGACTTCGCCCGGGTGCTGTCGGGGCTGGCGATCCTGTTCCTGTCGATCTTCGCCAGTGCCGCGATCTACCGCTTCGTGCCGGGCTTCGGCGACGAGATCCTGAACATGCGTCAGGCCCGGGCCAATGCGGTGCAGGCGGGTTCGGCGATGATCAACGGCACCGCGAACCTGATGAAGCAGGGCATCACCACCCACGGCGACCGCGGCGGGCCGGCGGGCGCGGGTGGCGGCGGCGGTGGCGCGGGCGGCGGTTCGGTCGCGCCGGGCATCGCCGCCCACGCCGGCCGGACGCCCGCCCCACCGCCGCAGGCCGGGCCGCCGCAGGCCGCCCCGGTTCCGATCCGCGACAGCAATCCAGCGAAGGGAGGGTGACGGGTAAGTGAGCAGCGAACCGCTCGGCCAGTACGGTGCCCAGTACGCCCAGCCGTACGTGCACCAGCGCCGCACCTACCTGATCGGCAAGGCCCGCCCGAACGCGCCGATCGGCCGGAACCGGGAGTCCGGCGAGATCCTGCTGATCATCTTCGGGGCGTTCCTCGGCATGCTCTGGGGCCTGTTGATGCCGATCCTGCCGTTGCGGATCGGCGGTCTGGTCGGCCTGCCGGCGCTCGCCATCGCGGCGGTGTACGTGCCGTACCGCAAGCGGACGTTCTACAAGTGGGTGGAGATCAACCGCACCTACCGCCGGACGATCCGCAGCGGGCGGGCGGTGTGGCGCTCGGACGTGATGGACGCCGGTACCCGGATGGACGGCCGGGAGGTGGAGGTCGGGCCGCCGCCCGGGGTCGGGCGGCTGCGCTGGCTGACCGCGCCGTTCGGGCCGGACGAGGTCGGGGTGCTGATGCACCTGGAGCGGCGGACGGTGACGGCCGCGATCGAGATCGAGGGCCCGGGCGTCGGGCTGCGCGACTCGGAGGACCAGGAGGCGCTGGTCGACCGGTTCGGCACGCTGCTGAAGCACGTCGCCAACGGGGACGGCTTCGTGACCCGGCTGCAGATCCTCGCCCGGACCCTGCCGGCCGACCCGGACGCGCACGCCAAGGACGTGGAGCGCCGCGGCGATCCGTCCTCGCCCCGCTGGCTGCAGGACTCCTACGACCAGCTGCAGTCGATGGTGTCGACGTCGTCCGAGCAGCACCGGGCGTACCTGGTGGCCTGCATGCACTACACCCGTGACCTGGCCGCGGAGGCGCACGCGATGGGCCGCACGGCCACCGGCCGGCGGGCCCGGGACGACGAGGGGCTGGCCGCCGTGATGGCGCGCGAGCTGACCGACATCTGCGCCCGGCTGGCCGAGGCGGACATCCGGGTGCGCCAGCCGCTGGGCCAGGCCCGGCTCTCCTCGCTGCTGCACTCGATGTACGACCCGGACCACCCGATCGACCACATCCAGGCGATGTCCCGGCGCAACGCCTGGCCGGCCGAGCTGGACGCGACCAACCCGCAGTACCTGGAGGCGAAGACCCGCGAGTCGGCGACCCGGGAGCCGTGGTGCCACGCCACCGCCTGGATCAAGGAGTGGCCGCTCACCCCGGTGGGCGTCAACTTCCTGGCGCCGCTGCTGGTGCACACCCCGGACGTGATCCGGACGGTCGCGGTGACGATGGACCTGGAGCCCACCGACGTCGCGATCGAGCGGATGCTGACCGAGAAGACCAACGACGAGGCGGAGGCCAGCCGCGCCGCCAAGATGAACCGGACGGTCGACCCGCGCGACCTGGCCCACACCGGCCGGGTGGACCAGCGCGGTGACGACCTGGCCTCCGGCGCGGCCGGGGTGAACCTGGTCGGCTACATCACGGTCTCCTCGCGCAACCCCGACGCGCTGGCCCGCGACAAGCGGACCATCCGGGCCTCGGCCGGCAAGAGCTACCTCAAGCTGGAGTGGTGCGACCGCGAGCACCACCGGGCCTTCGTCAACACCCTTCCGTTCGCCACCGGCATCCGCCGCTGACACCGCCGCGGACTCCGCGGCCACCGACACCGCCGCGGGCTTCCGCGGTCGCCGACAACCGCCGCGGACCTCCGCACCCGTCCGACCGTTCCGCCGACTCAGGGAGGCCGCACATGGCGCTCGGCAACCTCACCGACGCGTTCACCAGCCTGATGTTCGGCAAGGTGGAGACCACCCGCCTGCCGGTGCGCACCTCCACCGGCCAGGCGCAGGCGGTCTACCTTCCCACCGCCGCGCCGGGGCTGGGCGACTCGGGCGTGATCATCGGCCGTGAGGTGTACAGCGGCAAGGGGTACGTGTACGACCCCTTCCAGCTGTACGGGCAGCAGCTGCCGGCTCCGCACTGGCTGGTGCTCGGCGAGTCCGGCAACGGCAAGTCGGCGCTGGAGAAGACGTACGTGCTACGGCAGTTGAGGTTCCGCGACCGCCAGGTCGTGGTGCTCGACGCGCAGGGCGAGGACGGCGTCGGCGAGTGGAACCTGATCGCCGACGCGCTGGGCATAAAGTCGATCCGGCTGGACCCGATGGCCGCCCGGGACGGCGGGGTGAAGCTCAACCCGCTGGACCCGGCGATCACCCAGACCGGCCAGCTGTCGCTGCTGCGCACCATCATCGAGGTGGCGATGGGGCGAGGGCTGGAGGAGCGGGCCGGCTTCGCGCTGAAGGCGGCGCACGCCCACGTGGTGGCCTCGGTGACGGACCGCCAGCCGGTGCTGGACGACATCATCGACACCCTGCGCAACCCCGACCTGTCCTCGGTGGAGTCGCTGGGCGTGGCGGTGGAGGAGGTGCAGTCCTGGGGCCTGGACGTGGCGCTGGTGCTGGACCGGCTGGTCGACGGTGACCTGCGCGGCATGTTCGACGGGTCGACCACCGAGGGCATCGACCTGGACGCGCCGCTGATCGTCTTCGACCTCTCGCACATCGACCGCAACTCGATCGCGATGCCGATCCTGATGGCGATCGTCGGGGTGTGGCTGGAGCACACCTGGATCCGACCGGACCGGAAGAAGCGCATCTTCCTGGTCGAGGAGGCCTGGCACATCATCAACAGCCCGTTCGTGGCGCAGTTGTTCCAGCGGCTGCTGAAGTTCGGCCGCCGGCTCGGGCTCTCCTTCGTCGCGGTGGTGCACCACCTGTCGGACGTGGTGGACGGTGCGGCGGCCAAGGAGGCGTCGGCGATCCTGAAGATGGCCTCCACCCGGACGATCTACATGCAGAAGGCCGAGGAGGCGCGGGCCACCGGCCGGGTGCTGGGTCTGCCGCGGTGGGCGGTGGAGATCATTCCCACACTTTCGCCGGGTATCGCGGTCTGGGACGTCAACGGGAACGTCCAGGTGGTCAAACACATCATCACCGAGACCGAGCGACCACTGGTGTACACCGACCGCGCGATGACCGAGGACGCGGTGGCCGAACGGGTGCGCGCGGAGCGGCACTTGGCCGCCGAGCCGGGGGTCTGAGGCCCGCCCCTGCGCAGTCTCCGCACCCCGCGGACGGCGACGGTTCGTCAGGAGGTAATCCTCTCGTTACGTTCGACGTCCTGACAGCTACGCGCGTTGACCCTAGGCTTCACACGCGCAACACATGCCCGTACGCCGATGCTGTCCCACAGCCGGTGCTCCTCCGAGGTGCAGGGGACCCCTCTCATGCTCACCGTCAGATCCCGACGGACGGCGCTCGCCGTCGTCGCCGCCGCTGGTCTGCTCGGCACGGTGGTCGTGCCGACGGCCGCCCAGGCCGCCGACGCCAACTCCAAGCGTCACAAGACCGTCAACCTCCAGCTGCTGGCGATCAACGACTTCCACGGCAACCTGGAGCCTCCGGCCGGCTCGTCCGGCACGATCAAGGAGATCGACCCGGCCACCGGCAAGGAGGTCGCCACCCCGGCCGGCGGCATCGAGTACCTGGCCACCGAGCTGCGCAAGGCGCGGATACCGGCCGACGACTCGATCACCGTCGCGGCCGGCGACATCGTCGGCGCCAGCCCCCTCACCTCGGCGCTCTTCCACGACGAGCCGACCATCGAGGCGATGGACAAGCTCGGCCTGGACGTCACCTCCGTGGGCAACCACGAGTTCGACGAGGGCGCGCAGGAGCTGCTGCGCATGCAGGAGGGCGGCTGCCACCCGACCGACGGCTGCTACGAGCCCGGCCGCACCTTCAAGGGCGCCAACTTCAACTACCTGTCGGCGAACGTCACCGACGAGAAGACCGGCAAGCCGCTGCTGGCCCCGTACTGGATCACCAAGTCCCAGGGCGTGAAGGTCGGCTTCATCGGCGTCACCCTGGAGGGCACGCCGAACATCGTGACCGCCGAGGGCGTCAAGGGCCTGAAGTTCGCCAACGAGGTCACCACGATCAACAAGTACGCCGCCGAGCTCAAGGCCAAGGGCGTCAACTCGATCGTCGCGCTGATCCACGAGGGCGGCTACCCGGCCAGCTCCGTCTACAACTACGACTGCGGTGCGGCCGGCCAGGGCGTCTCCGGCCCGATCGTCGACATCGCGAAGAAGATCGACCCGGCGGTCGGCGCCATCGTCACCGGCCACACCCACAACGCGTACGCCTGCACCATCCCCGACCCGAACGGCGTTCCGCGCTCGGTGACCAGTGCCGCCTCCTTCGGCCGGCTCTTCACCGAGATCGACATGAAGCTGGACAAGACCACCGGCGAGATCGTGCGCCCCTCGGTCAAGGCCGAGAACCACGTGGTGCGCCGCACGGTCGAGAAGGCGCCCGACATGACGGCGCTGGTCGACCACTACCAGAAGCTGGCCGCCCCGATCGCCAACCGTCCGATCGGCTGGATCGGTTCGGACATCAACGGCCGCGGCAGCAGCGACCTGGAGAAGCCGCTCGGTGACGTGATCGCCGACGCGCAGCTGGCGGGGCTGACCCCGGCGGACAAGGGCGGTGCGCAGGTCGCCTTCATGAACCCGGGCGGCATCCGTTCCGACCTGGTCCACAAGGCCTCGGGCAGCGAGGGCGACGGCGTGGTGACCTACGGCGAGGCGTTCACCGTCCAGCCGTTCACCAACATGATGCAGGTCAAGACGCTGACCGGGGCCCAGCTGGTCCAGCTGCTCCAGCAGCAGGTGAGCGGCTCCAACGACGCCGCGCCGAAGGTCCTCCAGGTGTCGTCGAACCTGCACTACACCCTGGACATGCGCAAGACCGGCGCGGACCGGGTCCTGGTGGACTCGATCCGGCTGAACGGCGCGCCGGTCGACCCGGCCGCCAAGTACCGCGTCGCGGCCAACGAGTTCCTGGCCGGCGGCGGCGACGGCTTCCCGGCCTTCGCGGCCGGCACCGACAAGCTCGTCGGCGCCTCCGACCTGGACCTCTTCACGGCCTACCTGGGCGCCCACAGCTCGGCGAGCGCGCCGCTGCAGGCCCCGGCGCAGGACCGGATCAAGATCATCGGCCCGGGCAGCGACATCGACTGACCGTGAGCCGGCCCTGAGGGGCGGGTGGGGCGCTGTCGGGGCGCCCCACCCGCCCCTTTCCCTGTCCGGGGCCGCTCCGGCTCGGGGCGGGCCTACTCGGGGGCGGGCCCGCCGGGCAGCCGGACGGTGGCCAGCGCGCCCGGACCGCCGTCCGCGGCCGGGCCGAGGGTGACCTCGCCGCCCGCCTCCCGGACGCTCTGCGCGACGATCGACAGCCCGAGGCCCGAGCCCGGCAGCTGCCGCGAGGACGGCGAACGCCAGAACCGGTCGAAGACGTACTGGAGCTCGTCCGGCGGGATGCCCGGGCCGTGGTCCCGGACGGTCAACACGCCCTGCTGCAAACGGACTTCGACCGTCCCCCCGGGCGGGCTGTACTTGACCGCGTTGTCCAGCAGGTTGATCACGGCCCGCTCCAGCCCGGCGGCGTCGCCGTGCACGTACCAGGGCTCGGTGCTCGTCTCGAAGACCAGACCCGGGCCACGCAGCTTCGCCCGCTCCACGGCCCGCCCGGCGATCTCGTGCAGGGCGACGACCGCGAGGTTCGGGCCCGCCTTGGGGGAGTCGGGCCGGGAGAGCTGCAGCAGGTCGCCGATCAGGACGGTGAGTTCCTGCATCTGCGCCTTCATGTTGCCGAGCAGCTTGGTCTTGGTCGCCGGGGGGAGCGGGCGACCGGTGTCGTTGCTGCGGATCAGCAGGTCGACGTTGGTGCGCAGCGAGGTGAGCGGCGTCCGCAGCTCGTGGCCCGCGTCGGCGATCAGCCGGGTCTGCCGCTCGCGGGAGTTGGCGAGCGAGGTGCTCATCGAGTTGAACGAGGTGGAGAGCCGGGCGATCTCGTCGTGCCCGTGGACGGGGATGGTGGTCCCGACCTCCTCGGTCCGGGCGATGTGCTCGACGGCGTCGGTGAGTTGGTCGACCGGCTTCAGGGCGGAGCGGGCGACCAGGCGGCCGGCGATGGCGGCGAGGAGGATGCCGCCGACGGAGACGGATCCGAGGAGGATGGCGAGGCCCTGGAGGGATTCCTCGACCACCTGGGTGGAACCGGCCACCATCACCAGGGCCGCCGGGTATCCGGGCACCTCCGAGCCCACGGCGGTCACGCGCACCATGGCCGGCGTGCCGTTGGTGTAGTGGCCGTCCCGGATGATCGACTGCCCCGGCCTCAGTTGCAGCGCCTTGCTGTCGCTGCTCTGGGTGAAGATGGCCTTGGTGGCGCTCGGAGGCAGGCAGACCAGGGTGCTGCCGCTCTGGCTGACCAGGACGTACTGGGTGTCGCGAGGAGCCGGGCCGCCGATCGGGGGCTGGCGGGGGTTGCTCTGGACGTTCTTGAGGGCCGCCTGCGGGCTCGCGGCGCAGTCGGGCGGATTGGGCAGGCGCAGGGGGACGCTGACGCTCTGGAGATCGCTGCGGATGACCCCGTACATGCGCTCGCGGGCGATGAACCAGCACGCCAGCGCCGACAGTGCGATGGCCACCGCCACCGCCGCCGCGCTCAGGAAGGTGAGGCGGCTGCGCAGCGAGCGGGAGCGGAGCCAGTGGACCAGGCGCCGTCGGCGGCCGGGGGCGCGGGGCGGGGCCAGGGGCGGGGGCGGGACGTTGCCGCTCCGGACGCCCTGCTCGGCCCGCTCGGCGTGCTCGTTCACGCGCCGACGCCGGCGGCCGCGCGCAGGGCGTAGCCGACGCCGCGCACGGTCTGGATCAGACGGGGCATGCCGCCCTGCTCGGTCTTGCGGCGCAGGTACATCACGTACACGTCCAGGGAGTTGGAGGAGGGCTCGAAGTCGAAGCCCCAGACCGCCTTGAGGATCTGCTCCCGGGTGAGGACCTGGCGGGGGTGGGAGAGGAACATCTCCAGCAGCATGAACTCGGTGCGGGTGAGTTCGATGGGCTTGCCGGCCCGGGTGACCTCGCGGGTGGCGGTGTTCATCCGCAGGTCGGCGAAGGAGAGCACCTCGCTCTCGTCCTCGGCGGCGGCGCGGGCGGCGGCCTCGGCGGCGAGGGCGTTGCGGCGCAGCAGGGCCCGGACGCGGGCGAGGAGTTCGTCGAGCTCGAAGGGCTTGGCGAGGTAGTCGTCGGCGCCGACGTCGAGGCCGGTGACGCGGTCGCCGACGGCGTCGCGGGCGGTGAGCATCAGCACCGGGACGGTGTCGCCGCGCGAGCGCATCCGGCGGACGGCGGTGAGGCCGTCCATCCGGGGCATCATGATGTCCAGCAGGACGAGGTCGGGTCGTTCGCGTTCGACGGTTTCCAGGGCTTCGTAGCCGTCGGTGGCGGTGGAGACCTCGTAGCCCTCGAAGGCGAGGCTGCTCTCCAGGGCGTCCCGGAGGGCGGGTTCGTCGTCGACCACGAGGAGCCGGGCGGCGGGGTGGCCGGGCTCGGCGGGGGTGCGGTCGTCGGCGGACGGGGTCATGGGCGGGTGCCCTTTCTCGTCGGGTGGAGGGCCTGCTGGGGCCAATTGTCCGTCGTAGGGATTGTGGCTTACAGGTTCTGTCCGGCTTCGAGCTTCGGCAGGACCTGCTTGATGTCGTTCATCGGGATGGCGAAGCCGAGGCCGACGCTGCCGGCCGAGCTGCTGCCGCCGGAGCCGTTGCCGTTGCCGCTGGGTGCGTACATCGCCGAGTTGATGGCGATGACCTGGCCGTTGGCGTTGATCAGCGGGCCGCCGGAGTTGCCGGGGTTGAGGGCGGCGTCGGTCTGGAAGGCCTTGTAGGTGGTGCTGCTGCCGGACTGCGGGGCGGTGCCGCGGGTGCCGGGCAGGAAGGGGAGGCCGAAGCCGCCGTTGGTGCTGGTGCTGCCCTCGTCGAGCTGGACGGTGACGTCGCGGTTCTCGGCGCTGATGATGCCGGAGGTGACGGTGCCGGTGAGCCCGTCGGGGTTGCCGATGGCGACGACGGGGTCGCCGACGGCCACGGTGGAGGAGTCGCCGAGGACGGCGGGGGTGAGGTTGCCGGCGCCGGTGGCGGTGATGACGGCGATGTCGAGGGCCTTGTCGGTGCCGGTGACGGTGGCCTGGGCGGTGGAGCCGTCCTTGAAGGTCACGGTGATCCGGCCGCTGGCGCCGGCGGTGTCGATCACGTGGTAGTTGGTGAGGATCCGGCCGTCCTTGTCCAGGACGACGCCGGTGCCGGTGGCGGTGCCGTTGCCGCTCTTCACGGTGATCTGGACGACGCTGGGCGAGACGGCGGAGGCGATGGCCGGCACGTCGGCGCTGCCGTCGCTGCGGGCGGAGACCGGGCTGGCGACGGTGGCGACCCGGGTGTCGGCGGACTGCCGGTCGGCGGCGACCACCCCGCCGGTGACCCCGCCGAGGACGGCGGCGACCGCGGCGACGGCGGTCACCAGGGCGAGTCGGCCGCGCAGCAGGCCGCTGCGGGCCCGGCTGCGGCGGCCGTGGCCGTCGGGACCGTCGGGGGAGCCGGGGCCGAGCACGGTCGGCGGCTCGGGCGGGATGGGCGGGGGAGGCGGCGGTCCGTCGAAGCTGCCGCCGGAGTGGTCCTCGTGGTACGCGTACCCGGCCGGGTCGGTGCTGCCCGCGGGGCCGCTGCCGAGCACGGTGCCCTCGATCACCCGGGGCTCGTACGGGCCGTACTGGTCGCGGTACCGGTCGTCGGGGTGCTGCTGCTGTTCGCTCATGCCGACCAAGCTCCGCCCGGTGGATGAGGACTGGATGAGAACCGGCTCAGAACGGGGAGAGAAGCCCGTTGGGTTCTCATAAAGCCTGGTCAGGCACCCTGCGGAGCGGAATCGACGGCTCCGGGTGCGCCCCGGCCCGACCCGCCGCTCGGGTCCGCGTGCTACCTGCCGGTCCTCTGCGCCCGCTACTGCGCGGCGGTGCCCGCCCCCGGGGCCGCCCCGTCGCAGCCGCAGGAGCGGCGGATGACCAGGCGGGAGGGGAACTTGCGGACCCGCTCGGTGTCCGAACCGGGCACCATCAGCGAGTCGTCCAGCACCAGGTCCACGGCGGCCCGGGCCATCGCGTCGCGGTCGGAGGCGACGGTGGTCAGCGGCGGGTCGGCGAGCGCGGCCTCCGGCACGTCGTCGAAGCCGGCGACGGCGAGGTCCTCGGGGACGCGCAGGCCGACCTCGCGGGCGGCCCGCAGCACGCCGATGGCCTGGTCGTCGGTGGAGCAGAAGACCGCCCGCGGCCGGTCCGGCGAGCTCAGTACGGAGAGCGCGACCTCGTAGGCGCCGTAGCGGTGGAAGGGCGCGTCGATCAGGTGCGGCTCGGTGGGGACGCCGTGCGCGTCCATGGCGCGCTGCCAGCCCTCGACGTGGTCGATGACCGGGTCGCCGGGGGCGGGGGACTCGACCGGGCCGCCGAAGCAGGCGACGTACGGGTGTCCGTGCACTTCCAGCAGGTGGCGGACGACGGCCTCGGCGCCGCCCACGTCGTCGGTGACCACCGCGACGTCGTCGATCGCCTCGGGGCGGCGGTGCAGCAGCACCACCTTGGCGCCCTCCATCGCCGCGAACTCCTCCGCGGCACGCTGCGAGGGGCCCTGGCTGACCAGGATCAGGCCGGAGACGCGCATCCCGAGGAAGGCGCGGACGTAGTGGACCTCGCGGTCGTCCACGTAGTCGGAGTTGCCGATCAGCACGAGCTTGCCGCGCTCGGAGGCGGCGCGTTCCACGGCGTGCGCCATTTCGGCGAAGAAGGGCTGGCGGGCGTCCGGGACGACCATGCCGATCAGGTTGGTCCGGCGGGAGGCCATCGCCTGGGCGACGCTGTTCGGCCGGTAGCCGAGCTGCTCGATCGCCGCGAGGACCTTCTCCCGGGTCGCGGGCGCGACCGGGCGCGGTCCGTTGTTGATGACGTAGCTGACGACCGCGGTCGAGGTACCAGCCAGCCGGGCTACATCGTCGCGCGTCACTTTGGCCACGAGTGGAGTCTACGCGTGTGGTCACCGGGGCGGCAGTGGGACCGGGGGACGCCGTCGGTGGACGGCGGGCGGCTCCGGGATGAACCGGACAAGCCGGGCGGGTGACGGCCCGCCCGGCTCGCCGGTCACGCCTCCAGGGAGGCGGGGGGCCGCTGGGAGGGCTCCGGGCGCTCGCCCTTCTCGGGCTTCTCCGGGACGACGAAGCGGTAGCCGACGTTGCGCACGGTGCCGATCAGCTGCTCGTGCTCCACGCCGAGCTTGGCGCGCAGACGGCGGACGTGGACGTCCACCGTCCGGGTGCCGCCGAAGTAGTCGTAGCCCCAGACCTCCTGCAGCAGCTGGGCCCGGGTGAAGACCCGGCCGGGGTGCTGGGCGAGGTACTTGAGCAGCTCGAACTCCTTGAAGGTGAGGTCGAGCGACCGGCCCTTGAGCTTCGCGGAGTAGGTGGCCTCGTCGACCGAGAGCTCGCCGTTGCGGATCTCCATCGGGCTGTCGTCGGTGGTGACCTGGAGACGGCCGAGGGCCAGTCGCAGCCGGGCCTCGACCTCGGCCGGGCCGGCGGTGTCCAGCAGGACGTCGTCGATGCCCCACTCGGCGGTGACGGCGGCCAGGCCGCCCTCGGTCACCACCAGGATCAGCGGGCAGCCGATGCCGGTGGAGCGCAGCAGCTGGCACAGGCTGCGGATCTGCGGCAGGTCGCGTCGGCCGTCGACCAGGATGACGTCCGCGCTGGGCGTGTCCACCAGGGCGGAGCCCTCGGCGGGGGCCACCCGGACGTTGTGCAGCAGCAGGCCGAGGGCGGGCAGTACCTCGGCCGACGGTTGCAGTGCGTTGGTGAGGAGGAGGAGAGAACTCATACCCGGTGGTCCCCTTTCCGGGTCGTCGCGGTCGCGTTACGGCTGCCGCCACAGCCGGATGGCGCACGTGCTGAGGGGGAGGAGAGGAGGACGGGCGCCTGGGGCGTACCGGGGGAGCGGACGGCGTGCAGGGCGAAGGAGGAGTCGGTGCAAAAGGAATGGCGGACCCGCCGGGGGTCCCGCAACCCCTGGCGCACCGTTCCTGCCCTGTCCATCACCGTGAACCCTCCGGTCTGGTTCCGGTCCCCGGGCGGCGGCCCGGTGCCCGGTGGCGACGTCCCGGCCGGCCGCGGCACGTCGTTGTGCCGCGACGGACGGGGCGGTTCCCGCGCTGCGCCGGGGGTGGGCCGACGAATCGCAAGAACGTCCGTACTGGCGTCCTGAAAGCACAAAAGGACCCGGGGGCGACTCTGCCCGGATCCCTCTTGGTGGTCGAGGATAGCCGACCTCCCGCCGCGCCGGGAGTGTTCGAATCCGGCGGTTCACCTATTTCGGGCGTGCGCCGGGTGAGCCTGGACACAGCTTCGAGCGCCGCTCCGCACCGGCGGAGCCAGGGCGATTGCCGCTCGTGGCGACGGACACGCCATCATGGGACGCACATCGGCGGCGCATCGCGGGTCCATCGTTCGGGTGGTCGGGCGGCCGCCCCGGTGGCGAGCCGGACCGGGTCACCGGGGCCGGGCGAGGACGACGAGAAGGGGTGGCCCGATGGGCGCTACCACCGAGCCCGCGAGCGGCGCCCGGGTGCGCGGGACGATCCGTTACTGGGCGGCTGCGAAGTCCGAGGCCGGGCTGGCCGAGGAGCCGTACGAGGCGGCGACCCTGGCGGAGGCGCTGGCGGCGGCCAAGGAGCGGCACGCCGACAAGCCGAAGCTCGTCCGGCTGTTCGGGCACAGCTCGTACCTGGTCGACGGCGCCCAGGTGGGCGGCCGGGACCACGCGACCGTCGCCCTGACCGAGGGCGGGACGGTCGAGGTCCTCCCGCCGTTCGCGGGAGGGTGAGCGGCGTGACCGACACGAACGACCCGAACCGCGGCCCCTACGGCGAGTGGCCGCAGCAGCCCCGGCACCCCCAGGCCCCGCAGGGGTACCCGCAGCACGGGCAGCAGCCGTACCCGCCGCAGGCTCCGCACGGGCAGCACGGGCAGCAGCCGTACCCGCCGCAGGCGCGGCAGCCCTACCCGCCGCAGGCTCCGCACGCGCAGCAGCCGCCGTACGGCTACCCGGTGGACGACGCCGCGGCGACCACGGTCCTGCCGCCCGTACCGGCGTTCGACGACGCGGCCGCGACCAGCCTGTTGCCGCCCGTTCCCGCGATGGACGACCCGGCGGCGACGACGCTGCTGCCGCCCGTCCCCGTGATGGACGATGCCGCGGCCACCACGCTGCTGCCGCCGGTGACGGCCTCCGGCCCGGTGCCCGCCGGGGCGCCGCTCCACCCGGGGCAGGCTCCGGGGCGGCACCAGTCCCCCGCTCCGCAGTACCAGCCGCCGGTGCCGCAGCACGCCCAG
The DNA here is from genome assembly GCF_044767225.1 of Kitasatospora sp. NPDC101447. Lineage (NCBI taxonomy): Bacteria > Bacillati > Actinomycetota > Actinomycetes > Kitasatosporales > Streptomycetaceae > Kitasatospora > Kitasatospora sp. NPDC101447. The sequence continues at coordinate 31,379 of NZ_JBIWNL010000048.1, forward strand.
CAGCAGTCGCAGCACGCGCCGCAGCCGCAGCAGCCGCCGGCCCGGGCGCGGGCCCGGCACGCGGCTCAGGCGCCGCAGCCTGCCGCCGCGCAGCCGTCGGCGGAGGCCTTCGACCCGCCGACCATGACGCTCAAGCGCCCGCCCGCCCCCGGCCCGGTGGGTCCGGCGGGCCCGCTGGGTGCCGCCGGCGCGCCGCCGTTCGCGGCCGTCCCGGCGCAGCCCCTTCCGCCCGTGCCGCCCGCCGGTCCGGCGGGCCGGACCGGTTCTCCGATCATCGACCCGGGTCTGCAGCCGGCCCTGATCACCGCCGGCGCGGCCGCGCTGCTGGCCGGCGGCGCCGCGCTGGGGCAGGTGGCGCTGGCCCTGGTGGTCGCGCTGCTGCAGCTGCTGACGGCGGCCGGCTGGTTCCGGCTGAACGGCATGTGGCCGGCCCGGCAGGGCATCCTGCTCGCCGCGCTGGCCGGCTTCACCGCGGATGCCGCGGTGCTGCTGGCGGACTCCGACGGCGGCGTGGCGGCGGTGGTGGGCACCCTGGGCGGGTTCTTCCTGCTGGTCCTGGTGCTGCAGACGTTCCGCCCGTCGGACCCGAAGGAGCGGTTCTACGCGCTGACGGTGCTGGGCTCGGCCACCGTGGTGACGGCGCTGTGCACCATGCTGCTGCTGGCCGACTGGGTGCCGGCCGGGGTGGGCGCGGTCGCGCTGGCCACCCTGCTGGCCGCGGCGCCGCTGCCCGGCCCGAAGCAGCTCGGCGCGGTCCTGGGCCTGGTCGCGGCCGTGGCGCTGGGCCTGCTGGTGGGTGCGCCGGTGGCGCTCGGTGCGCTCGCCGGGCTGGGGGCGCTGGTCGGCCGTCGGGTCGCGGCGTACGACTTCCCGTCCCGCTTCGTGCACATGACGGCGGGCGTGGCGCTGCCGCTGGCGGTGGCCGCACCGCTGATCTGGATCGCCACCGACCTGTTGGCCTGACGCTCCTCGGCGTCGAGCCGCCCCTTCCCCACGACGTCCCGCCCCGGAACCATGCTCCGGGGCGGGACGTCGTACCGTCGTGCGGGGCGGCCGCGTTCGGCGGCCGCCGCGGGACCACGAACGACAGCGAACGACCACCAGCGGACAGCAGCGAACGACCACAGCGAACGACAGCGAACGAAGCGAACGACCACAGCGACCGGCGACGACGGGGGACACGATGCGCGGATGGCTGAAGGCCACGATCGGCCTGGTGGTGCTCTCCGGCCTCCTGGTGGGCGCCGACCGCATCGCGGTCGGCGTGGCCGAGGACGAGGCCGCCGACCGGATCGTGAAGAGCGGCCGGATGAGCCAGCGGCCGGACGTCTCGATCGACGGCTTCCCGTTCCTCACCCAGGTGCTGTCGATGAAGCTGGACGACGTCCGGATCTCCGCCGACGGCCTGACCGTCGGCGACGGCAGCCACCAGGTCGCGCTGCACTCGTTCAAGGCCGAGCTCGCCGGGGTCAAGGTGAGCGACAGCATGAACAGCGCCACGGTGGACAGCGGCACCGGCAGCGGGGTGATCTCGTACCCGGACCTCGCGCAGCTGCTGCCCCCGGCCTCCCAGCTGCTGCACGGCACCAAGCTGCCGGTGGGCAGCAGCACGCGGCTGAGCCTGTCGTACGGCGGGCCGGGCAAGGTCAAGGCCTCGCTGGGGCCGATCGCGATCGGCGAGGGCACCGTGCACAACGACGGGAACACCGTCACGGTGGACGGCTTCCGGCTGAGCGCCCTCGCGGGGATGATGGCCGGGATCACCAACCAGCAGATCGAGCCGATGAGCTTCACGCTGGACACGCTGCCGGCCGGGCTGAAGCTGGCCGCCAAGGACGGCGACAAGGACGGCGTGACGCCGCTCCCGGAGGGCCTCCAGCTGACCTTCGACGGCAAGGGCGTCAAGCTCCTCGGCTGAGCCCCCTGCCGTCCCGTCCGGCCCGCCCCGCACCCGGCCCGCCCCGCCCCGCCGTCCCGGGATCGACCCGCCGTCTGATCGCCGAAACGTTCCGCTCCGCGAGACGCGCTGTCCAGCGCGGACCGCGGAGCGGTGTCGCTTCCGCCCGTTGTACGCCACCGGAAGGCGGCCCGGCCGGGGCGGACGGGCCGGGCAGAGGACACGCGGAAGCCAAATCTCGCGATGCGGCTGTTTTGATCTCATTATTCGATACGCTGATGACAGCGGGCCGTCGGTGTCCCTAGCATCGTCGGCATGAAGCGACAGACGGACCTCACGAAGCGGCGGGCGGTAGACCTGTGCCGCGTGGCCGCCTGTCTGTGTCGAATGCGCTGACTCGGCATCCAGGCAGGGCAGTTGACGCTCGCCGCCGATCTTCCCGGTGACCGTACCCGGCTGTGCTCGCGGGTCGGTGCCGATGTACTCCGCAGTCTCCTGCCCGGTCGCCCCGGTCCCCCCGCCCTGTCCCACTATTCGGACAGCGGTTCGGACCCGCATCCGCCCGGGTGCCCCTGCAGCACCTCCTGAGCAGCACCTTCCGCCAACCGCCCTCGGATGGAGAACACCACCATGAGCCGCAGCGACGTCCTGGTCGACGCCGACTGGGTCCAGGCCCACCTGGACGACCCGAAGGTCGTCATCGTCGAGGTCGACGAGGACACCTCCGCCTACGACAAGAACCACATCCGCAACGCCGTCCGGATCGACTGGAAGAAGGACCTCCAGGACCCGGTCCGCCGCGACTTCATCGACCAGGCCGGCTTCGAGGCGCTGCTCAGCGCCAAGGGCATCGCCAACGACGACACCGTCGTCCTGTACGGCGGCAACAACAACTGGTTCGCCTCGTACGCCTACTGGTACTTCAAGCTGTACGGCCACGGCGACGTCCGCCTGCTGGACGGTGGCCGCAAGAAGTGGGAGCTCGACTCCCGCGACCTGGTCTCCGAGGTGCCGGCCCGCCCCGCCACCGAGTACACGGCGCAGGCCGCCGACTCGTCGATCCGTGCCTTCCGCGACGACGTGATCGCCGCCATCGGCAGCCTCAACCTGGTCGACGTCCGCTCGCCCGACGAGTTCTCCGGCAAGCTGCTGGCCCCCGCCCACCTCCCGCAGGAGCAGTCGCAGCGCCCGGGCCACGTGCCGAGCGCCCGCAACATCCCGTGGGCCAAGAACGCCAACGACGACGGCACCTTCAAGAGCGACGACGAGCTCAAGGCCCTGTACGAGGCCGAGGGCATCGACCTGGCGAAGGACACCATCGCCTACTGCCGCATCGGCGAGCGCTCCGCGCTCACCTGGTTCGTGCTGCACGAGCTGCTCGGCCAGGAGAACGTCAAGAACTACGACGGTTCGTGGACCGAGTACGGCAGCCTGGTCGGCGTGCCGATCGAGCTCGGCAACTGAGCCCCGGCTCGACCCGTAAGTAGAAGGGAAGACAGACATGTGCGGTGCGAAGGCCGGCGGCCCGGACCTGGCAGGAGTTGACGTGGCGAACGAGACGATCATCCAGGGTTCGGTGACCCGCGACGGTGAGCCGGTCAACGGCTACGTCCGACTGCTGGACGAGGGCGGTGAGTTCACGGCCGAGGTGCCCACCTCGGCGACCGGCCAGTTCCGGTTCTTCGCCCGCCCGGGCAAGTGGACCCTGCGCGCGCTGGTGCCGGGCCAGACCGTGGACCGCCAGGTGGTGGCCTCCCAGGGCACCGCCGTCGAGGTCGCGATCGCGGTCTGACCGGATCGGTCGATCGGAGCGGCCGACCGGGTCGGCCGCTCCGGAGCGAGCGCGTCGACCGGAGTGCGGACGACACCCCGAGGGCCCCTGCCGAGCAGGGGCCCTCGGCCGTACCGTGGAGGGGTGCAGGCAAGACGGCGGCGTCGCTACTACTTCGCCATGATGGGCGTGTGCGTGGGCCTGTTCGTCATGGCCTGGGGCGTGGTGCGGTTCTTCTCGGTGGGCGCGGCGATCGGCATGTGCCTGGTCGCGATGGTGATCCCGCCGGCCGCCGCGGTGTTCGCCAACAAGCGCGACCCGGACGACGACTGGTGGAACGACCCGCGCTGGGACGACCCGAAGTGGGACGAGCCCGGCCACGACCGGGACCGCCCCGACCACGAGCAGCGTCCGTGACCCCCGGTACGGAATCGGTCGGCGGGTGCGGAGCGGTCAGTAGACGAGCGCCTGGACGCCGTCCGCCATGATCTCGCTGACGAAGACCTGCGCGCCCGCGATCCGGACACCCTCGACGGTGTCCTTCTGCTCGATCCCGCGCCGGGCCGCGCACTGGGTGCAGAGCGTCACCGAACCGACCGCCAGGATCGACTCCAGCAGGTCCGGCAGCGGCGCCGCGTGCGGCAGTTCGAACTCCGCGGCGCGCCCCGGCAGCGCGAACCAGGAGGACTCGCCGGTCAGCCAGAGCGAGACCTCGATCCCGCTGGCGACGGCCACCGCCGCCACCGTGAACGCCTGCGAGCACCGCTCCGGCGCGTCCGCCCCTGCGGTGACCTTGATGACCAGTTTCTTCGACATGGCGCCACCTTAGAGGTCCCGCCACCCCCGTCGGCCGTCATCCCGGGAACCCGTGGGGAAAGCTCGGGTGGCGTGGTAACCCCGGCGCGAACAGCGACGTGGTGGGGCTCACCGCGACCGGCCGGAGCCCGACGGATAGAGTGAGCGGAGCAAAATCCACCACACTGTCGCCGCCTGGGAGCCCCCCGTGTCCGGTCTGGAAATGTTCTTCGACGGTCTGCTGGCCCTCATGGCCGTGCTGATCACCTGGTTCGCCATCTTCTCGGTGATGAAGCTGTACCAGGGTCAGCGCTGAGCCTGCCGTACGGTTGAGGCAGCCCCACACCGACGACGACAGCGACCAGGAACATGATCGAGATCCCCTCTGACCTCCACAAGGACGTCGTGCCGCTCGCCTTCCTCCTCGGCACCTGGGAGGGCGCGGGCGTGTACGCCCCTCTGCCGGGTGAGGGGGGCCCGGGCGCGGAGAAGTGCAACTTCGGCCAGGAGATCGTGATCCGCCACGACGGCCGGCCCTTCCTGGAGTTCCGCTCCCGCACCTGGGTGCTGGACAACGACGGCGAGAAGGTCCGCCCGCTGGAGAACGAGCACGCGTTCTGGCGCATCACGAGCAACCCCGACGGCACCAGCGGCGCCCGGGGGATCGAGATCTCCTCCGTCCGCGACGACGGCACGGTCGAGATCTGGTACGGCGAGCTGGCCGACGGCAAGCCCCAGGTCGACGTCTCGACCGACGCGGTGGCGCGGATCGAGGGCTCGCCGGAGTACTCGGGCGGCAAGCGGCTGTACGGCTTCGTCAACGGCGAACTGCTGTGGGTCGGCGAGAAGGCCGCCCCGAGCGTGCCGCTGCGCCCGTACATGTCCGCGCAGCTGAAGAAGGTGCTCAGCCCGGCCCAGCTGATCAAGGACATCAACGACCTGCCGGACGACGGCATCGCGTTCTTCAAGTAGACACGGCTCCGGCAACAGCGCAGTCCGTGCAAGTGTAGGGACCGGCCCCGGGCCGGTCCCTACACTTGCATCAGGACCCCGACTTTCCATCTTTCCTTGGCAGGGACAGCACCGTGGCGGACACCGGCACCACCGACTGGCAGCTCTCCGGCGACTGGCACCTCTCCGACGGCTGGAAGGCCGACCTGCGCGAGCGCGGCTACCGCCTCACCCCGCAGCGGCAGCTCGTGCTGGAGGCCGTCGACGTCCTCGACCACGCCACCCCCGACGACATCCTCTGCCACGTCCGGCGGACCGCCAGCGGCATCAACATCTCCACCGTCTACCGGACCCTGGAGCTGCTGGAGGAGCTGGGCCTGGTCTCGCACGCCCACCTCGGCCACGGCGCCCCGACCTACCACCTGGCCGGCCGCCACCACCACCTGCACCTGGTCTGCCGGGACTGCGAGAAGGTCACCGAGACCGGCACCGAGATCGCCCAGCCGCTGATCGACAGCCTGCGCGCGCAGCACGGCTTCGACACCGACCTCAAGCATTTCGCCATCTTCGGCCGCTGTGCCGACTGCACCGCCAAGCTCGCCGAGGGCCGGTCGTAAGCTGGCCGGTATGACCGGTGTGAAGAGCCCGCTGCTTGCCCTGCCCGGAGCCGTCCCCGCCGAGGGGGCCGACGAGGGCGTCGCCGCCCACTACGGCGACATCTTCCGCGAGCAACGCCACCTCGCGCAGGGCACCGGCTTCGTCGACCTCTCGCACCGCGGGGTCGTCACCGTCACCGGCGCCGACCGCCTCGCCTGGCTGCACCTGCTGGTCACCCAGCACGTCAGCGAGCTTCCCCCGCAGCAGGCCGCCGAGGCGCTGGTGCTCTCCCCGAACGGGCACGTCGAGCACGCGCTCTACCTGGTGGACGACGGCACCACCACCTGGGCGCACGTCGAGCCGGGCACCCAGGGCGCGTTGGTCGCCTACCTGGAGAGCATGAAGTTCTTCTACCGGGTGGAGGTCGCCGACGCGACCGCCGAGTACGCCGTGGTCCACCTGCCGGCCGGCTCCACCGGCTCCGTCGAGGGCGCCGCGGCCGTCCGCGAACTCCCCTACGGGCGCGACCTATTCGTGCCGCGCGCCGACCTGGAGAAGCTCACCGCCGGGTACGGTCCGGCGGCCGGGATCTGGGCGTACGAGGCCCTGCGGATCGAGGGCCACCGGCCCCGGCTCGGCTTCGAGACCGACCACCGGACCATCCCGCACGAGGTGGACTGGCTGCGCACCGCCGTCCACCTGCAGAAGGGCTGCTACCGCGGCCAGGAGACCGTCGCCCGGGTGCACAACCTGGGCCGGCCGCCGCGCCGACTGGTCTTCCTGCACCTGGACGGCACCGAGGAGTCGCTGCCCCCGCACGGCACCGAGGTCCGGCTGGCCACCGACCCGGACGGGCGGTCGCTGGGCTTCGTGACCTCCTCGGCCCGCCACCACGAGCTGGGGCCGATCGCGCTGGCGATCGTCAAGCGGAACGTCCCGGTGGACGCGGTGCTGCTGGCCGGGACGGTGCCGGGCACCCAGGACGTGATCGTCCCGCAGTAGCCAGGGCGGGGCTCCGGCCTCCGGCCTCAGACCTCGACGAGGACGGTGAACGGGCCGTCGTTCACCAGCGCCACCTGCATGTCGGCGCCGAACCGGCCCGTCTCCACCTTGGCGCCCAGCGCCCGCAGCGCGCCGACCACCTCGTCCACCAGCGGCTCGGCGACCGGGCCGGGGGCGGCGGCGTTCCAGGTGGGGCGGCGGCCCTTGCGGGCGTCGCCGTAGAGCGTGAACTGGCTGATCACCAGCAGCGGGGCGCCGAGGTCGGAGCAACTCTGCTCGACGCCCTCCTCGTCGGCGGGCAGCAGCCGCAGCGTCCAGAGCTTGCGGGCCAGTTGGGCGGCCTTGGCGGGGGTGTCGTCGTGGGTGACGCCGACCAGGACGCAGAGCCCCGGCTCCTCGATCGCGCCGACGGTCTCACCGGCCACGGTCACCCGGGCCTCGGTCACTCGCTGCACCACTGCTCGCATGCCGCCATTGTGCCGGAGGGCGGTGCGGCCACCGGAGGGGCCCCGGCGCGGCGCCCGCCCCGCCGTCCCGCGCTCCGCCCGCTGTCGCGCGCCCCCACGGGCGCTGCGCGGGCGGTCCGCCCGTCCCTCGGCACCCGCTTCCGCACGTCGCTGCCCGTGCGCCGGCCGCCCGTCGCCCCGCATCCCCCACGTGCGTCACAGAGGTCGTCCCAGGGCGCAGACGAGGGGCGCGCACGATGGTTGCGCACGCCGCAAAGTGGGCGCCTGCGCCGGTTCGGGCGCTGCTCTTCCTGCGGAAAGGGCCGGTCATATCAGCCACCCCCGTTCGCCAGGGGGCCGTTCGGGTGCACGGGCGGTGCGCGCGCGCCGGGTGGGGTGGCACGCTGTGGACCGTACGAAGGGTCCGGGGCGCCAGGAGGTCCGCCGCGCCGGGCCCGGGTTCGGCCGGGCGGTCGAGTCGGTGGGTCAGGCGTTCTGGTGGTGTCGCCCCGACGGGTGGTCGCGACTGGGGAGCGGAACCTCCGGGGGGCTCCCGGGCGTGCCGAGGGACGGAACGCCGAGCCCGTCGGGGGACGGGCCGGACCGGCGGCAGGGACGGGGTTGCCGCGAGCGGGCGGGATCGACGACGGCAGGTGGGTTGGGTGATGGACGCGAGCAGCGCGGCGCGGGACCGGTCCGGGCGGATGGCGCCGGCCCCCGGGGGCCCGTGCGGTCCGGTGGCGGACGCGGAGGACGAGCCCGATCTGGAGGGGCTGGGCCTGGACCAGCTGCGGGTGCTGCGCCGGGAGACCCTGGAGCAGGAGGCCGACCTGTCCTACCTGCGGCGGCTGCTGCACGGGCGGATGGACATCCTGCGCGCCGAGCTCGACCGGCGCCCCGGCGGCCCGGTCCGGGCGGCCGGCGTGCCCGGCCCCGATCCGGCCCCCGGCGACCTGCTGGACCGGCTGCCGGCCATCCTGACCGACGCGCCCTCCACCGTGCGGCGCTCGGCCCGGCACGTGACCCTCGGCCCGCCGCGCACCCGGGAGTCCGGGCTGGAGGCGGACGCGCTCATGGGCGACGTCCAGCTCGCCGACCTGGCGGCGCACCCGGCCGAGGAGCTGCTGGCCGCCCTGGAGCGGCTGCGGGCGCACGAGCGGGAGGTGTCCGGACGGCGTCAGCGGCTGCTGCGCACGGCCGACGGTTGCAATGCCGAGATCACCCGCAGGTACCGTGATGGGGAAGCACGGGTCGACGACCTGCTCGCAGGGGGGCCGCTCTGACCGGGTGAGTCGCTGCGGGCGGGTGGAGCCCGGCTCGCTCCCGGCTCACCCTCGCCCCGGAAGGCTCAACCCCCATGCCCCAGCTCGCCACCGTGCCCGTGCTCGCCGAGGTCATACGATCGGGCTTCGTCGAGGGCCACCACCACGGTTCCCTGGTGCTGCTCGCCGCCGACGGCTCGGTCGAGTTCGCGCTGGGCGACCCGGACGCACCGGTCTTCCCGCGGTCGACGGCCAAGCCGTTCCAGGCGGTGGCCACCCTGCGGGCCGGGCTGTCGATCGACGCCGAGCTGTTGGCGCTGGCCGCCTCCAGCCACTCTGCAGAATCGTTTCACCTCGCCGGTGTGAGAGCCATCCTCGGCGCCGCCGGGCTCGACGAGTCGGCCCTGCGGACCCCGGCCGACCTGCCGCTGGACGAGACCGAGGCGGAGCTGCTGCTCGGCGCCGGCGGTCGGCGCGCCCCGATCCTGATGGACTGCTCGGGCAAGCACGCCGGCTGGCTGGCCGCCTGCGTGGCCAACGGCTGGGACACCGAGAGCTACCTCGACCCGTCCCACCCGATCCAGCTGCTGGCCCGCGAGGCCCTGGAGGAGGGCACCGGCGAGACGCCCGCGCACGCCGGGGTGGACGGCTGCGGCGCCCCGCTGCTGGCCGTCACGCTGACCGGCCTGGCCCGCGGCTACCGCGGCCTGGTGCTGGCCCCCGAGGGGTCCGCGCCGCGCCGGGTGGCCGACGCGATGCGCGCCCACCCCGAGTACGTGGCCGGCACCCGCCGGGCCGACACCTGGCTGATGCGGGCGATCCCGGGCGCGCTGTCCAAGATGGGCGCCGAGGCCGTCCAGGTGGTGGCGCTGCCGGACGGGCGGGCACTGGCCTTCAAGATCGACGACGGTGGTGAGCGCGCCCGCGGCCCGGTGCTGGCGGCCGCGCTGCGCCGGCTCGGGGTGGCCGGGGCGGACGAGACCGTCGAGCGGATCGGCTCGGCCCCGCTGTTCGGCGGCGGCGCGCCGGTCGGACAGGTGCGGGCGGCCTTCTAGGCCCGGCACCCGGGAGCCCGGCCCGGCGCCCTGGGGCCGGTCCTCCGGGGCCCGCTCCGGGAGCCCTCGGGGCCCCTGTCCGGGCAGGGCCCCCGGAGTCCCGGGGCCCGGCTCGGGGCGGCGGCGGCCCGTCGGGGTGCGGGCGGGGCGGGGGCGGTGCACGGTGGACCGGGGGACCGTCGCACAGCTGAGGGAGTCCGCCATGACCGACCACGTGTACCGGGTGACCGAGATCGTCGGGTCCTCGACCGAGAGCATCGACGCCGCGATCCGCAACGGGGTGGAGCGGGCCGCCCGGACGCTGCGCAACCTCGACTGGTTCGAGGTGTCCCAGGTCCGGGGGCATCTGGAGGACGGCCGGATCAAGCACTACCAGGTCTGCATCAAGGTCGGCTTCCGGCTGGAGGACTGACCCGGTTCAGCCGCGCCGCGGCAGCACCGGCGGCACCCCGGTGCGTAGGTGCGCCGGCACCTCCACCGGGTGGCCGTACACCCGGCCGAGCGGCGGTGCGCGCAGCACCTCGGCGGCCGGCCCGTCCGTGACCGTCGCCCCGGCGGGCGGTCGTTCGCCGGGGCCGGCCCGCCTCCGGTGCCGTCGGAGGGCGGCGCCTACGCGCTGAGCGGGTAGCGCGAGTCCAGGTCGCGGAAGACCGCTCCGTTGAGCACGAAGGCCCGCTTGCACTCCTCGACCACCCGGCGCCGCTCGACCTCGTCCATCGCGGCCCCGGCCGCGTCCAGCTTGGCGCGGTACTCGCGCTTGAAGGCGGCCGGGTTGTCGACCTCCTCGAAGACGTAGAACCGCACGCCGTCGCCCTTGCGCGCGAAGCCCCAGGTCCGCTCGGCCACGCCCCGGATGATCTGGCCGCCCGACAGATCGCCCAGGTAGCGGGTGTAGTGGTGCGCGATGTACCCGGCGGGCCACGCGGCGGCCAGCTCCTCCACGCGCGCGACGTACGCGGCGGTGGCCGGCAGCGGCGCCAGTCCGTCCCGCCAGCCGGGCCCGCGCAGGTGCGCCAGGTCGCGCTCGATGGCGGCGGTGCGCAGCAGCGCGCCGTCGATGAAGGGGCCGGCCAGCGGGTGCTCCGCGAGCTGCCCGGTCCGGCTCTCCAGCGCCCGGTAGACGTGCCAGAGCTGGCCGGTGAGGTCGGCGTACGCCTCGATCCCGAGGCGCCCGTTCAGCAGGTGGCTCATGAACGAGGAGTGTTCGGCGGCCTCGTGCTCCTCGCTGCTGGCGGTGCGGAGCACGGTGGAGAACGGGACGGGCGCGGGCGCGGGCATGCGGCCTCCAGCGATCGGATGCGGCCGGGTCGGATCCGGCCCCGACAGTTTTGGTTAGGCTAACCTGACTTCACATCGTGCCGACAGTCTGTCGGCAACCAGTCTGGCAAGCCGGCCCGGCCACCGCTCCGCGAAACGGAACGGCCCCGATCGGAACGGCCCGGACCGGACGGCCCGGCCCCGGGCACGACAGAGGCCGGGGCCCGCGGACGAATCCGCGAACCCCGGCCCCAGGCTGTCCCGACCTACCTCGAACGGTCCTGATCGATCGAGATCGGAACGACGGCTCAGTGGCCGCCCTGCTCCGCCAGGCGCTTGATCGAAGCGGTGACCTCGGCCTCGGCCTCGGCGCGGCCGACCCAGTTGGCACCCTCGACGGACTTGCCGGGCTCCAGGTCCTTGTAGACCTCGAAGAAGTGCTGGATCTCCAGGCGGTCGAACTCCGACACGTGGTGGATGTCGCGCAGGTGCTCCCAGCGCGGGTCGGTCGCCGGGACGCAGAGCAGCTTGTCGTCGCCGCCGGCCTCGTCGGTCATCTGGAACATGCCGATGGCGCGGCACTTGATGAGGCAGCCCGGGAAGGTCGGCTCGTCCAGGATGACCAGGGCGTCCAGCGGGTCGCCGTCCTCGCCGAGCGTGCCCTCGACGTAGCCGTAGTCGGCCGGGTAGCGGGTCGAGGTGAAGAGCATCCGGTCGAGCCGCAGGCGACCGGTCTCGTGGTCGACCTCGTACTTGTTACGAGAGCCCTTCGGGATTTCGATAAGGACGTCGAACTCCAACGGTTCCTCCAAGGTAGGGACTGACAGAATCCAAGTGTCTCCTACGGGAGTGGGTGCTCGGGAAAGGGGCCGGTCGGTGAGCGCTGGGGGAGGGGCGGTCCGCCGCCGCAGGGGGACGGCCGCGGGGCTGTTCGGAGCGGCGCTGCTGGTCGCCGGAACGGTCCTGACCTCGGGCGGTGCGTACGCGCAGCCCTCACCGCCCCCGGGCGGGCACAGCACCGGGCACGGCGAGGACGACGACCGCGACGGCGGCCGGGACGGCAACGGCGGCAAGAAGGGTGACCACGGGAAGGGCGGCGCCAAGCCGGGGCCGGGCGACAGTCCGAGCGCCGCACCCGCCCGCCGGTCCGGGCCCTCCGCGGCCCCCGCGCCCGCGAACACCGGTGGCGACCCGTCCGCCGCGCGCCCGGCCCCCGCGGCGGGCGACGTCCTGGCCTCCGCCGACGGCGCTCCGACGGCCGCCGTCCCCACCGCGCAGGGCCTCCGGCAGGCGCTCGCCGGCGCCGTCGCCGACCCGAACCTCGGTGACGTCACCTTCGCCGTCGCGGACGCCGCCGACGGCCGACTCCTGTACGGCTCGGGCGAGAACACCCCGGCCACCCCCGCCTCCACCACCAAGCTGGCCACCTCGATCGCAGCCCTGTCCCTGCTCCCCGGCGACACCCGGCTGACCACCAAGGTGGTCCGCGGCGCGGATCCGGGCACGATCACGCTGGTCGGGGGCGGCGACCCGACGCTCACCGCACTCCCCGCCGACCAGGTGCAGATCGGCGGTCAGCCCGTCGACGCCGACACCGCCCCCGCCTCGCTGGACGCCCTCGCCCGGCAGACCGCCGCCGCCCTGGCCGCCGCCGGCACCACCACGGTCAAGCTGGACTACGACCTGTCGATGTACGCCGGCAACCCGCAGCACAACAACCACGACGGGCAGAACATCGCCCTGGTCGTCCCGCTGATGGTGGACGAGGCCAAGGCGGACCCGAAGAGCCGCGAGGACGCGCCGGACCGCGTCCCCGACCCGGCCGGCGCGGCCGCCGGGGCCTTCGCCGCCCTGCTCAAGGCCCAGGGCATCACCGTGCAGGGCGGGCCCGGGCCCGCCGCCGCGCCGGCCGCCGCCGACGCGCCCGTCCTCGGCCGGGTCGACTCGCCCACGCTCGACCGCCTGGTCGAGCGCCTGCTGACCACCTCCGACAACCAGCTGGCCGAGGCGATCGCCCGTCAGGCCGCGCTCGCGGCCCACCAGCCGGCGAGTTTCGAGGGGGCGGCGGCCGCCGTCACCCGGGAACTCACCCGGCTCGGCGTGCCGATGGGCGACGTGGTCCTCAACGACGGCAGCGGCCTGCACACGGGCAACGCGATCCCGCCCGCCGTGCTGGTCCGGCTGCTCTCCCTGGCGGCCTCCGCGGAGCACCCCGCCCTGCGGCCGGTGCTCACCGGCCTCCCGGTCGCCGGCTTCACCGGCACCCTCGGCAAGCGCTACGGCGCCGGCTCTGGCTCCGCCGACGCGGCCGGCCTGATCCGCGCCAAGACCGGCACCCTCCGCGGCGTCAACACCCTCGCCGGCACGGTCGTCGACGCCGACGGCCGCCTCCTCGCCTTCGCCGTCATGACCCGCACCCCCGCCCCCGCCGACACCGCCCGCGCCGCCATGGACCGCATAGCCGCCCACCTCGCCGGCTGCGGCTGCCACTGATCCACCCGCCCGTCCCCGCCCCGCCGGCGCCGCCCGGCGCCGGCCCCCGGGTCGCCGTGGTCCTCCCGCGGGGACGGCGGCGACCAGGCGCGGCGCCGCCCCTCCCGCGCGCGGCCCCGGGTGCCCCCGCCGCACCCCCCGGCGGGCCCGCCGTCCACCCGGCGCGGAGCGTCACGGCCCCCGGGCGGCACGGGAGTTGGCGTGCCGACCGGGTCGGGGCCGGTGTCGGGAGGCCGCGCCCCGGGGTGCCGGGGGCGAGGTGTTCCGGGTGGGTGGCTGCCGTTGGTGGTGGGGAGCACGTACGGTGAGGGCATGACGAGCGCGAGTGGCGGTGCTGACATGGTCGACTGGAACCTCGCGGTCGCGACTGCGACCAGGCTGGTGAGGCCGGGCCCGGAGGTGAGCCGGGAGGAGGCGGCGGCGGTGGTCGCCGAGCTGCGCCGGCACGCCCTGGAGGCGGAGGAGCACGTTCGGGCGTTCACCGGCATGCAGTCGTCGAGCCTGGCCCGGGCCGCGGCGACGCCCGTACTGGTGGTGGACCGCCCCGGCTGGGTGCGGGCCAACGTGGCGGGCTTCCGCACGGTCGTCCAGCCGCTGGTGGAGAAGCTGCAGGCGCGCCGGACGAACAGCGCGACGGCCGGGGTGTTCGGCACCGTGGGGGAGAAGGCGACCGGCATCGAGGTCGGGGCGCTGCTGGCGTTCCTGGCGACGAAGGTGCTGGGCCAGTACGAGACCTTCGCCCCGGCGGAGCCCTCGCTGGAGGCGCCGGACAGTCCGGCGGCGCTGTTCGACAAGCCGCGGCTGGGGCCGGACGGTCCCGGGCCGGGCCGGCTGCTGCTGGTGGCGCCGAACATCGTGCACGTCGAGCGTGAGCTGGACGTCGACCCGTCCGACTTCCGGCTCTGGGTCTGCCTGCACGAGGAGACGCACCGGACGCAGTTCACGGCGGTGCCGTGGCTGCGTGACCACATCCAGTCCGAGGTGCAGTCCTTCCTCGCCGAGACGGACGTCGACCCGGGCGCGCTGCTGGACCGGCTGCGGGACGCGGCGGGTTCGCTCGGCGGGCTGCCGGGCGTCGGCGGCCGGGAGGGCTCCTCGTCGAACCTGATGGAGATCGTCCAGTCGCCCGCGCAGCGCGAGATCCTCGCCCGGCTGACGGCCGTGATGTCGCTGCTGGAGGGCCACGCGGACGTGGTGATGGACGGCGTCGGCCCGGCCGTGGTGCCGACGGTGGCGGAGATCCGGGAGAAGTTCCAGCAGCGCCGGGACCGCGGTGCGAACCGGCTGGACCTGCTGCTGCGCCGGCTGCTGGGCATGGACGCCAAGCTGCGCCAGTACCAGGACGGTGCGGTGTTCGTGCGCGGGGTGGTGGAGCGGGTCGGCATGGAGGGGTTCAACCGGGTGTGGACCTCGCCGAACACCCTGCCGACCAAGGAGGAGATCCACGACCCGGCCGCCTGGGTGGCCCGGGTGGCCCGCTGAGCTCCCCGTCGTGACGCAGGCGCGCCGCCAGCCGGACGGCAAGCGGCGCGCGGCGGTCAAACCCGCTCGTACGAGTGGTCCAATCGGGCAGATGGTGCGTGAAGAAGCGTTTCTTCATTCACCCGAACGTGGGACGGTGGTCGTACCGGTGGCGCGGGTGGCGTAGCGGGTCGCTCCTTTCTGCCACCATCTGTGAGCGCCCGGTAACAGGGCGCGCACGCAGTGTGCGGTCCCCGCCGCCCGCCGCAGTCCTGTCCCCCTCCGTCGAGGAGACTTCGCCGTGGGCCCTCACCCCGCCGTCGCCGCGATACGCCTGGCCGTTCGCCGCACGCTCGCCGACCTCGCCGCCGAGGCCGGTACCACCTTCACCGCGCCCGTGCGCGAGCCCCGCGAGCGCCCGGCCGGGGCGCCGCTGGTGGGTGCCGCCGTCGGCACCACCCTGATCGGCAACGCCGCGCGCCACCCGTCCGGGCTGCCCCGCACCCCGGCCGCGCCCGGTTCGCCGCTGGTCCTGGTCGCCGTCAGCGGCGGCGCGGACTCCATGGCGCTGGCCATCGCCGCCGCCTTCGAAGCCCCCAAGATCGGCCTGCGGGTCGGCGCCGTCACCGTCGACCACGGCCTGCAGCCCGGCTCCGCCGAGCGCGCCGACCAGGTGGCGGAGCGGCTGCGCTCGCTCGGCCTGGACCCGGTCGAGGCGGTCCCGGTGCGCGTCGGCCGGGCCGGCGGCCCGGAGGCGGCCGCCCGGGACGCCCGCTACGCCGCCCTGGACGAGGCCGCCGAACGCCACGGCGCCGTCGCCGTGCTGCTCGGCCACACCCGGGACGACCAGGCCGAGACCGTCCTGCTGGGCCTGGCCCGCGGCTCGGGCGCCCGTTCGCTGGCCGGGATGCCGGCCCAGAAGGGCCGCTACCGCCGTCCGCTGCTGGAGCTGGACCGGGCCGCCACCCGGCAGGCCTGCTCCGCCCAGTCGATCCCGGTCTGGGACGACCCGCACAACTGTGATCCCGCCTACACCCGATCCCGGGTCCGCCACGAGGTGCTGCCGGTGCTGGAGAAGCACCTGGGCGGCGGCGTGGTCGAGGCGCTGGCCCGCACGGCCCGGCTTTTCCGCGACGACGCCGACGCCCTCGACCAGTGGGCCGCCCTGGCCGAACGCGACCTCCGTACGGGCGAGGGCGCCCTGGACGCCGTGAAACTGGCCGAACTGCCGCCGGCCGTCCGGCGCCGGGTGCTGCGCCGGGCCGCACTGCGCGCGGGGTGTCCGGCCGGGGACCTCTTCGCCCGGCACCTGGAGACGATCGACCTGCTGGTCACCGGATGGCGCGGCCAGGGGCCGCTGCACCTACCCGGGGGCGTCGAGGCCACCCGCAGGTGTGGCACGCTGGTCTTTCGGCGGCAGGGCGACTGAGGGGCGAGGCATGCCCCGGGGGAGCCGGCCGCCGGCCACACAGACCCCGAACGTTTGAGGACGTATCCCCGGTGGACCAGAACGACATGGGCGCTGACCTCGCGAAGGTGCTCATCAGCAAGGACGAGATCGACGCCAAGCTCCTTGAGCTGGCCGAGCGCATCGACCGGGACTACGCAGGCAAGGACCTGCTGATCGTCGGCGTCCTCAAGGGTGCCGTCATGGTCATGGCCGACCTCGCCCGGGCCCTGCACTCGCAGGTCACCATGGACTGGATGGCCGTCTCCTCGTACGGGATGGGCACCAAGTCCTCCGGCGTGGTGCGGATCCTGAAGGACCTGGACACCGACATCGCCGGCCGTGACGTCCTGATCGTCGAGGACATCATCGACTCCGGTCTGACGCTGTCCTGGCTGCTGGGCAACCTGGGCTCGCGCGGTCCGGCCTCGCTGGAGGTCTGCACGCTGCTGCGCAAGCCGGATGCGGCCAAGGTCGAGATCGACGTGAAGTACGTCGGGTTCGACATCCCGAACGAGTTCGTGGTCGGCTACGGCCTGGACTACGCGGAGAAGCTGCGTAACCTCCCCTTCATCGGCACCCTCGCCCCGCACGTCTACGGCGGCTGAGGGCTCCGTTCGGGCTATGGGCGGGAACAGTAGGTCGTTCCCGCCCGTTGGACCGGGGGATCGAAGAACCAAGCCGTGTCCGCTGCGCTCCCGCCATCGGTGGGTCCGACTGCGGTACGGTCCAATAAAACCGCTCTTCACATGAGCACCGACCGGATGCGCCGCGGCCGACAGCCACACGGCGCCGTTGAGTGGCAGGAGGGACGGGGCGGCAACGCCCCGCATGGATGGACGTCAAGCGATACTTCCGTGCGCCGATCATGTGGATCGTGCTGGCCGTCCTCGCCGTCATCGTACTGATGCAGGTCGTTTCGGACTCGAACGGCTACAAGACGGTGGACACCGGTCAGGTCGTGGCGGCGATCGACGCGCACAACGTCAAGTCGGCGCAGATCACCACCGGTGACTCGAACACGATCAAGATCCAGCTGAAGGACGGCGCAACGCTGCCCAGCGCCGGTACGGGCAAGACCCCGTCCGGCACCAAGTTCCAGGCCTCGTACATCGGCGACCAGGGTGTCGCGATCGCCGACAAGCTGCAGGCCCAGGTCAACGACAAGGACTCGAACACCCTCGCCGAGGGCTACACCGTCAGTCCCGAGAAGCAGAGCACCTTCGTCAGCCTGCTGCTGTCGATGCTGCCGATCGTGATCATCGTCCTGGTGTTCCTGTTCCTGATGAACCAGATGCAGGGCGGCGGCTCCCGCGTCATGCAGTTCGGCAAGTCCAAGGCCAAGCTGCTCACCAAGGACACCCCGAAGACCACCTTCGCCGACGTCGCAGGCGCGGACGAGGCGGTCGAGGAGCTCCACGAGATCAAGGAGTTCCTGCAGGAGCCGGCCAAGTTCCAGGCCGTCGGCGCCAAGATCCCGAAGGGCGTGCTGCTCTACGGCCCGCCCGGGACCGGCAAGACCCTGCTGGCGCGCGCCGTCGCGGGCGAGGCCGGGGTGCCGTTCTACTCCATCTCCGGCTCGGACTTCGTCGAGATGTTCGTCGGTGTCGGCGCCAGCCGCGTCCGCGACCTCTTCGAGCAGGCCAAGGCGAACGCCCCGGCGATCGTCTTCGTCGACGAGATCGACGCCGTCGGCCGGCACCGCGGTGCGGGTCTCGGCGGCGGCCACGACGAGCGCGAGCAGACCCTCAACCAGCTGCTGGTCGAGATGGACGGCTTCGACGTCAAGGGCGGCGTGATCCTGATCGCCGCGACCAACCGCCCCGACATCCTGGACCCGGCGCTGCTGCGCCCGGGCCGCTTCGACCGCCAGATCGCGGTGGAGCGTCCCGACCTCCAGGGCCGACTGGACATCCTCAAGGTGCACCAGAAGGGCAAGCCGATCGCGCCCGACGTCGACCTCTCGGCCGTCGCCAAGCGCACCCCCGGCTTCACCGGTGCCGATCTGTCGAACGTCCTCAACGAGGCGGCGCTGCTGACCGCCCGCTCGGACAAGAAGCTGATCGACAACGGCATCCTGGACGAGGCGATCGACCGCGTCGTGGCCGGTCCGCAGAAGCGCACGCGGATCATGTCCGACAAGGAGAAGAAGATCACCGCGTACCACGAGGGCGGTCACGCCCTGGTCGCGGCGGCCTGCCAGTACAGCGACCCGGTGCACAAGATCACGATCCTGTCCCGCGGTCGGGCCCTCGGCTACACCATGGTGCTGCCGGACGAGGACAAGTACTCCACCACCCGCAACGAGATGCTCGACCAGCTGGCCTACATGCTGGGCGGTCGCGCGGCGGAGGAACTGGTCTTCCACGACCCGACCACCGGCGCCTCGAACGACATCGAGAAGGCCACCGCCACGGCGCGGGCCATGGTCACCCAGTACGGCATGACCGAGCGCCTGGGCGCGATCAAGTTCGGTTCCGACAACTCGGAGCCGTTCCTGGGCCGTGAGATGGGCCACCAGCGCGACTACTCGGAAGAGGTCGCCGCGCTGGTCGACGAAGAGGTCAAGAAGCTCATCGAGAGCGCGCACAACGAGGCCTGGGAGATCCTGGTCGAGAACCGCGACGTGCTCGACAACCTGGTGCTGGAGCTCCTGGAGAAGGAGACCCTCAACAAGGAGCAGATCGCCGAGATCTTCGCCCCGATCGTCAAGCGCCCGACCCGGCCGGCCTGGACGGGTTCCACCCGTCGCACGCCGTCCACCCGGCCTCCGGTGCAGTCCCCCAAGGAGCTGGCGCTCACCAACGGCGCCGTCTCCGGGGACACCGCTCCGGTGGACGTCGTGAAGCTCCCGCCGCTGCCGGCCTCCGAGCCGCCGGTCGAGGGCTGACCCCCGGTTCCGTAGGGAATGGATGCCGCGTCACCAGGGTTTGTACCCTGGAGGCGCGGCATCCGTGCTGTTCAGCCAGAGTCTTCCCACATGTAAGCGAGGCCCGCATGATCGACCCGGTGACGCTCGACGGTCCGCCCGCCGTCGGGACCTTCGACCAGAAGCGGGCCGAGAACGCCATCCGTGAGCTGCTGCTCGCCGTGGGGGAGGACCCGGACCGCGAGGGCCTGCTGGAGACCCCGGCCCGGGTCGCGCGGGCCTACAAGGAGATATTCGCGGGCCTGTGGCAGGAGCCCGAGGACGTCCTGACCACCACCTTCGACCTCGGCCACGACGAGATGGTGCTGGTCAAGGACATCGAGCTGACCTCGGTCTGCGAGCACCACCTGGTGCCGTTCCGCGGCGTGGCGCACGTCGGGTACATCCCGTCCCTCAGCGGCAAGATCACCGGGCTGTCCAAGCTCGCCCGGCTGGTCGACGTCTACGCCCGCCGGCCGCAGGTGCAGGAACGGCTGACCAGCCAGGTGGCGGACGCGCTGATGCGGATCCTGGAGCCGCGCGGGGCGATCGTCGTGGTCGAGTGCGAGCACATGTGCATGTCGATGCGCGGCATCCGCAAGCCCGGCGCCAAGACCATCACCTCCTGCGTGCGCGGCCAGCTGCGCGACCCGGCCACCCGGGCCGAGGCGATGAGCCTCATCATCGGCCGATAGGGCCGATAGGGCCGGTAGGGCCCGGCCGAGCGGCCGGGAACGGCTCTCAGGGCACCTCGTGCTCCGCGTGCGGCGGAGCCGGGGTGCCCAGTGCGTTGCGGCGCTCGGGCATCCGCAGCGTGACCATCCGGCGCCAGCCGTAGGCGCGGTCGTACAGGTACAGCGCGTGCACCCCGAGGGTGACCAGGGCCAGCTGCCAGCGCGGCCAGCGCAGGATCCGGGCCATCCGGGAGGTGACCGCGAGGCCGACGTCCCGGTGGGTGCGGATCTCGCCGCGGGCGCTGGTCTCCAGGGTGTGCCGGATGTACGGGCCGTGCCCCTCGGCCCGGAGCCGCAGCAGCTCCTCGTGGCAGTACGCCAGGTGGTTGTCCTCGTCGGCGGAGATCATCCTCATCGCCCGGCCGAGGTCGGGGTTGTCCCCGTACACCTTGACCAGCTGGCGCATCTGCTCGGCGGCGCGCTGCTCGGTGACCCGGCTGTGCGCGAGGTAGGTGATGATCTCGCGCTCGGTCAGCGGGAGGTCGCTGTTCAGCCGCTCGTGGGAGAGGCCGACGCCCTGGCGCTCCAGCAGCATGCAGTAGTCGGCCTCGTCCGGGACCGGCACCTTGGGCAGGCCGCGCTTGGCCAGCAGCTGGGTGAAGATCCGGCCGTGCTTGCGCTCGTCGGCACCGTGCCGGGCGACCTTCGGGGCGAGGACCGGGTCCCGCGTGAGCGTGGTGATCCGCTCGTTCTCCCAGCCGCCCTGGTCCTCACCACCGGCCGCGATGCTGCAGAACAGCTGGTAGGCCTGGTCGTTCCGGTAGATCTCGTTGAAGAGCGATCGGGTGCTCAGCACTGCGCCTCCTGCGCGGATCCGGGACGTCCGCGCGCCTGGGCGGCGGGCGGGACGGCCTCGATGCGTTCCCCCCGGCCGTCGGCCGCCCGGGCCGACCGGCGGGTAATCACTCACACGCGCTAGCCGAGGTGCGTGCCCAGCCATTCGAGCGAGGCCGGCAGCTCCTTGGTCCAGCTGTCGATGTTGTGCCCGCCGTCCTCCAGGTAGAGCGAGTCGACCTTGAACTGCGGGTTGGCCGCCGCGACCTGGGTGGCCTGGTCGACGAACTGGACGGTCTGCGGGTAGTCCGACTCCTTGCGGGTGGAGACCACCAGGACGTTGAGCGTCGGCACCGGCAGGTTCTGCAGCCGCCAGCCGAGGTCGTGCTGCTGGGTCAGCGCCTTGTCGCCGTTGAAGAGGTCGCCGCCGGTGTAGCCGTCCTGGCGCACGGTGAAGTCGCCGTGCAGGCTGGCCGCGGTGCCGAAGACGTTCGGGAAGCGCATCGCCAGGCGCAGCGCGCAGCTGCCCCCGGTGGAGTAGCCGAAGGTGGCCCAGGAGCCGGCCGTGCGGCCGACCCGGTAGGTGCTCAGGACGGCCTCCGGGACGTCCTTGGCGAACCAGGCCTCGGTGCGCGGCCCGCCGGGGACGTCCACGCACTCGGTGTCCCGGGACGGGACCACCCCCGGGCGGACCATCACCAGGACGGTCGGCGGCATCTTGCCGGAGCGCTCCAGCTCGTACGCCGTCTGGGGGAGGGAGAGGTCCTTGACCAGGTTCAGCGCCGTGCCCGGGTAGCCCGCGATGGCCAGCAGGACGGGGAAGCGGACCAGGGCGAACTTCGGGTCGAAGTACTCGGGCGGCAGGTAGACGAACATCTGGTCGGAGAAGCCCGTCTCCTTGCCGCTGACCTGGACCGACTCGACCTTGCCGACCTCCTCGGGGGTGCCCTTCGGCAGGTTGGTGACGGTCTCCAGGCCGCCCTCGGTGGTGGGCTGGATCAGCGCGTCGGCGACCGGGGTGCCGCCCTTGTGGTTCTCGTTGCTGGTCAGGGCGAGCTTGGCGCCGCTGTGGCCGAGCAGGTCGTTCCAGGACGTGTAGAACCCGAAGGAGTTGTTCACCGACAGCGCGAGCACGGCCACGATCGAGACTTGAACGACCGTCAGCAGGCCGATCCGGCCGAGCACGGGCAGGGGGCGCTGTCTGGCCAGCCGGGGCCAGACCCACAGGGTGGTGACCAGGGCCGCGGTCCCGAGTGCGAGCAGCGAGTTCATCAACGCGTCGCTGGTCAGTTCCATGCGGTCGGCCTTCCGGTGGGACACTGGCGGGGCAGGCTTCATCGTCTGGCGGCCCATCAGATCGGGCCACCGCAGCTAGGCTGTCCGGGCGCCCGGGCGGGGGCCGGAAGGGCGGGGGGAAGTCGCAGGCAACCGGCGCCCTAGAATGCGGCGTCCACCGTACGTAACGCGTCCCGGGGGGTGCCGCCGCGCCACGCTGCGGCGACCCCCCTGCTCCCACCGCCGGCTCAACCCCGCAGCGCGTCCACGGTCCCGGTTTACCGACCGTTTCCGGGTCCTTGGTATGCGCATTGCCTGATGAAGGAATAGGCATGAAGGTCCATCACGCGTCCTCCCCCGGAGTGACGGGACACCGCACCGCAGCCTCTACGCTGAGCTTCCATGAGCGTTCCCGTGTCCGTTGAGCCGAGCCCCGAGCAGCCGCCGCGCCGTCGCCGCGGCCTGCAGACGCTGCGCACCCAGGCAGCCGCTGTTCCGAGGGCCTGGCTCCCGGGCGCGGTCGGCTACGCCTGTCTGCTGATCGGGCTGGTGGACATCACCAGCGCGGTGTTCCCCAAGCTCCGGCACACCAAGATGCACACGGTCGCCGGGCAGCTGCCGGGCGGCACCACCAGCCTGGCCGCGGTCGGCACGCTGATGGTCGGCATCCTGCTGGTGCCGCTCGCCCACGCGCTGCGCCGCCGCAAGCGTCGGGCCTGGCGGGTGGTCTGCGTGCTGCTGCCGCTCAGCGCGGCGCTGCACATCGTGCGCTGGCACCAGGTCGGCCCGGCGGTCGTCTCGCTGGTCGTCCTCGCCGTGATGCTCCTCCACCGGCGCGAGTTCTACGCCAAGGCCGACCCGCGCACCCGCTGGCGGGCGCTGGCCAACCTGGTCGTCATGGGCGTCCTCAGCGTGCTGCTCGGTCTGCTGATCGTGAGCACCCGGACCAAGTACGAGATCGGCCACCCGGGCCTGGCCCAGCGCCTGGAGCACGTCGGCTACGGACTCTTCGGCTTCGAGGGCCCGATCCGGTACACCAACATCCGGATGTCCGACCTGGTCGCCTACCTGCTCGGCGGGCTCGGGCTGCTGACCGCCTTCACCACCGCCTACCTGGCGCTGCGCCCGGGCAAGCCGAAGCCCGAGCTCACCGCGGAGGACGAGGAGAAGGTCCGCGAGCTGCTCGCGCGGCACGGCGAGCGCGACTCGCTCGGCTACTTCGCGCTGCGCCGCGACAAGAGCGTGCTGTTCTCGCCCACCGGCAAGGCCGCGATCTCCTACCGGGTGGTCTCCGGCGTGATGCTGGCCTCCGGCGACCCGGTCGGCGACGTCGAGGCCTGGCCGGGCGCGATCAAGGTGTTCATGGCCGAGGCCCGCGAGCACGCCTGGGTGCCGGCCGTGATGGGCTGCAGCGAGGTCGGCGGCGAGGTCTGGACCCGCGAGGCGGGCCTGGACGCGCTGGAGCTGGGCGACGAGGCGATCGTCGACACCTCGACCTTCTCGCTCGCCGGCCGGGCGATGCGCAACGTCCGCCAGATGGTCAAGCGCATCGAGCGCAACGGCTACTCCTGCAAGGTCCGCCGGGTCTCCGAGCTCACCGCGGAGGAGAAGTACCGGATCGCCGACGCCGCCGCCCGTTGGCGCGGCACGGACACCGAGCGCGGCTTCTCGATGGCGCTGGGCCGCTTCGGCGACCCGCTGGACGACGACTGCGTGGTGGTCACCGCCCACAAGGACCCCGAGGAGGGCGAGAGCGGCGACGACCTGAAGGCCGTGCTGCACTTCGTGCCCTGGGGCCCGGACGGCATCTCGCTGGAGCTGATGCGCCGCGACCGCGCCGCCGACCCCGGCCTCAACGAGCTGCTGATCGTCGCCGCCCTCCAGGCGGTGCCCGCGCTGGGCGTCCGCCGGGTGTCGCTCAACTTCGCGATGTTCCGCTCGGCCCTGGCCCGCGGCGAGCGGATCGGCGCGGGCCCGGTGCTGCGCGCCTGGCGCGGACTGCTGGTGTTCCTGTCGCGCTGGTTCCAGATCGAGTCGCTGTACAAGTTCAACGCCAAGTTCCAGCCCGAGTGGGAGCCGCGCTTCCTGGTCTTCCCGAACACCCGGGATCTGCCGCGGATCGGCTTCGCCGCGATGCAGGCGGAGGCCTTCATCACCCTCGGCATGCCGCGCTTCGGCCGCAAGCGCCAGCGGGAGGGCCTGATGCCGGTCCCGTCGACCCGAGAGGTCACCGAGGCCGCCTGAGGCACCGCAGCCGTGAACGAGGCCCCCGCCGGGAATCCCCGGCGGGGGCCTCGTTCGATAATGGGGAGCATGAGCGAGCGCAGCGAGCGGATCACCGGAAGGCGCGCACGGGCCCAGGCCCCTGCCGAGCGGAACGGGGCGGGCGCATGAGCGAGACACCGTCCTTCTCCCTCCCGGTCGGTCTGCCGCGGCTCGAACGCTGCGCCGTGATGGGCGTGGTCAACGTCACGCCCGACTCCTTCTCGGACGGTGGGCTCTGGCACGACCCCGCCAAGGCGATCGCGCACGGGCTCGCCCTGCGGGCCCGCGGCGCGGACCTGGTGGACGTCGGCGGCGAGTCCACCCGGCCGGGCTCGCAGCGGGTGCCCGAGGAGGAGGAGCTGCGCCGGGTGGTCCCGGTGGTGCGCGAGCTCGCCGACGCCGGGGTGACCGTCTCCGTCGACACCATGCGCGCCTCGGTCGCCGAGCGGGCCGTCGAGGCCGGCGCCGCGATCGTCAACGACGTCTCCGGCGGGCTGGCGGACCCGGCGATGGCCCGGGTGGTCGCCGAGACCGGCGCGCCCTTCGTGGTGATGCACTGGCGCGGGCAGTCCGCCGACATGGACCGGCTGGCCGTCTACGACGACGTGGTGCGGGACGTGGTCGCCGAGCTCACCGCCCGGGTGGACGCGCTGCTGGCGGCCGGGGTCAAGGAAGACCAGCTGATCCTCGACCCGGGGCTCGGCTTCGCCAAGACCGCCGAGCACAACTGGGCGCTGCTCGCCCGGCTGGACGCGCTCACCGCGCTCGGCCGTCCCGTCCTCGTGGCCGCTTCGCGCAAGCGGTTCCTGGGTACGCTGCTCGCCGACCCGGCAACCGGGGAACTGCGCCCGGCCCGGGAGCGCGACGACGCGACGGCCGCGGTGTCGGTGCTGTCGGCCCGGGCCGGAGCCTGGGCGGTGCGGGTGCACGACGTGTCCGGCACGGCGGACGCCGTACGGGTCGTCGCGGCGTGGCAGCACGCGGCGCGGTTGGGGTGAGGGAGGGTCTGTGACGGGTGACGGCAGGTTGAGCGGCGGAACGGCCGGGCAGGCGCGCGAGGCGGACCTGGAGGCCGTGCTGGCGGCGAACCGGGCGCTCTACGAGGCGCTGGAACGGGGGGACCTGGAGGCGGTCGAGGACGCCTGGCTGGGCGCCGCGGACGCCGACGACAAGGGCGGCGTGGTGTGCGTGCACCCGGGCTGGCCGGTGTTGCGCGGGCGGGCCCAGGTGACCCGTTCGTACATGCTGATCATGATGAACACGGAGTACATCCAGTTCTTCCTGACCGATGTCGAGGCCGAGGTCCACGGTGATGTGGCCCTTGTCACGTGCACCGAGAACATCCTGTCCGGGGGCGAGGCGGAGGAGGAGGGCGAACTCGGACCGCTGGTCGGCGGAAAGGTCGTGTCGACGAATCTGTTCCGCCGTACCCCGGCCGGGTGGAAGCTCTGGTCGCACCACGGTTCACCCGTTCTGACCAGCGGCGACGAGGACGACGAGAGTTGATTCCGACCGCTGCGGAAATGCGGTGGCGGTTCGTCGCCCGGGAATTCCGGAGTGGTCACCGAACGTTCACGTCAATCGCCATTCCGGTGCGCGTGGCGCCGTTTCCTGCCGGGTAGGACGGTCAGGCGTTGTCCGTGCTCGCGGGTAGATTCGAAACGGAGTGGCGGGCGCTGCCCGCCTTCGCCCTGCCCGTCCATGCCTTTCTCCGGGTGGGGCCCGTCCGACTGGGAGCAGTGATTCGTTTGCTGGACCGCGTCACCCTGCGGGGGCTGCGAGCCCGGGGCCACCACGGCGTCTTCGAGCGCGAGCGCGTCGAGGGGCAGACCTTCGTCGTCGACCTCGTGCTGTACCTGGACACCCGCCCCGCCGCGTCCGGAGACGACCTCACCCGCACGGCGCACTACGGCATCGTGGCCGAGGAGGTCACCGCGATCATCGCCGGGGAGCCGGTCGACCTGATCGAGACCCTGGCCCAGCGCATCGCCGACCAGTGCCTCAAGCACGAAGCGGTCGAGGAGGTCGAGGTCACGGTGCACAAGCCGGACGCCCCGATCACCGTGCCGTTCGACGACGTGACCGTGACCATCCACCGGGGCCGCGCGTGACCC
The DNA here is from genome assembly GCF_044767225.1 of Kitasatospora sp. NPDC101447. NCBI lineage: Bacteria > Bacillati > Actinomycetota > Actinomycetes > Kitasatosporales > Streptomycetaceae > Kitasatospora > Kitasatospora sp. NPDC101447. Next base: position 57,883 of record NZ_JBIWNL010000048.1, read on the forward strand.
CCACCGCGCGCCCGGTATCCGATGCAGAGGGAAGACTTCGATGAGTAGCAGCGACCCGACCGCCACGCCGAACGCGTTCGACCTGGAGAGCCGGGTGGACTCCGCTGACACCACACTGCACAGCCAGCGCTGCGCGGTGGTCGCGCTCGGCAGCAACCTGGGCAACCGGCTGGACACCCTGCAGGGCGCCGTGGACGCGCTCGCCGACACCCCCGGGCTGAAGATCAAGGCCGTCTCCGCGGTCTACGAGACCGAGGCCGTCGGCGGCCCCGAGGAGCAGCCCAACTACTACAACGCCGTCGTCGTGCTGCGCACCTCGCTGCCCCCGCGGGACCTCCTGGAGCGCGGCAACGCGATCGAGGACGCCTTCGGGCGGGTGCGGACGGTCCACTGGGGTCCGCGCACCCTGGACGTCGACATCCTGTCCTACGAGGGCGAGCTCAGCGACGACCCGCAGCTGCTGCTGCCGCACCCGCGCTCGCACGAGCGGGCCTTCGTGCTCGCCCCGTGGCTGGACGCGCAGCCGGAGGCCGAGGTGCCCGGGCACGGGCGGGTCGACGCGCTGCTGGCGGCGCTCGGCGGCCCGGACGCGCAGGGCGTGAAGCGCCGCGAGGACATCCGGCTGACGCTGCCGGAGTAGGCCCCCCGGGGCCGTTGATCAGGGAACTCGACCGGGGGCCCGGCCGTACCAGTAGGTGTCCGCCGTTCGCGCGGGTGTCCGTCCGGCCGGGCCCGGTACGGTGGCCTGGCGCCGCCGCGTCGGGTCACCGGGCGGTCGGCCGGCTCTGGAACCCCGGGAAGGACCTCCTCCGAGTGAAGCTGCTTCGCCTCCGCCTGCTGATCGGCATCACGGCCGCCACGACGGCGCTGGCCTGGGCCGGCTCCAAGCTGTGGGCCTCCCTGGACACGCTGCCGGCGGTGCCGGGCGCGGCGCCGGTGGTGCTGGCGGCGGTGGCGGTGATCCTGCTGGCGACCGCGCTGTCCCTGCGCTCCCGGCTGAAGGCGGCGCGCGAGCGCCAGCCCGGCGCGAAGGGGGTCGACCCGCTGCTCGCGGCCCGGGCGCTGGTGCTGGGGCAGGCCAGCGCGCTGGTCTCCGCGGTCGTCACCGGCATCTACGCGGGCACCGGGATCTACCTGCTGGGGGAGTTGGACGTGCCGGCCCGCCAGGACCAGGCCGTCACGGCGGGCTTCGCGGTGCTGGCGGGGGTCGCGGTGATCGCCGCGGCGCTCTGGCTCCAGCACGTCTGCAAGTTGCCCGAGAATCACGACGGTCCGAGCGGTCCGGCGGCGTCCCACCGCTGAGCAGGGCTTTCTTCGTGATCTTGAGTGAGAATCCGGGCACGTGCGGTAAAAACCGCCCCCTGTCAAGGGCGGAAGGGGACCCTGGGCTGACAGAGCCCCAATTCGCACGCTAGTTTCTTGGCATGTCTCGCGGACGCCACCGTCATTCCTCCGTCCTCGGCCGGGTCTTTCCCCCCACCGCCGCCGGCGTACTGCTGGTAGCCGCTCTGGCCGCTCTGCTTTTCAGTCAGGACACCATCCTGGTGCGGTCGGTGGGCATCGCCGCACTGATCGCCACGCTCGGGTTCGCGCTGTTGCTGCGTCAGCGGGACAAGGCGGCCCGGGCGGCCGCCGAGATGTCCGCGGCGCAGCGGATGCGGGCCGAGGAGCGGTTCGAGGAGCAGCTGGCGGAGGCCGAGTACGCGGCCGAGGTCGCCGAGGAGCGGGCCACCCGGTTCGGGCGCCGGCTGACCGCGGAGAAGTCGCGGCTGGCCAAGGCGGAGACCGAGATCGCCCGGCTGCTGCGCGAGCGGGCCGTGACGGTGGCCGAGCAGGCGCTCAAGGAGGCCGAGGCGGCCCAGCGGGCGCTCGCCGCGAGCCGTCCCAAGTACCCGGCCAGCCCGGCCGCCTACGTGCGGGCTGCGGCCGTGCTGCGGCTGCTGGAGCGCCGTGCGGCGGAGCAGGAGGCGCAGCGGGCGCGGACGGCGGGTGCGGAGGTCGCGCTGCGGGCTTCTGCGGCGCCGTCGCGGATCCGCCCGGCCGCCCCGGTGGCCCAGGCCGCGCCGGCGCCGGCGCCGGTCGCCGTGCCCGCCCCGGTGGCGCCCGCGGTGCCCACTCCGGCCCCGGCACCGGCCTCGGCGCCGGTGGCCGAGCCGGCGGTGCGGCCCGCTCCGCTGCGTCCGGCGCTGACGGCGACGGTCGGTCAGCTCGGCGGCGCGCAGACCGCGCCGGCCGCCGCGCCCGTACCGGCGGAGCGGCAGCGGCCGCGGCCGGCGCAGTCGGGGCAGGCGCGCGGGCAGGGGTTCAGCTTCTTCGGCCGCGGCGCGGGCGCTCCTGGCCGTCCGGCGGCTCCGGTGTCGGCGGTGGGCAGCGTCGCCGAACTCGGGGAACGGGCCGACCTGGCGGACGTGGTGGGCGACGAGGCCGTGGCCGCGAAGGCCGAGGCCGAGGCCCGGGCGGCGGAGTCGACCGCGGTGCGCGGGGAGGCGCGGGAGCCGGAGCAGGGCGAGCCGACCGTGGTGGACCTGACGCCGGAGGACGAGACCGAGCTGATCCAGCTGCCGGAGCTGCGCGCCTCGCGCTGAGCCCGGTCGCGCGAACGCCGCGGGGGGGGGGGGGGGGGGGGGGGGGGCCCCCGCGCCCGCCCCGGGGGGGGGGGGGGGGGGGGGGGGTGGGTCAGGTGGTGGCGGGTGCTTCCCGGGTGGGGGTGTCCCGGGCGCCGGTGGACGGCCAGGTGATGCGGGTGGCGCAGAGGGAGACGA
>NZ_JBIWNL010000049.1:0-59378 GCF_044767225.1 Kitasatospora sp. NPDC101447
CTCCGTTCGCGCCTGACCTTCGGTCAGGCGGCGGACCCGCTCCGCGTGTCCGCACCCGGGCTTCGCCCGGGTGGGCCCGGCGCTTCGCGCTCGGGCCGGCATCACTCCGCTTCGCTCCATGGTGCCGGTAGGCTGATGCCTGCTTACATCGCTTAACTGGGATTTTGGGTGAACTCGCGACAGGCTGACTAGGGGGAGGGGGGCGTCAAGGGGGCGCGTGCGGGTCGACTTCACTCCTCTCTCAGGTTGGGTCTAGACCTCTGGCGATCGGGAGGCCGTCACCCGGTTTGACGGAGACTGGGGGTGACCACACGTCAGGAGTGTATCAGTTGAGTATTGTCATAGGATCCTGCCGAATCGGAGGTGCGGTCCCCGATCTTTCGCTAGTCTTCCACTCGCCGGTAATCGTCTGATTCCCTTCCACTCTTTCTGCCCTTTCATTCGCGTCGAGTGCGGCTTGCGAAGCCGTCTGAGCGCCTCAGAGTGTGTTTCAGAATTCACCTGTCGGAAATTCCTGCCGTTCCTCTGGTGCGGGTTTTTGGAGTGGCGCGCGAGTCGAGTCGGCGCTGTGGCGGGCACGGGCCGGGGCAGTATGGAGGCATGGAGAGCGAAGTGCCGTTGGCCGGCGGGCGCATCACCCAGGGCGTGGTCAGGGTCGGCAACACCGTTCGGAGGCCGGTCACCGCGTCGTCTCCGTTCGTCGCGGAGCTGCTCGGTCACCTTGAACGGCAAGGGTTCGCCGGGGCCCCGCGGCACCTGGGTTCCGATGAGGCCGGCCGGGATGTCTTCAGCTATCTGCCCGGTTGGGTGCCCGCACGCTTCCAGCGCTGGAACGATCCTCAGGTCGCCGCCGCAGGGGCCCTGCTTCGAGGCCTGCACGACGCCACCCGGGGTGGCCGCCTCGCAGGCCGGCATCCCGTGGTCTGCCATCACGACCCGGGGCCGAACAACGCCGTCTTCTCCGGCGACGTGCCTGTCGCCTTCATCGACTTCGACACCGCCGCCCCAGGGGACCCGCTGGAGGACGTCGGCTACATGGCGTGGACCTGGTGTGTCTCCTCCAAGCCCGACGCACCGCCGGCCTCGGCCCAGGCCGCACAGGTGTGTCTCCTCGCGGACGCCTACGGGCTCGATGTCCCCTCCCGCGCCCGCCTTGTCGACGCCATGCTCGACCGCCAGGCCCGCAACGCCCGATGGTGGCGGAACCGACTCGCGGGTCCGGGCCCCCGGGTCGCCGACGACCACCAGATCGCCGAGCGCATCCACTGGTCCGAGCGGGAGCACGCACATACGGCGGCCCACCGCGAAACCTTCACGACCGCCCTGTTCGGATAACTGGAAAGGCCTCTGGATAGCGCGCATCGCATACGTTGCCGGAGAGGTCATGACCTCCTGTCGAGTTACTTTTCCGGCTTCCGCCAAATGTGTGCTCAGCGCCGTTCCGGAAATCCAGAGGCAGTCCAAAATACACTGTCGCTTTTAAGTCGTTTCCTCTGGGTTTATCAGACGTGTGCGTTGGGCCCAGAGTTCGGAGACGTTTCCTGATTCTCGGGCCTGCGTGGGCCAGCGTTTGGCGTGGATGAGTTAAACGGTCCACGGCGGATGTCACCCAGACGGGTGCGCTTGAGTAGTAAATTGCCCGCCAATGGGATTGGATGAAATCTATCCAGTATGCGACGTGGAAGGTCAAGCTGATGAGCGACACATCCATTGCGGTGGTCTCCGCGGTATCGGCAGCGCTGATCACAGGGACTGTAACCTACGTGGTTGCACAACTAAGGATTAAGGCAGACGTGGCGCTGCAGACAGCGAAACTTGAGGCAGACGCGAAGCTGCAGAAAGCACAACTTGAGGCGGAAATAGGGCTGCAGAAAACGCAACTTGAGGCGGAAATTTCTCGACAGAAAGATAAATTCGATAGCGACCTTCGACTCCAGGAAGAACGGCTGCGCGTAGAGCTTCGCACCCAGTTTATGGCCGAGGCGGCCATTCACCAGCTACTGTCTGAGGCTGAAGCTAAGCGATCATTCGAAGTGATCGAAAAGCGTCTGGGCGGCTTCAGGGGTGACGAGCTGCGCCAATTGCTTATCCGCTCTGGCGCAGTGCGCTTCGAGAGGGATACCGATGGCAAGGAACTGTGGGGCCTTCGCGAACGAAATAGACGCGTGCTTGAGGGGGACCGCTGACACCAGCTTGGTTTCTGCTAGCCCGTTCCTACCGTGTGGGTTTGAGGCTGGCGCGCAAGGTGGCTTCGTCTCATCGACCCGACCGCCGGTCGGCTTGGACACGATAGGCGGGGGGATCGTGGTAAGGCCGCCCGTCAGCGCTGAAACGCGGGTGCAACTCGGTCGTGGGACGCGCTCTGCGTAGGGCCGCAGTATTGACGTCGTGTAGCGGCGTTCGTCTGCCAGTGAGAATGCAGAATGCACTGACAGACGGACGCCGGTTTTCTGTGGTTTATCAGGCGCGGGCGTTGGGCCAGAGTTCCGGGACGTTTCCGGCGTCCCGCTTCGCTTTGGGCCAGCGTTGGGCGTGGATGAGTCGGACGGTCCACCACTGGTCGCCTGTGGGCGGGCCGTGCTTGTCGGCCTTCTTGAGGTCGCGGGGGGAGGGGAGGTCGAGGACGATCGGGCGGCCGCCCTGGGCGCGGCGGTCGGCGAGGCAGGCCGGGCATTCCAGGCGGTCCGGCTCGGCGTTCTCGTCCAGTTCGTGGTCGGAGTCGTGGGCGCCGCCGAGGGGGCCGTTGCAGGTGTAGCAGGGGTGCATGGCGTCGTTGTGGGTGCGGGCGGCGAGGAGTTGGGCGCGTTGCTTGGCGGCGGCCGCTTCCTCGTGGGCCTGCTGTTCGGCTTGGCGGTCGTCTTCTTCCTGCTGCTTGCGGTCCTTGCGGCGCTGGTGGATGAGGTCCCAGTCGGGGGTGTCGTTGAGGGCGTCGGTGAGGGTCTGCCACTGGCTGCGGCCGAAGCGCCACCAGATGGGGCCGAGGAAGCCGTGGCGGCGCAGGCGCTCCATGGTGGTGCCGAGGACGGGGATCTTGCCCTCGAAGGTGGAGTAGGCGACGCCCTCGTCTTCCCAGCGTCGGCCGCGCCAGTGGTCCTCGGTGGCGGTGCGCAGGTCCTTGAGGCGCTGGTGCAGGCGTTCGGGGGTGTAGCGGGGCCGGCCGAGCTTGTCGCCCTGGTCGAGGACGAACAGGACGGGCGGGCGGACGACCTCTTCGTGGCGGTAGCCGTAGGCGGGCGGTTGCGGCGAGCCGTACACCACCTCGAACAGGGGCCGCTCGTGACCGCCGTCCTGGACGGACTTGTCGAACCAGCGCTTGTAGTTGTCGAGCTTGGCGGCGACCTGGCGCACGTCCGTCTTCGTGCCCCGGTCCAGTTCCAGGAACAGCACCGGGATGCCGAGCTCCGGCGCGCGCAGGACGGCGTCGGGGATGATGGTCTGTTTGCCGGTGATGGTGTGGGCGACTTCGGTGGCCCAGTCGTCGAGGCCGCCGGGCAGCGGGCCGCAGGGCAGGGCGCGGCGGGGCGGGGCCTGGCGTTCGTGTTCGCGGGGTGGGGCGCCGTGGGTGGTGGTGCCGGTGACGGCGGTGATGATGACTTCGTTGACGAGCATGGCGTGGCGGGCGCCGGTCTGGCCGGCGCCGCGGGCGTTGCCGCCCATGTCGCGGTCGTCTTCGAGGGCTTCGGCGGCGGCGAGCAGGCCGAGTGGGGTGAGGCCCCAGATCTTCTCGGCGCCGGGGCCGCCGGGCTGCGGTTTGGAGCCGGCGGTCTTGTCGGCGGGTTTGCGGCCGGGTGGGCGGGTGGTGCCGCGGGATTCGACGAGCTTTTGCTTCTCGAGGTCTCGGACGGCTTCGGCGACGTGCTCGGTGCGGTTGTGTTCGCGGTCGTCGGTGCCGCCCGCGATCAGGGCGTGCAGTTGCTTGTAGGTGGCGATCTTGAGGACGCCGAGGACGGCGAGGACGTCGTCCCGTACTGGACCCCAGGAGCCGTTGGGGTTGCGGGCGGAGCGGCGGAAGTGGACCCGGGCGGGCCGGGCCGGCGGCTGCTGGTCGTCTCGGGCGTGCTCCTGGTCCTCGTGCATGTCCGCTCCCCGTCGCTGGTGCTGATCTTCCTCGTCTCTCTACCTCACGGCACCGACACCCGGGCGCCGCCCACCGCCCCCGACCACCCAGCGCCGACCACCGGGAGGCGCGCGGCCACCCGGCCGCGAGGGGAAGGGGCAGAGCGGACCCGGAGCGGCAACAGGGCCCGTCGGACCAGGAGCGAACCCGAGACCGTACCGCCCCACCCAACCGCCAACCACCAACACCACAAGCCAAGGACAGGAAGGAGAGGGAAAGGGTTGTCGGCAAGCTTGGCGGCCTCGATTTTGGGCTCCGGCCTGCGGAAATGTCGAAATCCTTGGGAGGGAAGCCCCCCGGGGCAGCACCCGGGGACGCCCCCGGGGAGACACCCGGGAATTTGTTCCGCCTCGCCGGGCCCGCGGCCCGCTCTGACAGAGGCTCACAGCGGCCCTGGACGGCCACGAGGAAGCTACCCGCCACGGGTCCGCCGCATGCTGCCCATGGCCGTTCTGGCGCCGCTGACACTCCGCGCCGGGCAGGCTGCAGGTCACAAGTCCAGATGGCCGCCGGCTCCGGCAAGAACTACGTGGCAGCACTGGAAAGAAGTCGTACGCCTACATATTGATTCCGCTGCATGGCCTGGTAGCACTAGTCCGGTCGCTGCTCTTGCCTGGTCTAGTCCGGCTAGGGACGGCTAGCACTACATGGTCATATTCAACCGTCCTCTTGCGATTAGATACCTTTGGGGCGTTTTGTCACCCTCCGTTGATATGGCGCAGCAGCACGAGGGCAGGAGGTCGGACTAGCGTGGTGAGCGCTGCTCTGCAGTCGACACCTCACCTCACCGTCTGGCCGGGGTTGGCCCGGCCCTTTCGAGTGAGAGGTCAGCTATGGAGCACAAGGATCGCTTCTTCGCTCTGGTCGGCCGGTGGTTGCGGCGGAATGCCGGCCCCATCGGAGCCGTCGCTACCGCTGCGGGAGTGATCGTGGGGTTGTTCCGCGCGTAGTGGGATGCCCGGCTGACGGCATCCAGCCGTCCGCACTAATGGCGGCGCGCTGCCCAGCGCGTTAGCAAGGCCAGCATCGAACAACGTTGAGGCCTTGTTCGCCGACGTCATGAAGCCCCCGGCCAAGTGAAGTGGCCGGGGGCTTCTGGTCAGAGCGCCCGCAGGCCGTCAGCCCTTCAGCATGGGCAACAGGCTGAAGCCCATGAGCCGTGGGCTGGGACCGCTTCTCCCGCTCTACGGTCCACCGTACCGCCGCCCACGCGGACGGTGCTTCAGGTGGTCGGTCCTACTGCTCCTCAGGCCGATGGCCGACGCCAAGTACCGGGGTTGCCCAGGAGGGCTGGGCGAGGCAGAACGCGCGCTCCAGGGCGGCAGCCGGGATGAAGACGCGGCGCAGCGCGGCGAGGGCGCGACGGCGGCCCGCTGGGCGGCTTGAGGCGGTTGTGGGCGGGGCGGAGGGCCCGGGTGGGGCGCGGGGCAGGTCCAGGGCGGTTGTTGGCGGCCGCTGGGCGGTGGAGGGCGTCGTGTGCGTTTTCGCAGGTCAGGGGTGCAACACTGTCGTTGCGTTGCACCCCGCGTTGCACCCCGCCGGTGGGCGTGTTGCAGTGTCAGCTCGGCTCCCGGACGAGGCCGGCGGCGTCGATGAGGCCCTGGTCTAGGGCCTGGCGGACGAGCAGGGCGGCAGTGTCGCGGGCGAGCGGGCGAGCGGGCGAGCGGGCGAGCGGGCGAACGGGCGAACGGGCGAACGGGCGAACGGGCGAACGGGCGAGCGAGCGGGAACGTTGGAGTCGATGAGGAAGGCGCCCGCGACCAGGACGGCCCAACCGTTCACGCGGCCAGCGCCGTGCTCGATCCAGCCGAGCGCGCGGCCGTCCTTGCGGACGTAGAACAGGCCGGGGGCCCGGCTCCAGCCGACCAGGTCCCAGCCGGAGCCGAGGAGCGTTGCGGCGTTGGGGATCAGGTCGTAGCGGCCCAGGCCGCGCAGGTCGGCTCCGGCGGCGGGCGCAGCGGGTCGTCGTCTTGCTGGCAGGGGAGCGTGACCGGCGTCCCGGAGGGGCCAGCGAGGACGGCCCGGCGGTTCACTTCGAGTTGTAGGCGACGGTGCAATCCCTCCACCACACCGTTCCAGCCCTCCACCACCAGGTCGCTCCCGGTGATGCTCCAGGAGTCAGTCGGGGCGCCCAGGCCGCGGGCGAGCGGCGAATGGGCGGAAGTCTCGGCGGCGAGCGCCAGGCGCAGCTGTGCGGGGACGGTGGGCGGGGTCTGGGTGGTGTTCGCGGTGGCAGGCGGCGCGGCGGCCGGGCCGCTGGTGTCGACGCGTGGGGAGTGGAGGATGTCGGCGGCGGGCTCGGCCGGCGCAGTGGCGCTGGCGGGGCTGCTGGTTTCGACGCGCGAGGTATCAAGGATGTCGTCGGCGGCCGGCTTGGGGGCCGCCGGCGGGGTGGTTGGCTCGGTGCGGAAGGGGGTGGTGATCATCTCGTAGCGCAGAATGTGGGCCTGGCGCAGGATCCGCTGGGTGGCGCCGGTGAGGCTGGTCTCCAGGAGGGCGAGGGCTTGGTTGCAGCGCGGGTCGTCGCCGTCGCCGCGGCGGGAGCGCTCCAGGCTTTCCAGGTAGCGGGCGGTGCTGCGCTGGACGGCGGCGGCGAGTTCGAGGAGTTCTTGGTGGCCGCCTTCGCCAGGGGCCGGGATTTCGACGCGTGAGGAAACAAGGGCTTCGGCTACGGCGTCCTGCTGGTGCTCCGTGCGCCGGCGGCGGTAGGCCTTGGAGGAGCAGGAGCGGCCGCAGTAGACCGGGCGCCGGCCGGGCCCGAAGTGGTGCAGCTCGGCACCGCACTCGGCGCAGCCGGGCTCCTGCGGGGATTCCTCAATTCGTCGCGCGTCGGTACCCGCGGCAGCCTTGTTTCCTCGCGCGTCGATTTCTGTGCCGGTCTTGATTCGTCGCGCGTCGTTTCCGGTCTCCATGATCGGGAGAGTATCCGGCGCCCCGGACAGCCGGCTTCGCCGACGGTCTGTGGCGGGCCGCTGCGCATGTGCGTGGCCGGTGCGCGCAACGGTCGCGCAGGCGCAGCGGCCGGGTTCGGTTGGGCCGTTGCTACTGGGCGGTGTGGGCGAGGCCGCCGGGTCCGAGGGCTCGGCGGGTGGTGGGCCGGGCGGGCTGCGCCGGGATGTCGGGCGCCGGTGCCGGGGTGGTGAAGGGGTCCAGGTGCTGGACTGGCAGGAGGCGCTCGCCGAGCGGCTGGTCGACCGCGGCCGTCTGGTGGGAGAACGGCTGGGCGAGCGGGCGGCGGGCCGGGCGGCCTGGTTGGTCGTCACGCATGGCTGAGAGTGTGTCACCCCGGGGCGGGCGGGGTGACGGGATCGGCCCGGGTGCGCGCGGCGGCCCGTAACCCGGTCGGCGGTATCCCGGTTCACCCGGTCATGACGAGCGGTGTGTCCGCGATGGTGATTGTAGGTGTGGAGCCAGTCGGGGTAGGCGTCGCGGCCTTCGGCAGATTGGCATCGATCACCGAACAGGACGAGAATCATAAATACAGCTACCGCGCAAATGAGAGTGATGGCCATGATTCTCAACCTATTAGCGCAAACAGCCAACGGAAGTCCAGATCCCGTGGAAGTCGCCGTCCTTGCAGCTTCCGCACTGCCGGTTATCGGCGCTACTATTTCTCCACTGCCGACCACTGCAGGGCTTCAAGGCGCGTCACTGCAATTTCTCAACAAGAGCATTGCCATCTCCTTTAGCCTTCGCGTCATCGCGGTGCTCGCTTGGCTGGCAGGGCTTGTGATGATCATATCTGGCGATCAGGCAGCGTCGACCGCAATATACACCGCACTTGGAGGAAGCACCTTTGGAGCACTATCGATGTTCGTGGATCGCAGCGTGGAAAGATCCATTGAATTCGCTGCAAGTGCTAGTCGAGTAGAGCGAGAGGATGCGATGATTCGGTGGGCGATCGATGGAATCGCCGATCCGGTCGAAGCGAACAAGGCCCGGCGACAACTAGTCGAGGACGTAACGAGGGGGGCATATTTGAGCCGCAGCGGAAACATGAAAGCACTGAAAGGTTCAAAGGCGCTGCCCGCTGAAAGGGCTTTTAGGCCGCACGACTTCAGCAGGGTGCGGCATAATTTTAAGACGCGCGATCAGGATCCCAATCAAACAAGGGAAGACGAAGATCTGGGATGACACTCAGACCCCCGATGTCCGCAGCCTGACCGGCCCACGCGGTGGGCCCAGCCCCCTGATCGGAGTTGGGCCCATCGACCGCGTCGTCCTACAGGTGCGGGCCGATCACCAGCACCGTGATGACCGAGACCGGCTCGCCCCGGTCGTTCTTCTCGTCCGGCCCGTACATCCAGTAGATCCGCCAGGCCGACGGGTTGTGGTTCTCCACGTAGGAGTCCCAGACCTTCTCCGCGGTGTGCCCGGGGAAGGCCTCGTACTGGTGGGAGTGCAGGCCGGGGTAGCGCGGGTCGGTCTGGAGCAGGGCGAGGGCCTTGCGGACCTTCCTCGACTTGACCGGGTCGGCCTTGGGGCCGGCCGCCAGGCGCCGGAGCGTCTCGGCGGCGTCTTCGGTGAATCGCAGAACGTGCACCGTGTCCTAGTCCTCGCCGTCTTCTTCCTGGTCGAGGTACTCCGAGAAGTCGCCGAGATCGACGGTCTCGCCGCGCTGCGCCTGCTCGATGCCGACGCGGATGCGCTCGGCGAGCAGCGGGTCGGTCCACACCTGCATCTCCCGCTCCGGAATGGAGACGACAGGGGTCAGCAGCAGGACGCCGTCCGGGTTGGACTCCACCCGGTAGCGGCGGCCGGGCTTGGCACCGGCCCGGCCGAGGGACACCCGGCCACGGCTGTCGACTTCGGTCTCGGCGACTGTCTCGAACTCCTCACTCTGCATGATCGTCATGGTGGGGGCTCACTCTCCCGGTCACCGGTTCGTTGCACGCACCGGGCGGTTCGTTGTCGGTAACCCCACGTTACCCACTTCGGGCAAGTGGGTAAATCCCACCCGGTCCCTGCTCAGGACTTCCACTCGCTCACGCACCTGCCGCACACAGACAGCTCGGTGCCGGTGGTGGGCTGGCCGCAGAACTGGCAGTCGTCGAGCTCGCGGTCGGCGGCGGTGAAGAGGCAGGTGAAGCAGAACCAGGCATCACCAGGGCCGAGGCTCTTGGGCATCACCTCGTGCCGGGTGTCCACGAATGTGTCGGCATCGCACTCGGGGCAGGTGCGCAGCAGGCCGTCGCCGCCCATGCGGATGTCCCATCCACTGGCGTCGTTGAGCTCGGCACTGATCGTCAGCGGACGCCAGGTGCCACCGCCCCGGACGGCGGCGAGGGACTGCTGGTGGCTCTCGGTGGTGCAGAAGGAGCGGATCTTCGCCATCCGCTGCTGCTTGTCACGGGCCATGATGATCTTCCATTCGGGCGCTGCCGCCGACTCCGGCGCGCCGGGAAGAGCAGGCACGCGGATAGGTTCTCTACCGGGGAAGCAGGCTTCCTCTGCCTGGCGCAGCCAGGGGAGTCGGCCCTGAACGCCGTATGGCAAAACCGCCGGAACGGCCTTGTGGCACCCTAGCGCCCGCCGTCGCCGCCAGGGCCCGGGACACGGCGGAACCGGCCGCACCAGATCTACGGGACGAGCGGCGGCACGGCGAGCTCCACCATGCCGCCGCTGTACGGCATAACCCTTGATCGGGAATCGGTGAACCCCGGCGTCGAGGCCTTCGGTCCGCCGACAGCGGGGGACCGCGGGCCGCTCCAGGTGCGGGCCGACGCGCAGCACGGTGACCACCGCGCCGTCCGGCCCGTCGCCACCGTGGCGGGCGGCGCCGTCGGCGGGGCCCCAGGTTCAGTGGAGGCGCCAGGGCGCCGGCGCCCTGGCCGACGTAGGAGGTCCAGGCGGTGGTGTGATCGTGGCCGGGCAGGCAGGGGTAGCGGTGTGAGCGCATGCCGGGGTAGTGCGGGTCGGCGGCCAGGCGCTCCAGGGCGCGGCGAACCCGGCGCAGCCGGCGGGTGTCAGCCCGGTGGCGGCGATGCCGCGCGGCAGGCCGCGGACGGAACCGGCCCGGACCACCAGCACGCCGTCCTGACTGCGGCGCACCGGAAGGTGGAACTGCTGCTCGCCGTCGCTGCTGGATTCCATGGATTCCCTCCGTGAATTTCTGTCGGTAGCCATTGAAAAATTCCCGGCTGCCTTTTCGGCGGCCGGGACTGGGGTTTATCAGCGACAGGGGGTGGTCGCGGGGCGGTCAGCGGTACGTCGGCGGGGCGCCGCGACCCTGGTTCCACGGCTGGCCGGTGCACCCGGTCGCAGCGCAGAACCGGGCAGCGCCGGCCGCGTCGGCGAACAGCAGCTGGTCCTCGTGCAGGAGGCCCGCGTTGCCGCAGCCCGCCCACGGCCCCTCGCCGGGCTTCACGGCGACGGTCACGTGCAGCACCCGGCCCGCGCGCGGACGGTGGGCGTGCACTCGCGCCGGTCGTCGACCAGGTACGGGAAACTCCCACAGCCTCCCGGGCATCGGGGCACGGCCGGCGGGGACTGCGGCTCGGGCGGAACGGGGTGGTGCGGCCGGAACGGGCGGGCGGCCGACCTGCGGCTCCATGTCCGAAACAACGGCGTCGAATTCGTCACCGAGGCCGCGGGCGCGGCGGCCGCCGTCCCTGAAGTACTCCTCGCGCAGGGAGTCGACGAGATTGTGCTCCTGCTGCACCTGGACGGCCCGGCACGCAGGCCCGCCCGCCGCTCGCGGCCCGCCTGTGGCGGCGCTGATCCGTCGGCGGTGTCGTCGCTCCGTGCTCCGGACTGCCTGGTGGTGCAGGGTCAGCCCTTCAGCACGTGGCTGATCTCGTTCGGGTGCTGAAGGGCGAGGCCCACCAGGGAATCGAGCAGGCCGACCCACGGCCGGTCCATGCGCTTGGGGTGGTCCACCGAGATCCGGGCGCCGGCCGCCGTGGACCGGTCCATGGGGTCGTCACACTCGCCCAGGCACTCATAGGCGGTCTCCACAAGGTGGAGCATCTTGCGCCGCTCCTCGCGGTGACGCTCCAGGTGCTCCCCCTTCCGGTTGAGGAGACCGTCGACCGGAATGGCAACCGCGCACTCAAACTCGGCCAAGGTCGGCTCGACGCACAACCGCTCGACCACCTCCGCGGACAGCGGCGGGCCGCCGGCCGCCAGCCGCTCAAGCACGCTGATCCCGAGCACCGCAGCTGCGCTGGCGTACCGCCACACAAGCGTCTCCAGTTCGTCCGCACACTGGAATGCCGCCCGACCCAGTCCGCGGAACGCCTCGACCTCGAACGCGAACCGTGCCCCATCGGTACGGCGCTCGGCATTGTCCTCCAGCCTCCGAGCCCGGTCTTCGGCCGCCAGCACTGTGCTCAGCTCGACGTGCAGCGTGCTCACCGCCTCCCACAGCGACGCCAGCGCTTCGTATTCCGCCGCACCGAGCTCCGCCAGGTCCTGCCGCCTCGGGAACTCCACCTCGCCCACCTCCCTCTGTCGCTGAGACCAGCAACGTAGCCAACCCGCTGCCTGCCCCGCAGCCAAACCCGTTGGCCTGCCGAGGAATCCGGCCGGTGAGATCACTGTTCGCGCTGGAGCGGGCCCTCGCCGAGCAGCATCTGGGCGGCAGGACGAGGACGTTGCAGCAGCGCATCGAGGGGCCGGCGCCCTGCCGACCGGCTCGACGCCAGGCGGGAGCTGCGCAACAAGCTCACCCACAGCGAGCCGACCGGCTCCCCCCTGGCCCCAGGGTGGGCCGCGAATATGGCGCGCGCCACTTTCAACACCGCCGAACACTGCTCTACCCCGCTCCCGCCGGTCCGACGTCCGACACCGGAGCGAGTGAGTGATGGTCCCGGCTGGCCAGCCGGGTGCAGATGGCCTGGTCCCGGGGAAGCAGGGAGGGGCTTCCCCGGGACCCGGCCGTGGGAGGCCAGCAGTGCTCGGGTCAGGGGCGCGGCTGCTCTGCTCGGCGGCTTGGTGGTGCTGTGGTGGGACCGTCGTGGCGGGAATGCTAGACCCGCTGATCGGCCGGTGGCCAGGGCCTTGACCTGCAATCTTTCGGCCGCGAACATGCCAGCAGGCGCGATCCGCTTGCCGGATGGCTGAACCGTTTCGGCGCGCCTGGCGCCGCACCGCGGTACGTACGAGTGTGCGACCTAGGATGGGCGGGTGTCCGACATCGAATTCCCTGCTGACCTGCTCGAACTCCAGCGCCGCTGGTACACCGCCGAGGCCGCCTGGGCCACCGACCCGGCCGAGGACACACGAACCGCGTTCTCCAAAGTGAGCGCCGAGCTGTACGCGCACTCGTTCTGGGCCGGCGCGGGGAACCGGCACAAGGCCGAGACGGCCCTCAAGCAGGCTGGCCGCCCGGCCACCGAGACCAGCGCGGTCTGAACGGCGACACCGCAACCGCAGGGCCTAGCCCCCGCAGCGCGCCGTCCTGGTCCTGCCCGGGCGGCTTGCCTACCCTGAGGGGAGAGTGAGGGTCAGCAGCGGAGGCTGGCCCGAGTAGATCTCGTAGTCGAGCCGCCCTCCACGCTCGGGAACATCGTACGCCTCGGTCCCAGTGGCGTGCTGTCCGGGCTGCAAGGTCGTGTCCGCCTGGCCGTAGTCCCCGCCAGCGTTCAGGATCGCCACCGAACTGTGGGGGATCGTCTGTCCGCTCGACGAGGTCCAGCGGAAGTTGGCACCGGTGAAGTAACCCGCCGCAGTTCCGACGTTCGTCACTGTGAGACTGACCAGCAGGTACAGGCCGCGACTGGGCGTGCTTGGGGACGCCCCGTTCTCACCGGCGATGCTGGAGGCATAGGTCACCCCGTTCACGAGCACCCTCATCGTCGTGCCCTGCTCCCCACCGAACTGACTGGAGAACTGGGCAGCGCTGCCCACCGTGATCGTCGGACCAGCTCCGGGGACCCCGTTGGTGGAGACGGGACCCCCTGCACTGGCCGTCACCGCACCGCCGGATGCCTTTGACGCGGGCTCACCAGAACACCCGGGAACGCTCACAAGCAGCACCGCAAGCGCCGGCAACAACACCCAGCGGCGATCATTGATCCCCACCTCAGCCTCCCTGCCGTCTTCGCATCAGGCGGTCAGACGACCAGCCAACGACCACGAACTGTCGCGCGGGACGGCTGCTCCAGCACTCCGACCCACCGGGCTCTCACAGCGGGCCATCCATATGGGCCTGGGTCGTCCTGCCTGACCGTCCCGTGCGCTGGAAGCAGGCGCGACCGTTCGCTGCCATAGAACCTCGACCGCTCAGCGTCCGTTGGGTCACTCAAGCACTGCCCGGTCAGTAATCTGACGCAGCATGGGGACACAGGACGCGCCGGAGGATGACATCTATGGGCTGGGGAGCCTCGCGCGGTATCGGTCCACGCTGCTGTACGACGCGTCGACCAGGCTCAACCTGTTGACCCCAAATCTGGTGCAAGAAGCAGACGTCACTCCGCTCCGGCTCACCTTTACCCGGACCACGGAGCGAGTGGATCGGATCTACGTCGGGGGTGAGGATCTGTACTACATCATCGAGGCCACCCGGCACCGCCGCCGCGTCTTCCAGGTCGAGTCGGAGTGGGACGCCACTGGGCTCTACGAAACGCTGGTGCGCACCCACGAGCGAGACTTCGAGAGGTTCGACTACAGCGACGTGTATATGTGCGGCCGGGGTACCCCCAAGACGCTCGTCATCCCGCAACCGGGCTATGGCCCGGACCCGAGTTACATACCTGCGCCGAGGATCAACGACGCGGTGGCGGCAGACGAGAGCGACGCACGCCGCCATGACCCAAGCCGCCAGACGGATCCTGCGCCCGCTCGGCTTCAAGTGATCGACGTCATGCACTTCCGCAACTTCGAGAACGCCCTTGCCGCTCTCTTGAAGCGGGACGGCTTCCGCGTCGTCCAGGCCGGGGGTCAAGCCAACGACCGAGCGGCCGATGTCATCGCTCTCGACATCGAGGAACGGCGCTGGGTCATTCAGGCTAAGCACTTCCGCCACGGTCAAGGCTCGGTTGGAGCGCCGGTGCTGTACCAGGTGAACGGGACAGCCTGGTCAGTACATGGAGCGGACGTTGCCGTCGTGGTTACCAACGGCCGCTTCACACGCTACGCCGAGAAGTTCGCTCATGAGCAGGGCATCTATCTTATGGGTCGGAACCTGCTGGGGCAGTGGGTGGACCGACGGATCCCTCTGCCAGTGGTTCTGAGTGCCGAATAGTTCCCGCCTATGCAGGGCCCACGCCAGGCGGCATCCCCGGGGGTGTCTCAGCCGTGTCCCAGGCCGGCTGCGGGGTGCCCGCCGCCGATGGCCCGGACTGTGCATCTCGGGTCCGACGGGCACCGGTGGGTGGTGTAGCGACGACCCGGCCCGGTGCAGGTCTTGGGGGCGGGGTCGCCTGCCCCTGAGACTGATCTTGGAGAGGCCTGTCGGCGGACAGAGGCCGAGCGGCAGGGCCGCCCAACCGGGCCCGGACCGGTCTGGCGGCGCTTGTGCCGGTCCGGGCCCGGTTGGGCGCGCACCACGGGCAATGGAGTGCGGTGCGCGCCACCTGACGATCTTCGCAGAGCCCACGGCTACTGGTGCGGGCCGATCAGCAGCACGGTGAGCGCTGCCTTGCCTGGTCCTGGCCATCGTCGCGGCGGCCCGTAGTGGTGCCCGCGCCCCAGGTCCAGTAGATGCGCGAGGTGTCCGCGCATCTACCTGGTCGCGGCGCACCAGCAGGTGGAACCCCCTGCTCTTCGTGCTCTCCGTGGTCGGGGGATTCCATGGATGTGCCTCCGTGAGTTTCGGTTCGGCTGGTCATAAGAAAGGTCCCGGCCGCCCTTTTCGGCGGCCGGGATTGGGGTTTATCGGCGACACGGGCCGCCTACGGGGTGGTGCTAGAGCTCGACGTCCATCCACGCGATGTCGTTCAGCTCGACGTCGAGGCCGCGAGCGCGGTGCCCGTTGTCCCTGAAGTAGTGCTCGCGCAGGCCTTCGGCGAGGATCCGCTCCTGCTCGTCCTGGCTGGCTCCGGCGTCGCGGGCCGCATACAGCCGCTGGGCAACCGAGCCGGGCATCTTCTGGGTGATCATGCGCTCGCGCGGGTCGTCGGTCGAGCCGCCGGCCGCGCTGTAGCCGAAGGTCGCCTGGATGTGGAGCATGAAGCCGTTCTTCTCGGCGTCGCGGCGCACCCGCTGCTTGACCCGCGGCTGCCAGGTTGCGCGCACCTTCTGCTCGATGGCCTTGGCGGCGGCCGGCTTCGGGGTGCCCTGGCCCTTGAGCCAGCGCTGCACGGTGCGCTGGGAGACACCGAGGTCCTGGGCGAGCTTCTTGGTGGAGCCCTTGGCACCCTTGAGCAGGAAGCGCATCCGGGCAGGGACGGACTGCGGGATCGGCTTGGTGCGCTCGGCCCGCTCCAGGCCCTCGTCGATCTCCCGGCTCACGCTGCTCTCCTTCCCGGGCCGCAGACGTCGGCGGCCGCCACTGGTGGTCATGGGTGGGCGGCCCGCCGGGCGGGTACCGGCGGGCCGCGGGGGAACTACTCGTCGGCGGAGACGACGCCACCGGTCTTGATGTGCCGGGCCGGGTTCGCGTCATCGGCGAGCAGCTCGGCGATCTCGGCCATCGGCCGGGAGCCCTCGAACTTCACCATCCCCGGCGACACCCCGAGGCGCAGCGAGGTGGTGAGGGTGCCGTCGGGTCGGGTGAGGACGTCGAGTGCGCCGGGGCCGTTGGCGATGAAGACGGCGCAGTCGGAGAGGACGGCGATGGCGTGCCGGCCGGTGTCGGCGGCCATCTTACGGAGCTTGCGGTGCAGGTTGACGGTGGCGGTGTCGATGACCAGGGCACGCATGAGCGGGTCCCAGGTGGGCCGTTCCAGGGCGGCCCAGCGTTCGCCGGGCTTGTAGCCGTGGCCGCGGGGGCGTTCGCGCATCTTGCCGATGGTGCCCTTCGCGGTCTGTTTGATCGCGGTGAGGACTGCGAGTTCGGCCGGGTCGCCGGTGGTCTTGAGGGCGGCCATCGCGTCGAGGAAGGCGAGCGGGTCGGTGTCGGCGAGGTCGAGCGGGACGCCGAGGGCGGTCATGGTGTCGATGTAGGCCTGTCGCAGGCGCTTGTGCCAGGGGTCGAGGTAGGGGCCGTGCTCGTGGCGCAGCCAGCCCTCCAGCGGCTGCACGGTGGCGCCGAGTTCGATGGCGTAGGCCAGCTTCACCGTGGAGTACCAGGCCGGTCCGGTCGGGCGGGAGCCGTCGGCGGTGAACGGGCTGGGGAGGAGCGGGTCGGTGTCGACGTGGGAGAGGTCGGCCAGCCAGGAGCCGGGGATCTTCTTGTCGAAGGTGGGGGCGAGCTCGTGTACCGGGCCTGACAGTGGCAGGGTGAGGCGGCCGGCGGCGGCGAGGAAGGCCATGTTGACGTCGAGTCCGACGGCGAACGGCGCAGTCTGTTCCTGGCCGGTGAGCGGGCGGTGCCAGTCCCACGCCTCGGTCGCCAGCTCCTGCCCGGGGCCGCGGTCCTGGGCGAGCGGGTGCACGTCCGGGACCTCCGGTGGCGCCGGGTCGAAGGCATCCTTCGGCCGGGAGCCCTCCACCGGACCGGACGTCCAGCCGGCCTCGGTGCGCACCGCGCGGGTGGGCGGGCGCAGTGCGGTGACGAGTTCGAGGCCGGAGACGGCGGTGGAGCCGCGGGGGGTGAGGACGCGGGTGGCGTAGGTGCCGAGCAGGCGGGCGAGGTCCGGGGTGTCGAGGCTGTCGGGGATCTGCCAGCCGCCGGAGGCGAGGGCGCCCCAGGCGGGGATGCACAGCTGGACGCACTGGCGCTTGCCGTCCTCGGGGGTGCGGTAGATCCGTGCCCAGGGGCCGAGGCCGCGCTGGGTGAGGAGCCAGCCGGCCTTCTCGATCTGCCTGACGGCCTTGTGGGTCTTCGGCAGCTGCCCGAGCCGCGGGACGAACTCCTTCTTCTCGTCGCGCCCGAGCGGGGGCAGGCCGAGCTCGGCGAGCGCGGCGTCGGTGAGGACGACCAGGGCGTCACCGTCCTTGCCGTGCCGGTGCAGGCGCGGCGAGCCGAGCTTCACCGCAAGCGCCCACTCGACCACGTCGGCGAGCATGCGCCCGGACGGCGCAGTTGCCGCCTCGGTGCCGTCCGCGAGGTAGGCCACCAGGGACCGGCCGTCCCGGGCGACGTCCAGCACCGCCAGCGGCCCGGCCGGAAACCTGGCGGCCGCAGCCTGCTCCCAGTCCGTCGGCCCGTCCTCGGCTGCCGGCTTCTTCGCCGGGGCCTTGCGCGAGCGTGAAGACGCCGCCGGCCGCGACGACGACGCACGCCGGGGCGCGGCCGCCGGGCCGGTCGCGGGGGCGTCCTGGCGGGGCGCAGCGACCGGAGCGACCGAGGCCGCCGACTGCGGCGCCACCGCGGCGGCCGGGGCGACGGGGGCGACGGGGGCGGGCTGCTGCGGGGCGGCCGGGACGGCGACGGGACGGCAGAACCCGCCCAGGTGCATCGGGTGCCCCTGCGCCCGGTAGACCGACGGCTGCCCGCACTGCACGCACGGCGCGGGGGCGGCCATCAGCAGCGAGCCGTCCGGGTTCTGGTCCAGCATCACCACCTGCGCGGCCGGGGCCGGCTGCTCGGCCACCGGGGCGGCCTCGAAAGCCTCCGGCGCCGGGGCGGCCGGAATGGAGACAGGCTCCGGGGCGGGTGCGGGGGCTTCAGCCGGGGCGGCCGCCGTGTCGCCCTCGGCGCGCACGAGGCCGGCGGCCTGTGCGCGGCGCAGCCACTCGGTGGGCTCGACCGTGCCGTGCTGGAGCGCCAGCGTGGCGAGGAACCGGATGTACACCTCGCGCTTCGGCGGGCGGGGCTCTGTCGTCCCGGCCTCCCACCGCACGATCGTCTCCCGCCGCGTCTTCAGTGCCGCGGCGAGTTCTTCCTGGGTGTAGTCGCCCAGCTTGCGCAGCCGCTCCCGCTCCGCGGGCACCGGCAAATCCTCCACCGGCCGGGGCCGGGCCAGCAGCGCGTCGATCGACGCAAACAGGTCCTCACTCACAGCTCCACCTCCATCACACACTCTAGCATGAAAGTCACCTCTGGATCGCACATTTCAAACGCACATCAACGGGTCGAGGCAGCGCGAATCGTTGACGAGGGGTCCGTGCATCACGCGAACGGGATGACTGCACCCGCGGCCGCCTGCTCGCCGCGCTCACTGCTGGCAACCGCAGATGACCCCCGCCCGCGTCGCTGGGGCCTGCCCGCCCGACGAGGCGCAGGAATTGGCAGCGCTGCACGGCTGGCTGCGCGGCGTGAAGGGTGACTAGACCTTCGACAGCCCCGGTAGGCCCGCCAGCCGGCGGTGGCACTGCTGGGCGAGGAGCAGCCGGCAGGGTCGAGGTCGAGGGGAGCGGGTTCGTGAGAGTTGCGGTCAGGGCGTCGGGCCAAGGACTCCAGCAGGCAGGAGCCAGCTTCCCCTAGCAGGGGGTAGCTCTGCTCCAACTACAGTGAAGTTATATAACTTCCGCTACTTACCCGGTTTGACGGGTAGTTAGCTCAGGTTCTAGGGTTCAGCTTATTCTGGGCGTGGGAGGGGATCCGAGATGAAGGTCCGGTACATCGAGTTCGAGGGGACTCCGGAGGAGCTTGACGCCTCCGAGCTGGTGCGCAGTCTCATCGCTGCGGCGGGAAGCACCGTCTCCAGCGCCGGGGCGTTCGTGAAGGAGCAGGCCAGCCAGATGACGCCTGGGCCATGGCGCCTTGGTCAGGCGGTGCCTGGCGTCGCCGACGAGGGGCAGGCCGCAGTAACGGCCCTGCTCGCCAAGAACCCCGCTGCCGCGCACTTCGTCGCGTTCCTGCGCGAGGCGTGCTCGTGGGAGAACGCGGAGGTCTTCGGGATCAGGCGCCGTAACGCGGAGCCGCAGGACCAGCTGGACTACTCGGCCTACCTGCGGCTGCGCAAGGTCGGCAGCCAGTACGGCGGCTTCGCGTACGTGTGGGCGGAGACCGGGCGGATCAACCTCCGGCTGAACTACGACAAGGAACCGGCGCTGCGAAACCTCGCGCCGGATGCCTTCGCGGTGCACACCGGCCACCGGGAGTACCGGGTGAGCATCGACATCACGGACGAGGACACGCTGCGCCAGGCACTCGTGCTGGCGCTGGCGGCATACGACCGGACCTGACCGGCCAGCGCAGAGGGAGGGGACCAGGTGGCAGGGGACGCGCTGTCCGAGGAGGAGCACCGCTATGTCCTGGAACGGCTGATCGTCCCGGCCTGGACGCATGGAGCAGTTCCCCAGGAGCGCCCGGTGGTCCTGCTGGTGGCTGGCCCTCCCGGCAGCGGCAAATCCACCCTCGGCGACCTGCTGATGGCGGTGCTCGATCTGCGCGGCGGCGCGGTGCGCATCGGCGCAGACCTCTACAAGAGCGCCCACCGGGACTACCCGGTCCTGCTCGGCGAGGACGTGCGCTCGGCGGGGGCGGGCGTGCGGGAGGACACCCGCCGCTGGCAGGCCGCCGTCGAATCCCACGTGCGCGAGCGCCGCCTGGACGCCCTGGTCGAGACCGCACTCGCGGACACCGACATAGCCCGGCGGCAGATGCTGGCGTACCGCGCGGCCGGATACCGGGTCGAGGTGGTGGCGCTGGCCTGCGCTCCGGCGTGGAGCCAGCTCGGCGTTCTCACCCGCTACACCCAGCAGGCTCTGGAGGCCGGTGCGGGCCGGTATGTGTCCTGGGAGAACCACGACGCTTGTGCGGCTGCCCTCGTGGCGACCCTGCGGGTCGTCGAGGAGGAGATGGTGGCCGACCGCGTCACCGTGGTGCGGCGCGGTCTGGTCCCGCTGTACAGCAACGAGTTCATCGGCCGCGCCTGGCAGAGGCCGCCAGGTGCGGCGCGGGCCGTGGAGGCTGAGCGGGCCCGGTGGTGGGATGCGGCGGAGAGCGCGGGCTTCCAGCGTGAGCTGTCCCGGGCCGAACGGGCTCTGGTGCTCGCCGAGGGGCGACTTCCGGCCGACCATGTGCTGGCGGTGGCCCGCGACGCCCGGCGGGCGGCCGCTCTGGCCGAGCCGGTGCGCCGGATCGCCCAGGCCCTACGACGCCCGCCGGGCGTCGACTTCCACCGGCTCTCGCCTGCCGAGCACCGGAAGATCTTCGACCTCGACATCGTGCCGCTGCTCCTGAGTGGCGCCGTCACCCAGGAACGCCCGGTGGCGGTGTTCGTCGTCGGCCAGCCCGGCGCGGGCAAGAGCCGGGCCGCACGCATGGTGCGGCGCGCGATGCGCCCAGGCACGGTCCACCTCGTGGGCGACGACCTCAAGATGCTGCATCCTGACTACTTCGACCTGCTACGAGGCAACGCGCGCGAGGCAGGAGCCGCGATCCGCGCGGACTACAAGGCCTGGATGGCCATGGCACACGAATATCTGCGCGAGCGGCGGGCCGACCTGGTGGTCGAGACCGCGCCGGGAAACGTCCGGGAGGTCCTGGACCAAGCCGAGGCCTTCCACCGGGCCGGGTACCGCGTTCAGGTGCTGGCCCTGGCGGTACGCGCCTCCGACAGCCGACAGGGCACCGCCAACCGCTACGCGGACGCCCAGCGTGACGGTCTCCCGGCACGCTTCACGACGGCGGTCGGGCACGACCGGTGCTTTGAAGCGGTGGCCGATGTGGTCGAGAAAGCCGTGCTGTCCCACGCCGTGGACGACCTGGTGGTGATGGGCCGCGATGGACGTCCGTTATGGCGCCGGGGCGTGACCGCCGGGCCGCCCGGTTGGGCGCTCGCCACCGAACGGACCCGTCCCTACACCGAGACGGAGGCACGGCACTTCCTCACGGCCCAGACGAAGGTACGCCGAGCCCTTCCACAGCACCTCCGAGAGCTGGAACAGATCGCGGCACTGGCCCGGCCTCTTTTCCCGAAGCCGCCGCTACCGCTGGCCACACCGCCCGTCGGACCACTGCCCGCAGTCGTGGCCAAGGCCGCCTAGCCTTCGGTCAACTCCCGCATGACCGCCACGTAGTAGGCGGCCAAGTGCGCGGCCTCCCCGGCGTCCACGCCGTCCTTCAACCGCTGGAGATCGGCCGCAGCCTGCCGCCGGGCAGCCATCATGACGTCCAGGGCCGCCGGGCCGGCACCTTCCACGGCCGAGCGGCACAGGTCATGGATGCCCCAGGTGTACCAGCCCACCACCGCACGGACAGCCCGCTCCGCCCGCTCCCACGGATCGGCCGCAGCCAGCTCACCGGGGATCTCGCCGGGGCCGTCCTCGGGACGGGGATCGTGCACGGGACACCGCCTGGATAGTGACAGAGATTGCGGTTGCAAGTCTCACACGCCGCCCCCCGCGCCTGGCCCCTTGCCCCGGTCCGACAGCCGGAAGCCGGACACCGGAAGCCAAGGAACGTCCGGTGTACGGCACGCCCGCGGCCACGCCCCGTCCGGCACCGAACCGGATCCGGTTAGACGATCACGGCGGCGGTCCCGCCGCCGGTGCCGGCCTGCCACGATCAGGCGTAGGTTGATGCCCAGTCAGATCTTTACGAAGGGGAGTCATCGGTGGCGGGGGACCTGAGGGCGCTGTTCGGCTCGAACAGCCGCGAGCTGAACTCCCAGGAGACGTTCACCAACCGCGAGGCCCAGTGGGGGGCCATCTCCGGCACACTCACCGAACACCTCGCCCACATCGCCGCACCGGGCTTCGACGTCCAGGACCTGGAAGCCCCCCGACACAACGTGCTGGTCTTCCACGGCGTCGGCGGCATCGGCAAGACCACACTCTCCCGCAAGCTGGAAACGGCCCTCACCGACGCCGCCCAACGCCCCGCCCAGTGGGGGGAACCCGCCTGGCCCGCCAGCCCCCGCCTCCTGCCGGTACGCGCCGATCTCGCCCGCTCCGCCGGCACCGACATCGAACAGCTCGTCCTCACCCTGCGCCTCGCACTCGCCCGCCACGTCGGCCGCGGCCTCCCCGCCTTCGATATCGCGCTGCGCCGCTACTGGGACACCGTCCACCCGGGCGAGCCGCTGGAGGAGTACCTGCGCCGCCGCGGCCTGGCCGCGATGGCGGGCGAGGCCCTGCCCGGCCAGATCAAGGGCGCCGTCGGCGAGGCCGCCCAGCAGCTCGCCCTACCCGGCATGGTCGGCTCCGCCGCCGGCCAGGTCGCCGCCGCCCTGGTCACCGCGCTGCGCCAGCGACACGAGAAGGCCCGAGCGCTCGCCGGCTGCCTGCGGCTGGCGGACCTGCTGGAGGCCGAGCCGGACGTGGAGGCGCTGTCCTTCTACCCGCACCTGCTGGCGTGGGAGATCGCCCGCCTGCCCGCCAAGCACGCCGTGGTGCCGGTGGTCCTGCTGGATGGCTTCGAGGACGTCGGCGACCGTACCCACCGCGACCTCGAACGCCTCGTCCAGCGCGTCGTCTGGCTCCTGCCCAACGCCCTGTTCGTAATCACCGGCCGCTCCCGCCTGCAGTGGGCCGACCCTGCGCTGCAGGGCCAGCTCGACTACACCGGCCCCGCCGCCTGGCCCGGCCTCGCCCCCGCCTCCAGCCCGTTGCTGCCCGCCGCCCGCACCCCGGCACCGGCCGCCGGGCCGCGGCAGCTTCTGATCGGCGACTTCTCCCCCGAGGACTGCGAGGACTACCTCGCCCACCGCCTCACCAGCGGCGGCCAGCCCCTCATCCCCGCCCCCCTGCGCGCCGTCATCGCCCGCCGCTCCCACGGCCTGCCGCTGTACCTCGACCTCTCCGCCCTGCGCTTCCTGGAGATCCGCCGCACCCGTCCCCCGGCCGCCGACGACTTCGAGGCCGACTTCCCCGCCCTCGTCGCCCGCACCCTCCAGGACCTGACCGGCGACGAACGCCACGTCCTGCGCGCCGTGTCGCTGCTCGACGCCTTCGACCTCCCCCTCGCCACCGCCGCCGCCGGCATGAACCACGACGCCCCCGCCCTGCGTCTGCTGGAGCGGCCCTTCGTGCACGAGGACCCGGCCGCGCTGTGGCCCTACCACCTGCACGCCCTGGTCCGCTCCACCCTGCGGGGCGCCGACGACCGCACCGACGACCGCTGGTCCGACCAGGACTGGCAGCGTGCCGCCGACCGTGCCCATACCGCCCTCGGCATCCAGTGGGCCAGCGCTGGCGCTGGCGCTGGCGGCCGCAGTCTGCTGGTCGGCTGCCTGCGCCAGGGGCTGCGTCTGGCCCGCGACCACCGCCTCGATCTCGGCTGGCTCGCCGACGCCGCCTGGGCCTACGTGGCCGACTCGATCTGGGAGCCCCTCGCCCCGCCCGTCTCTGCCGATCCGGTCAGGCAGGCCACCGCAGGTGGGTCTCCCGGTGCCGCCGTGCTGGAGACCCCGGCCGACGCCCTGGTGGAGACCCTCAGCACGCTCGCCGCCCGCCAGCGCGAGCACCGAACCCGCACCGCCGACCGCCTCACCCGCGTCCTCGACAGCCGTCTGCTGCCCGAAGACCTGACCGACCTGGCCCGCTACTACCGGGCCAAGGCCCACCGCGACCTCGGCCGCACCGGCGCGTCCCGCCGGGGCATGCAGAAGGTCGCCGCCGGCACCACCCGCCTCGCCCCCGCAGCCCGCCGTGGGCTTGCCCACCTCGCCCGCCTCGACGCCGACTTCCCCACCGCCCTCGCCACCGCCCAGAGCCTCGGCTGGGCCGGACGCCAGCACCGCGTCCTCGGCGACCTGTGGTGGGTCCACGCCGAAATGGAGGAGGCTGCCGCCGCCTACGAGGCCGCGCGCACCGACGCCGAGCAGCACGCCGTCGCGGGCGAGCGCGCCACCTCCCAGGCCCAGCTCGCCTTCGTCCATGCCTTCACCGACCCCGAGCAGGCCGACGACGACCTCCAGCTCGCCGACCAGTTCCTCGCAGGCCTGGACCTGCGCGCCACCGCCCTCACCACCCGCATCGCCGCGCTCGTGCGCGACGCCGGCACGGGCGGCCAGGAGTTCCTCGACCGCGCAAGCGTCCTCGACGCTGAGGTCCACACCTCAGGCGTACGCGCTGCCAGCACCACCCTCGCCCTCGCCCTCTGCTTCCACCACGCCGTCCTCGACGACGGCGACGCGCTCGACACCGCGATCCGCGACCTCGACCAGCTCACCCGCGACCGCGACTACGCCTACTACACCGACATCGCAGCGTTCATGGCCGACAGGAACCTCCCGCACCCCTCCCCCGCCCGCTGGCTCGACGGCGACCAGGCCGTCCGCGCCCGCTGGCGCAACCTCGTCACCACCCGGCAGCACCGCGTACTGGGTGGGAGGTAAGCGGACCGATGTCCGAAGAGATGAAGGATCTCTACCGGGGGATCTACGAAGCGACCGTGCAGGCTGTCAGGAGCATCCCGGAGGACAGCACCCCGCGGGCTCTGAAAATGCGAGAGGCCATGCCCATCGTCATCCGTCTTTCCAAATGCCAGGAGGCACTGCAGGCGCGCGAGGCCGATATCGCACTCTTCTCACCCCGAAGTACATCCGATTCCTTCGAACGTCTACAGGCTGAGCTGGAGACTGCGATATCCACGATCACCGACCTGCACAGCCGAGAACCACCTCCTGCCCCAGGCCGGGAGGAATTCACATACGGCGCCCCGCGCCAGCGGAGACTGGGATACGTGCCGCGTGACACCGACCCGGGGATCGCACAGGATCACACGCCTGGGCCGTTGACCTCCCTGTCGGCGATTCGGGGAAGTCTTCAATGTGCGCTCGACGACTTCCGGGCCACGACAGCACCGCCACCCACTGCCGCCGACTCTCCAACGGTTGGATCCGTCACCAACGACGTGTCCGGATCCGACGCGGACGTTGTCATTCAGGCTGGCATTGTAAATGCGGAGATCCATACCCATAAAAACACCCGAGAAGACGCCTGGGAGACTTACCGGTCCATCTACAGCGGGACCAGAAAGATGATGAAACACCTTCCGAAAACATCGGACTACATCGGCCAAAATAGGCTGACCTCCATCGGTGAAGCCCTGTCCGAATGGCAAGGAAACCTCTCCTGCCACGAAGCGGATATCAACCTCCGGGCACCTGAGCCCGTACGCCGCTCTTTCAGTCATCTTGAGGAGCTTTCCCAGCTGACAGGCCGGGCACTTCGGGTGATCCAGGCCAATCGCGGCCAGCAATTCACCGAATTATTTCCGAGCCTCAGAGAAAAGATCGAAGAGATCCTTGAGGAGTTCGCCGAAGGCATCCGCCCGAAGTAACTGCCGGTGGACATAACCTTCCGCCCGGAGGAGCAGGGCCGCCAGCGCCGCTGGCGGCGCCCCACGAGCGTCCCGGACCGGGCAAAGGCCCGCTTCCCCAGCCGGCCAGGAGCTCCACTATCCCTCCCCCGCGCGCCGGCTCGACGGACCCGACCCAGTCCGCGCCCGCTGACGCGCCCTCGTCACCGACCGGCAGAACCGCAGCGCGATAGCACCAACCTCCACGCAGTCCGGCCTCACAGGCAGAAGGGGTTCCGATGAGCAAAATGACCAGCAGCCCAGCGGCGGCCTGGCACCCCGGAATGACGACCGCCAGCAAGGACGACATCCGCTACATGACGCCCAGGCAGCGCAACCGCTACCGCCGCCAGGGCTTCACCTGGGCTCAGATCAAGAAGATCGACCAAGCCATCGGCGGCGGCGCGCGAACCGTCACCCTCATCTCACCGGACTGCGAGATCACCCTCGACCTGCCACCAGGACAGCAGTGAACCGGCCTCCCGCCTCTCGTGCCGACTGAACATCGGCCGCCAAAACTCCCGAGCCCCAGCTGCCACTGGCAGACCCGAGTGAGGACACCATGGCCTCGCCCCAAACGCGCAAGATCGTCAACACAGCACCCGTCGGCTCGATCGACCTGCCGGCGTTCGAAGACAACGGCACACCGTACGAGATCTGGCCATGCAACGACTGCTATCCCTGGCACTTCGAGGTCATCCGCGAGGGCTCCGAAATCCTGGTCCGCGAGTGGCACGCCGTGGACTGCACGCTCTTCCAGCAGCTCCTCGCCAACGAATAGCCCTGGTCATCGCCCGGCAACCCCACCTCGCACAGCCATAACGAGCAGGCCCGCCCCCTTCAGGGGCGGGCCTGCCGCTCAGTCCGCTCGCAGGATCCGCGAGACGTAGATCCGCGGCGGGTCCGATCCTTCGTTCACCACGTACTCCACCAGCCCGAGATCCCGGCGAAGCGGTGCGGAGTGCATGCCGAGCCGTCCGGGGACCGGCATGCTCAGGTGCGGAAAGGCGTTCTCGCGCAGATCGACCAAGAACGCCACCACGGCGGAGAACACCTCGGCCGGCGTACCCGGGTCGCCGAGGAACTCCTCGACGACCGGGGAGAGGGTGATCGGGTCGTCCTCGTCGTCCGGGAACTCGCTGAAATCGCTCACAGGGCCCCGAGCCGACGCAGAACTGCGGAGGCGGAGGTGCCGGGGGCGGTGCCGGCCTGAACGGCAGCGTGGATACGGTCACCTTCCGGGTCGCGGTAGAGCTCCGCACGCAGCCACCACCGCTTCAACACGCCGCCAATCGTTTCGACGTCGGCCTCACCCATCTCCCGGTAGAACTCCATCCGCTGCGCCGGCGGGAGCGCGGCGGCGACGGCGTCCTGGGTACGCGGGATGGGCTGCTGGCCGTCGTGGTGGCCGTGCAGGGGGGCTGCGCTCACCGTGTCCTCCGGGCGTCTCGTGCGTGCGGGACCGGTACCAGTGTCCCAGGCTCCCGGCGGTACCCGGGTCCACCTACCAGATCTGGTAGGTGGACCCGGGTACCGCCGGGAGATCAGAGCAGTGCACCATCTGATTCGGTGCCCTGTCGCCGTCCTCGGTCGCCCAGGCCAGGAGCGTTGCCGATGGCAGCTCTGCCTTGGACCGTACGATCGCCCGGCCTATCGCGGCCGACGGCCGGTGAGCTGCTCCCACCGGTCGAAAGCTGCGTCGAGGTCGCGGCGTGCCCGTGGGATGCGCGTGTCCGACTTCTGGCGGGCTTTCACTACGGCCAGGCGCTCCTCCGCCTGCTCGCGGTCAGCTATGTCGGCAGTTGTCTGCCGCAGCTCTGCCTCGGCCTTCGGCACGAGCGCCTGCCGCTCGGCCTGGGCCGCCTTCTCGTCGGCGGCAGCGTTGAAGACCGCCACGACGAATCGGCGCAGCTCGGTCTCCGGGGTTTCGTCGTCCAGGGGGACGGACAGCATCTGCCGTCTGCGGTCCGGGAGGGAGATGTAGACGTGGCCGGTCTTGCCCGAGTACTCGTCCATGATCGAGATTTCGTGCAGCGGGTAGTCGACGTTTCGGCCGTCCACCTGTGCCACCAGCACATGCTCGTACAGGTGCAGAGCGTTGCCGATGGAGGAACGCAGGATTCCTCGCCCGGGCGATCGGAGCCAGTCCAGGTGTGCCTGGGCCTGGCGGATGCGGCTGCGGTGGGCCTGCTCGGCTGTTGTGACTGCGGAGCGGGCTGCCGCGAGCTCGCGCTCCGCCGTGCGGTGCAGCCCGTTCGCTTGCCGCGGGCGGCGTCCAGGTCGCGGCGCTCGCCGGCGTACCGGGTGCTCAGGGCGTATCGCCAGTCCCCGGGGTAGCGGTGTCGCAGCCAAAGCGCCAGAGCGCCTGTGGCCAGAGCAGCCAGGAGGATCCAGCCGATCGTGGATTCCATTGCTTCTCCTTCCGGCCGGAAGCCGACAGCTGCGTCGGTCGGCATCTACAGGGAACCGGTCTTCGTGCCCGTCGGCGCGAACGCTCCGGCCGGGTTCAGCGGGCCTTCGCCGAGGGGCCGGCGGCGGTGCAAGCCCGCACCAGCGGCGCCGCCGGGCGGACCGGATCGGGCCGGAGCACATCGGCCAGGGATGAGGAACGCAGAACATGGTGGTAGCCCGTGGCGTCGCCGCTCAACGACTCCAGGTACAGCACCCGCAGGATCGTCGCGAGTTCGGCCCTGGTCACGTCCACGGTGTGCCGGCGCGAGCCATCCACCGGACGCGCTCTGGCGATCGCCGCGCCCAGCGCCGCAGCGTCCACACCGGGGAGGGCGCCGGTCGCGGCGTCCCCGCACACGGTATGGAGCAAGGACAGGTCGGTGCCGCGCACACTGATCGTCGTGTCCAGCCCGCCGCCCGTCGTTGCCGCGACGGGCGGCTTCATCGGGCGTTCCCGCAGGGCCCGGTAGCGCAGGAGCTCCTGTCCCAGCTCGGTGGACCGGACCGCCCACGCCGGACGGTTTGCACCGGCGGCAAGCGCGTCGAGCTCCTCAGGGCTGGCGAGCTCGCACAGCGCCGCCCCCACGAGCCGGCGGACGATCCCGTGCGCCGCGACACGGCGCTCCAGAGGCAGGTCCCCGGTCACCCAACCCGGGCCCTGGGCGACGACGGCCTCCAGCATCCCCCACTCATCCTGGCGCAGCGTCACAGATCCCTCCCTCAAAGTGACGACGCCATCCTGCCACGCCGGCCCGTCATGGCGCCCGGACTTCGGAATTCCCCAGGTACAGGGCAGTGCGGGCAGACGGCTTAACGTGGCCGCCAGCACGGCTCGTTCGACCGTGGCGGTCCACAGGTGCCCGGCACAGCTCGGCGCAGCGTCGGAGAAGATCAGGCCGCCGGCCAGTGCGGACGCCGGCCGGCGTCCGCGCCCGCACCGCGTCTCGCCGGGCGGCTGGCGGGAGTCGGCGCCTTGCTCGACCGGCAGCAGTCGGCGCCCGCTGGACTGGGCGGGCATGGGAGGCGGACGCGGAATAGCGCAGGGAGAGCCTGCGACGGTCGGTCCTAATCACCAGCCTCGCAGCCGGCAGGGGCCATGGGTCCGGTGGGCCAAACCGCTAGCACCAGTGGTAGTGCCTTGGCCCTGGCCACCGGTGCCAACCGCAGCCGGCCCGTTGTTTCGAATCTCCAAAACGGCGTAATTAAGCCTCTGGTACCAGGGCCGCCCGCCTGAAGTGGGCCAGGCCCGAGCCCTCGCGATTTGCACTCTTCCCCGGACAATCCCGTTACCACTGGTGGTAGCGGGTGCTGGCCGCCGAGCCACCACGCACGCCTTGTGGCCTGGCCCTGCCAGCAGGGCCAAAGCGCTATCACCGGTGGTAGGGCTTTGGCCCTGGCTGGCAGGGCCAAAGCGCGGAACTGGCCGCCTACCTGGGGCAACGCGCGGTTTGGCCCCGCGAGTGGGGCCAAACCGCTATCACGGGTGGTAGCGGTCTGGCCCTGCTGGCAGGGCCAACGATGACGGCCCGGGCGGTTGCCCGGGCCGTCGCTGGTCGCCCGCCAGCTATGCGCTGATGCCGAGGTTGGCGAGCTGGCCTTCGTAGCGCTGCCGCAGCCGCTCGCCGAACCGCTCGGGGTCGAGGGAGTCGATCCGGGGCACCGTGGCCAGGCTGGCCCGCATCTTCCCGCCGGTCAGCAGCGGGTGGATCTGGTAGACGCCCGGCTCCAGGAGCCAGGCCAGCTTCTTGTCCGCCAGCTGCTTCACGGCCCGGTTGACGCTCGGCGCGCTCAGCCCGAGCAGGGTGCCCATCTCGGCCTGGGAGAGGCCGACGCATCCGGTCTCCGGGTCCTGGTAGGCAAGCAGCGTGGTGAGTAGGCGGTGGCTGTTCGAGGTCAGCTCGACCAGGCTGAGGACGGCCAGCGCCTCACGGCTGATGGTCACCATCTCGGTGGTGGGGATCGGCGGGACGTACCGGGTGGTCGTCATCTGGAGTCCTCGGTCAGGGGCGCGGGCGCCCACCGGCTAGCTGATACGTTGAGCATCCAATGTCAGGTTAGGCCCGCTCCGGTGCAACGGAGCGGACCTCGCCGTCTCAGGCGCTCCGGACGGCCCGCGCCTTCGAGGCCGCCGGCATCTCGTTCTTCTCCGCCTTGGAGCCCAGCAACACGACGTTCGCGGCCTTGGCCACCGACCGCTGGTCCTCGCGGCGCTCCTTGCGCCAAGCCGCGGCGTACTCCGGGCCCGGCATCAGAAACTCGGGCACCTCCGCGACCCACACGTCCTGGGCCGCCTCCTGGTCCGCGCTGGAGCCGGCGAAGGTGAGGAACGGGTTCAGCTGGTAGACCGAACGGCGCGCGGTCCGCAGCCAGCCGATCTCGTTGAAGAACAGCAGCGACTCGCCGACGTAGGTCCGCGAGACGCCGGAGGCCGCGCTGATGTCGCGGTGGGTGGTCTTCACCATGCCCAGCGGCGCCCGGCGCGGGGCCTTCCCACTCATCTGCTGGAAGCCGACCAGGGTGCACCACGTCCGCATCCAGGTCTGCGGGATGTCCATCTGGGCGAGGGTGAGCATCATCAGCGGGGCGTCGGTCGTGTAGCCCTTGGTGGTGTCGGACTCCGCGAAGGTGCGGCCCGAGATCTTCTGCACCGAGTAGACGACGTTCCCCCGGCCGTCGAGCCGGGTCACCAACTGCTCCCCGTAGCCCAGCTTGGGCTTGTCGGCCATCGGCACTCTCCAAGTTCCTTGATCCAATGTCACCAGGACACTATCACTGGTGATAGTGCTTTGGCCCTACCGTTAGGGCCGAACGTCTCGGCGAGTCGCCCAGCCGCGTCCGACGGTAGGCCCCGGAACCTGTGGATAAAGCCCGCCGGTTCGGCCTGGCCAGCAGGGCCAAAGTCGCGGGTGTTTGGCCCTGCTGGCCAGGGCCAAACAATGCCTGAGACAAAGTGGTTGTTTTCGCAGGTCAGAGCACGTTTTTGACCGGTTCTTGCGGGCGGGGCTCTCTCATACACCCGCCGCGTGGGAGAACCGGCGCTCCCGTACCGGCGGGCCCGGCGGCACCTTTCGTCATAGCGGCTACCGCAAGGGGTCTGACCTGCGGGTTTGCGTCTAGGGTGGCCTCCGGCGGGCTGGCTACCCGTGCCGCTGCCGCAGTCCGGGCTCGGCTCGGTTTGGCCCTGCTGGCCGGGGCCAGCAGGTATCACTACGCCAAAATTCCGGCTGCCGCCGGAACCGGGCCAAGGGGTCGGGGCCCCCATGCCTACGGGCTCCGTGCCTTACCACTACTGACACTGAGGCCCGATGCCGGATGTGGCTACCGGGCGGTCCCGGCCAGCGCTTTTCAGGTTGTGAAGGTGCGCAGCAAGGTCGTCGTCAGGTGAGTCGTGACCTCGGCAACCGCTCGGTGGCTGGCAGGCCTGGTACTCAGTGCAGGCCGCTCCGGCATGTGGCTCCGCTCAGCACGGGCGTTGGCCACCTGCTCGATGGCAACTGCCCAGGCCGGACCGTCCACGGTCCGGCCGGTGCGGCGACGGGCCGACGGCCGGGCCGGCCACGGCCCTGACGGCGGATCCGGCGGCGCAGGGCAGGCGGCAGGAGGGCGGGTCCAGCGCCGCCGGGCGCTGGCCACGGGTGCGGGGGCGGAGCACGCCGCGCCCAGCCACCCACACGGCCGCGGTCCGCATCAGTGCGCGGTTGCCGCCCGTCCCCGGCCTGGTCGGCAGGGCAGGTGGCGCGCGTTGCTGGGTGGGGAAGAGCGAAGGGGCCGGATGGACTCATCGATCACGGGCGCCCGAGCGATGCGAGAAGCGCTGAATTGGGTGCTTTGGGCATCACGCCAATTGACGGTGCCGGTATCCCCTCCTGAGCAGACTGTTCCGGAGCTGTCGGTGTTCACAGCCGTAGGGAGCATCCCTGCCAGTGGTCCTCGGCCGGGGCGGGCTCGGGGGAGAGAGGGCTCCTCGCTGTAGAGCACTTCTTGACTGGGAGTTTCCAAGTGGTGATTCTCTGTGATCGCGGTACATGAAGCCGCAGCCGAGGAGGACCACATGGTCATGAAACCGACCGAAGAGCAGCAGGCCGCGAGGGAGGTGTTCGTCGCCGGCCGGGATCTGGCCTTGGTGGCGGGCGCCGGTACGGGCAAAACCTCGACCCTGATGCTGATGGGTTCGGCCACGCGCAAGCGTGGCTTGTACATTTCGTTCAACCGGGCCATCGCGGACGATGCCCGAGGCCGTTTCGGCTGGAACGTGGAGTGCCGGACCGCGCACTCGCTGGCGTTCAAGGCGGTAGGGAAGAACTACGGGCCGCGGCTGGAGTCGTCCGCGCGGATCCCGGCGAGGCAGACCGCGCGGCTGCTCGGTATCACGAGCGACCTGATGGTGGGCGGCACCAAAATCACAATCGCCCACCAGGCGCGGCTGGTGATGGGCACGGTGCGGCGCTTCTGCTACACCACCGACCGTCAGGTGATGGCCCGGCACATGGAGCGGTTGAACGGTCTCAGCATGCAGGGCCAGGACTTCGCCGCCCGGATGCTGCTGCCGTACGCGGTGAAGGCGTGGGAGGACATTCAGTCCCTGGATGGTCGGCTCCGGTTCGAGCACGACTTCTACATGAAGATGTGGGCCATGAACGAGCCGGTACTGCCGGCGGACTTCATCCTGCTGGACGAGGCCCAGGACACCAACCCGGTGCTGGAGGAAATCTTCCTCAACCAGCCGGCGCAGCGGATCTGCGTCGGCGATCCGGCCCAGCAGATCTACGGCTGGCGTTCGGCGAAGGACGTGATGACGGGCTTCCCCGCCGAGCACCTCCACTTGACGCAGTCGTTCCGCTTCGGCCCCCGGGTCGCGGAGGAGGCCAACCGGTGGCTCAAGCACGCGGAGTCGGACCTGCGTTTGACCGGCTCCGGAGCGGTCGATTCGCAGGTCGGACCGCTGAGGGAATCCGATGCTGTGCTGTGCCGCGGCAACGCGGACGCGATGAAGGAGGTCCTGGGTTTCCTGGACGACGGGGTGCCGGTTGCCTTGGCCGGCGGCGGAAGCGCGCTGGAGCGGATCGCGAATGCCGCTCTCGAACTCCAGGCGGGACGCCGCACCAGCCACCCCGAGCTGTTCCTGTTCAACTCCTGGCGTGAGGTGCAGGAGTACGTCGAGCAGGACAAGGCCGGCCAGGACTTGAAGGCGATCGTCAAACTGGTCGACGACTACGGGGCGCCCCTGATTCTCAGGGCCGTCGCGCAGCTGAGCACGGAGGAGACCGCCAGGGTGACGGTTTCCACCGTGCACAAGGCGAAGGGCCGTGAGTGGGGCACGGTTTGCGTCGGTGAGGGGTTCGCACCGCCGCCGGTGACCGACGAAGGCCGGCAGCTGCCCATGCGGTTGGACGAGGCGCGGCTCGTCTACGTAGCGGTCACCCGGGCCCGCCGCCAGCTCGACGTGCGAGGGCTTTCGTGGGTGAGCGGCTACGAGAAAGCGATGGCCATCGAGGAGAGGGACGGCACCATCGGTGGTGTTCCGATGATCCACCTGAGCCTGACCGGCCAGCTGCAATACACGACGTCCCCGTTGTCTCGGTTCATGGCCGAGCACCTGCCGGGAAGCGGGGCCGTGGTGTCCGACTACCAGAGGCGCATCGCTGGCCTGCCGCATCCGATCCAGCCCGTCGACGTCCAGTACCCGGACTGGCCGGCACTCGGACACGCCATCGACTACCGGCTGCGGCTGTCTCTGGGCCGCCCCCTGGGTGAAGCCGTCGAACTGGGCGTCCGCAGCGCCGGTCTCGGACAACGGCTTGTGGGAGCACCCGCGGACGATGCCCGTATGGCCCTGCACGCTGCTGGGCTGGAGCTGCTGGCAAAGGTGGACGACCACCTCGCCCGACCCGCTGTGCCCGACGACGAACGGCTGAGCCAGCTGTGCTTCGTCGCCGCGCACTTCGAGGCCGTCTTCCGCAGCGGGCAATTTCGCCGGAACAACCCGCTGGCGGGTGCCACCGGGACAACGACCCTCGACCGGCTGTGCGCCGACGTCCCGCCGTACGCCGTCGAGGACCTCCGGCGCCAGATGGAACTCGCCGAAGGACCGTTCAAGGCGTTCCGCTCGCTGCCGTCCGAAGACCGCGTCTGCGGCCCGGTCTTCGCGGGCAGCGCGGATATCGGCGGCGCCGACGCTGACTTCATCCTCGACGGCCTGCTCCTGGACTGCAAGGCCACCACTCGCCCACAGCGGCTCGGCCGGGATGAGATCTACCAGCTCGTCGGCTACCTTCTGCTCGATTACGACGACGACTACGGCATCGACCAGGTCGGTCTCTACCTGGCTCGCCAGGGCCACCTGGTGGTCTGGGGTGCGGACGAGTTCCTCGCCCGCCTCGGTGCCAAGACCAGCCTGAGCGGACTGCGAAGCCGGTTGCGCACGCACCTGCGGGCAGCAGCCAGGGCCGCAGGCTGACACCTGGTCTGCCGAAGTCACCAGTCCACCAACCAGTCAGGTGGGCCAGCACCCCGGGGTGGTGCCCCACGCCAGGAGTCGTTCCGTCCAGGCAGCGGGTCCTACCGGAGTCGTTGAGAGGGGTGCAGCCCGTCGCGGATCAGAACGGCGGATCGTCTGCGTTCTCGTCGTGGAGGCCGTCCCAGACCAGCCGCTCCGCATCGCTGCGCTCGTGCGGGAGGAAGACCGTGGGCGGGTCCGGAGTCCATTCGGCCAAGTCCTCGGCTGCCGGGGTCGGGTGCGGAAGGGTCCTCTCTTTCCGTGCCCGATCCCAGGTGCCCTGACGCCGTCGGGCCTTTGGCGCGCATCGCCAGCACAGCCATCCCTTGTCGACTGACATGATGGTGCCGTTGCGGCACCCGTCGCCCGCACACAGGGTGCGCTCGGACGAAGTTCCCCCGGCCGACTTCTCTGGCCGTTCGACGGCGTAGTCGTAGCCGGCGGGCCTGCGCCTCAGGATGAAGCCGTGGTGGCGGATGGTGGAGAAGCCCACGAGCTCTCGTTCGTACATCTCGGCGGCGGACGCGTGGGAGGGACACCTCTGCCAGAGCCACCGTGTGGTATCCCGGAAGTCCAGCGGGTCGATCTCCCAGACCCACATCCTGCCGCGGTACGTCAGCAGGATCGCCTTTCCCAAACGGCCCTTCGCCTCGGGAATGTCGACCTCCACCCAGCGTCCCTCCGCTGAACTGAACACCGCGCGCTCGCACCGTTGCCCGGGCGCTCCCTCGGCGACGCACTGCAGGTCCTCGACCCTCCCGGGGCAGATCCGCAGCACCGGCCCGTGGCAGACCACGTGCCGTTCACCCGCCCCGACTGCGGCAGCGGGCTCCGGCTCGGCGACCTCCGTCTCGTCCAGCGGCGGATCGGCGGGAACGAACTCCCCAGAACGGATCATTTTTCGCATGCGCAGGCCCAGGACACGCACGATGTCCTCGATCTCCTGCGGAAGGTCCTCGTGCTCGACCGCCGGACAGATCGCGGGGTGCGCCAGGAAACAGTCGCCGAACAGCGCCCCAGAGGCGGCCAAGCCCACGTCCACGCTCCACCGGAACCGCGGCGGGATCCGGTGTGCGGGGAACCTGGCAGGGGCCAGCGGGATCCGGCCGCCGTCGTGCCGGTCGTACCAGAGCACCCTGTTTCCGCACCACTTGCAGCGCCCCGTGGCACGGGACCGCAGAACCTTCGAGGGACTGCGGCGGTGAATCCACCCGTTGCGAAGACCACCGGACTGAGGCTCAGAGCCTTCACCAAGAGTCGACATCAGCTCACCTCGAACTCGGACATCTACCGCTGACCCGCGACTGGCCTGAGACGACCGGACGAGTCCGTGCGGCAAATCGGGCCTGATGCTTCAACGAGGCCGCTCACGGAGCCGACACGGTCTCGCCGAGGTGCGGCGGTGCCTTGCTGTCCGCCGCGATGCCAGCCGATCCCCGCCGGGTGGCCGCCCGCCATCCTCTCCTTCAGCTCCATGGGCTATGGCCTTGCGTCCGGACCTTCGGGCCGGAGCAGCTGACAGTGAACGGCTGCGGGTAAGCAGATCGACGCTTTCAGCACGGTGAAACTGACTGGGTACAGCGGTGCCCAGCCGAGTGCCTACCGTCGGGCGGCCCCTGCCCTGCAGGCCGCGCAGGCGTGGACTCCGGCGTCACCGTAGCGGCGGATCGGTGTCCCGCAACCGGCGCACGGGCCGATCTGCCAGGGCTCGCAGCCGTAGGCGAGGGCGGCTTCGCGGCGCTGAGTCTCGGTGGCGTCGAGCCGACGGTCCTGCCGGGGCACCGTGAACAGCCGCTTGGGGACCTCGTCGAAGGTGTGCAGGCCGGTGCCGGCGGAGTTGCCGCGTCGAGGCCGGGGGTCGTTGAAGGTGAAGGTCTCCTCGCCGTAGCGGCAGGTCGCGTCGAGGTCCTGGCAGGTGTAGGTGATGCCGGCCTCCCCGTTCTCGGGTTCGGCTGGGGAGTCCTCGTCGTCGTCGGGGCCGAACATGTCGTGCCAGCGGTCCCGGTCGGCCGCTGGCACCCACATCCGGGAGACGGAGCGCGGGTCGCGCTGGCTGGGGATGCGCATCGGCACGAACTCGCCGTCGGCGCTGGCAACGACGAGCTGGTCAACCTCGGTGGGGGCCTTCGCGGGCAGGCACAGCGCGGGCAGGAACCACTCGGCGTGGAAGCGGCCGCAGGAACTGCCCTTGACCGGGCAGGGCCGCGCGCTGCTCGGCAGGCACTTCCACTGCTGCAGGTGCCGCACCCCGGCGCGCACCACCATGGCGAGCGGGGAAGCGATCTCCTTCCAACTGAAGTCGTCGACGCGCGCCCACGGCGCCCGCTCGACCACGGCGGAGCGGTCGGTGTCGGTCACCCACAGCGGGACGATCCCATGCTCAGCGGCCGCGCGAGAACGGCGGCGGACGGTGTCTGCGGTGATCGGCGAGTACTGGGCCTCCCAGCCGATCCGCCGGCCGTCGTCTCCGGTGACGAGGACGTCGGTGCGGATCCGACCGTCCGTCGCGCGGGCCTCGACCTGGGCGCGCAGGCCGTGGCGTTCGGCGGCCCGAGCGATCCGCTCCTTCATCGCCTGGTGCT
Organism: Kitasatospora sp. NPDC101447; assembly: GCF_044767225.1. NCBI lineage: Bacteria > Bacillati > Actinomycetota > Actinomycetes > Kitasatosporales > Streptomycetaceae > Kitasatospora > Kitasatospora sp. NPDC101447. The sequence continues at coordinate 36,828 of NZ_JBIWNL010000049.1, forward strand.
TCGCGCTCTCCTCGGCAGTGGGGGTGTGGCGCACCGGCAAGTGGGCGGCCACCCAGGTCGTGCAGCCGTTGACCGTTCGACGGCGGATCGTCATCCAGGGGGAGCGGCCGTCCTCTTCTGCCTGGCAGGCGCCGTCGCGGTGGTGTTCGAGGCACTCCAGGAGCTCTCGGTCGCGTTGGTCGATCGGGGTGGTGATCTCCTCCAGCAGGCCGGGCCGGTCCGGGTGGTCGAGGTCGGGCATCGTCAGGTTGATCTCGATGCCGTACGCGGTGTGGAAAACGCCATTCGCCATATTCGGAGAATAGAAACAGGGGCTGACAATTTAAACACCGGTGCGAGTGTTTAGAATCGACAGATAGGGCTCTCGAATATCACCCCGCCCCGAAATGGCTGGATTTCGATACTTTGTTTGAATTCAGCCCGTGCCCGCCCCCGGTCGCCGCCGCGAGCGCCACCCGCCGCACGGAGGCAGCAGAACCCCGGCGGCCACCGAGGTCTCGCTCGCGCTCCGTCAACTTCCGGTCCTCGCGGAGGAGGTGGTACTGCGTCCGGCGAAGCGATGTCCGCGCGGATCGGTGGGTGCGAGGCCCTGCGCCCGGGCGTTCGCGCTGCTTCCTGGCCGATCGACGACCGCGGCCTGGAAGGGGTGGGTATACGGTGGGCCGTCTCCAGAACCCGGGCGCGGCGCTTCTCCCGGACGGCCATAGGCCCCTGATGGGTGGCCTACGCACGCGCACGCGCGAGGTCCTTCCGTCCTTGTGGGGCAGCCGTTCGAGGCCGCTGAAGCGGGCGGTGTCAGAGTCCCGGTCCGCCGTCGAGGGCGGTGCTGGCGAAGCGGCCGTACCAGCCGTCGAAGAGCAGGTCGCAGGACTTTCCGGTGTGTCCGTCCTCGGACTTCTCGACGGTGACGGTGATGCGGCGGCGCGGGGCGGTGCCGTTGTTGCGGAGCATGAGGACGGTGTCCGCGATGCTCCAGGCTCCGGCCGGGATGTTCTCGGCCTTCGGGTTGTCGTCGTCGAACGGGTGCTGTAGGTGGGTGGCCAGGAGGATTGTGATCCCGTACTCCTCCGCGATGGCGGGCAGCTGGGCGGCGACGGCGGCCAGGGCCTCCTCCGAGACGTCGGGGTGGATTCCGGCGGCGAGGGCGGAGTAGTAGTCGAGTACCACCACGCCTGGCGTCCAGCCTTCGGAGGTCATGCGGTTGAGCAGGACGCGCAGCTGGGCGGGCCGCACCGCGTCGTCGCCGGCGGTGAGGATCCGTGCGCTGGCGATGTGGTCGTACGCAGCTTTGAGCAGGTCGACGTGGTGGTCGGTGGCTCCGGCGCCGGTGAGCGCGCGGATGGGGATCAGGCACTCTGCCGCGATCAGCCGCTGGTGGACGAAGTGGCTGTCGCTCTCCGCGCTGATGATCCCGGCGCCGTGCCCGAAGATCAGTGCGGCACGGGCGGCGATGGTGTGGGTGAAGAACGACTTGCCAGTGCTGCCGGGGCCGCTGACCACGACCACCTGTCCGGCTTTGAGCGTGAGCAGCTCGTTGATCTCGGGCCAGGCCGTGTTGAAGGGCTGGGGCTTGCGCTGCGGCAGTGAGGTGTGAGTCTCGTTCAAGGCATCATCCTGGCTCTGGTCGTTGGTGCTGGTCGCGGCTAGATCGTCTTCTGCGGGGCAATCGCGGCCCCGCCCGTCCTTGTTTGGTGTGGGCGGGCGCATCAGGTGCCCTGAGGGGTGCTCAGGGCTCTCCTTGGGCCTGTTCAACGATCAGGTCATGTCGCGGGTCATGTCGACGAAGCGGGAGTAGTGGCCCTGGAACGCGAGGGTGGCGGTGAAGGTCGAGCCCATGCGGTTCTTGGCGACGATGGCGTCGGCCTCGCCAGCGCGGGGGGATTCCTTCTCGTAGTAGTCGGGTCGGTGGAGCAGGAGGATCGCGCTCGCGTTGGCCTCGATGCCGCCGGATTCACGCAGGTCGGCCATGGTGGGCACCTTGTCCTGGCGCTGTTCGGAGGAGCGGCCGATCTGGGCGGCGACGATGACCGGGATCTCGAACGCCTTGGCGAGCATCTTCAGGCCGCGGGCGAGTTCGTCGACCTCGTTCGTGCGGTTGGTGCCCTTGCCGCCGTCGGTGCCCAGCAGCTGGAGGTAGTCCACCAAGAGCGCGCCGGGAAGTTCGCCGCGGGACTGGAGGGCGCGCAGCCGGGAGCGCAGGCGGGCGACGTTGACTTCTTCGGCGGTGTCGACCAGGAGCGGGGGTTCGCCGATGCGGGCGATGGCGCGCATGCGGCGTTCCTTGTCGTCGTCGGTCATCTGCCGGTTGCGGATGTGGTGGAGGGCGATGCGTGCCTCGGCGGCGATCATGCGCTGGATGACCTGGCGGTGGGTCATCTCCAGGGAGTAGAGCAGGGTCTTGATGCTGTGGTCGATGGCGAGGTGGCGGGCGATGTCGACCAGCATCACGGACTTGCCCATGGCGGGGCGGCCGCCGATGACGACCAGGTCGCCGCCCTCGATCTGGAGGCCGGCTTCCAGATCGAGGTAAGGCAGGGGCAGGAACGGGACGGGGCCGGCCTCCTCAGCGAGGAGTTCCTCCTCCACCATCTCGGACCAGGTCTTCGTGGTCGAGGCCTCGGCCTCGATGCCGGAGCGGATGCCCATGATCTCGGCCTGCGCGGCGTCCACGATCTCGCCGACGTCGCCTTCGGCGGTGTAGCCCATGCCCGCGATGCGCTGCCCGGACTCGACCAGGCGGCGCAGGACGGCGCGGTCGTGGACGATCCCGGCGTAGTAGCCGGCGTTGGCCGCGGTGGGCACCGAGTTCACGAGCGTGTGGAGGTACGAGGCGCCGCCGACCCGCTGGAGCTCGCCGCGCTTGGTGAGCTCGCCGGCCACGGTGATCGGGTCGGCCGGCTCGCCGCGGGCGTAGAGGTCGAGGACCGCCTGGTGGATGAGCTCGTGCGCGGGTCGGTAGTAGTCGGCGGGCTTGAGCACCTCGACCACGTCGGCGATGGCGTCCTTGGACAGCAGCATGCCGCCCAGGACGGATTGCTCGGCGGCGAGGTCCTGCGGCGGAACCCGCTCGAAGCCGTCGGAGCCGCCTTGGCCCTCGTCGTCCCGGCGGTCGCGGCGGCGCCGCCCGGCGGGCACCGGATGCTCATCGGGGCCCGGGTCGTCGTCAAAGGGCGCGGCATCGGGGAACGGGGCGTCGTCGACGAAGTGCTGCGGAGGTACGCTCACAGTGATCTCCTGTTGAGGTCGCACGGCGTCCCGGGTCCGGTCCAATGGCTCCCGGGACGCCGCTTTGTGTTCGGGGGGTCAGGCCGCGCTCGTGTGGCCAGCGCGGGTGCACGGGCACTTCGCCGACCTGGTCCGGCCGTGTGGGTCGTTGGGGATGGGCCGGTCGACCCACCCGAGGTCGCACTCGCCGCAGAACGACGGCTCGGCGGCCCGGGGCTTGGGCACCGCAGCGGCGACGGGCGGCTCGAAGTACTCCAGGTGCTGGTCGAGCTTCGTCAGCACCCGCTCCTGGCGGCCCATGTCCGCAGCAGCAGCGATCAGGAGCTCGAACGGCTCGCCCTCGGCCAGCAGCGCGGCAGCCGACCTCGCGACGGCGGCGGCGCCCCGGGGCGGCACCGACAGGCCGGCCTTGGCCCGAGCCTCAGCCCAGGCATCGCCGATCTCCCGGGCACCCGATGCAGTGGGCGTGGCAGGAGCGGGGGTGTCCTTCGGCGCAGCCGGCTTCTCTCTCTCCCCCGTCCCGGCGGTCTGTGGCACGGACGGTTCCGGTGGGGCCATCGCTTCGGCAGAGGAGAGAGAGAACTGATCATGACCCTGAATAAGGGGACCGTTTTCGCTGGTCAGCGTCTCGTCCGTGCTCGCCATCGAGCGGGCGTCGCTCGAAATCGAGCCGGGCTTGCTCGAAATCGAGCGCACGAAATCACCAGGGGACTTGTCCTTCGAGGCCGGTTCGCTTCGATCGCTCGAAATCGAGCGCACGATGCCGTCCTCGGTCTTGCGGTGCGTCGGCGGCACCACGGGGACCTCTCGCCAGTCCTCGCGGTAGGCGTCGAGCTTCTGCCAGGTGTTGGACCAGCCGGTGAAATCGTCCGGCGGCAGGTCGTTGACCTTGTAGCGGCGCGCGGTGTTCTGGATGCCGCCCTTGCCGGTCGAGGTGACCAGCCGCTCGCCGTCCGGATTGGTGACGAGTCCCTTGTCGTCGAGCAGCTTGAGCGCCTTGCGGACGGTGGAGTTGCCTACGGGCTTCTCGCCTTGCTCGGTCAGCAGGTAGCACAGCTGGTCGATGGTCATGCGGCGCAGCCCGCGAGGGCTGGAGGTCAGCATGGCCCGCAGCATCAGATACAGGTGCCGGGCGGTGGGCGTCAGCTCCGGAATGTGCAGGACCCAGTGCCGCACGACAGCCGGCGACCAATAGTCCGTGATGTCGCCCTCGAACAGCACCTCGTCGGCGCCGTCGCCGATCGGGGTCGTCCGGCCCCGGCCTGCGCGCCGGGTCATCGGGTCACCGCCTCGGCGGCCGATCCGGCGGCGGGCACCATGACCGGCCTGGCCTGGACGGCGGGGCAGGGGCGGATCTGGGCATGGGTGTGGTTCTGCATGCCCCTAGAGGCCGGAAATCCGGAGTCCGTGTGACCGGGGGCAGCGTGGTTTTCGTCACGCGACAGCGGTTGGGTTCGGGCGTTGATCACGAACCCCGTGGTCGCCCGGGCGGCCTGTGGATAGGGGTTGGCGGTGGTGCGGGACAACGGGGGCTTGCCTCTCCGCCGCTGCCAGTCCGTCGGCACCAGACAACTTGACTCGGCCGGGTGAGAGATAGTGTCTCTCGCCTCGGACCGGGTATGCCTGGTACCGTCGGACCAACAACGGCTGTGTTGTGGGCGCTCACCTGGGTGTCCCTGGCGAGGGCCGGTTATATCGAGAAGCGCAAGCGGCCCAAGTTTGGCGACTGGGGGCCGCTTTCGCGTTTTTTGGTCTGTGCGCCGCCCGTACGGGCGACCGGATCAGCTTATTCGTCTCCTTGGGTCCTCGGGCCGTTCAGGTTCCGCGTGTCGGCTGGACAGCTCGGCCTCTGCGCGGAGCAGCACGTCCAGTGCCTGGTCGGCCGACAGCTTGGTGTCCTTGGCGTCGTCCCACAGGCTGAGCGTGGATGCCGCCGCGCGGAGCAGCCCGTCCGGAAGGCCAGCGGCGGCCATCGTGTCCGCCGCCTCCTCCAGCTCGGGGCCCCACCGCCACCCTCGGGCAGCGGTCTTGCCGATGTAGTCCGTCTCTGTCAGGTAGGAGCCGGCCCGCTGACCGGCGACGTCGAGCAGCGCCTGGTCGACGCCGTGCTCGCGCGCGAGCCCGTAGGACAGCGCGGCCAGCACCCGGGATGCCTTCTGGAACGTGCTGTAGGCGGCCTTCAGCGTGCTGGCCTGCCCGATCTCCTCGCCCAGCATGTGGGTCGACACTGCGGTGCCGGAGAAGAGCCGCTCGACCAGCCTGACCTCGTCCACCGGTCCGGAGAGGTACAGCCGGGGCCGCTTCGTACCGATCGGCGGCGAGCCGACCACTGCGCCGTCGACCACCGCGCGGGCCGTTCCGCCGAGCAGCTCCGCGATCCGCGCCGCCCGCTGCGGACTGATCGCGTTCGCTTCTACGTACAGGCCGGTGAAACCGAGCCCGGCCACCTCCCGCGCTACGTCCTCCGCCGCGGAGGGCGGGCACAGGCTGAGTATCACCTCGGCCTGAGCCACCAGCTCGTCCAGCGCTGGCACCGCCGTCAGACCGAACTGCTCCGCCCGGGCCGCGGTTGCCTCGCTGCGCCCCCGCGGGCACCACAAAACCTGGCCGCTGTTCGTGAGGGCGCACGCCGCGACGGCCGCGCCCATGCTGCCGGGATGCAGCACCCCGACCGTGACCTGTCGATCCGTCACCGGGCACCTCCACGGACGTGTTCCAGAGCGTCCAAGACATCCAGCGCGATGTGGTCCGGCTCCGGGCCCCCGGGCCACGGCCGACCGTGGGAGACCCAGACGGTGCGCAGCCCGGCGGCGCGGCCGCCGACCATGTCCAAGGCCGCGTTGTCCCCCACCATCCAACCGCCACCCATGAGGCGGCGCCCCACGCTCGCGGCAGCCATTTCGAAGATCGCAGGGTCCGGCTTCCGGGTGCCAGCCTCCTCGGAGATGCATATCCCGTCGACCAGGCCGTCGATCCTGCTCGCCTTCAACTTGGCGCGCTGGATCTCGCCGCCGCCGTTGGTGACGACGACAACCTGCCACCCGCTGGCCCTGACCGCCTCCAGCGCGTCCGGAACGCCCGGGAAGGGCCGGACCGTTGCCGGGAACTCCACGCTGTAGCGGGCCCACAGCCGATCAGCGGACTCCGGCAATGACAGCTCAGCACACAGGCCCTCGAACGTCTGCAAATCCGCGCGGACCTGCATAGCGCCCAGGATCCGCCGCTCGACATCTGGGCCCAGTCCGTGGGCGGCGCAGTACCCGGAGACCCACGCTGTCACCGCAGCGAGGCGGTCAATCAGCGTGTCGTCGAAGTCCAGCATCAGCAGCTGATCACGTTCGGCGAGCGCCTTACGAATCCGCTCAGCTGCCTGCTCGGGTGACGCCACGTCCGTGCGGACAACCAGATCGAACCGGAAGCTGGCATGGGCCTCCAGGTCCGCCTGCGTGGCATCCCAGGCGGCCAGACGCGCAGAGGTGTCCGTGTCTCCCCGGCCCGCCGACCGCTCGGCCGTCGACTCCCTCGGGCACCAGAGCAGCACCGTCAGCCAGTCAGCGGGGTAGCTGTCCAGTACCGCCTGCACCCCATCGACCTGCCCTAGGTGCATCACCGGCACCCCGGCCTCGACCGCCGCCTCCAACCCTGCCCGGTCCGTCACATAGGTGCTGTCGTACCTGCTGTTCTCGTAAACCACGGCACCTGCCGTGGCGCGCAACTGCGCCAGCAGTTCCGGCGTCCCCATCCGATAGCCGGTCGACCGGCCCGGCCCCACCTTCACCCTTGAGAACAGTGCGAAGGTGGGGTCGAGCGCGGTCAGGGCGCCCGTCACGGTGTCCTTCCCGGAGGCCGGCGGCCCATACAGGATCACCCCACGTCGCGGCTGGCTGGTCATACGCGCACCTCCGCGAGAGCGAGCCGGGCCTGATCAGCCAGTGAGATTGCTGCCCCCATGCGATTGTCGACCACTAGGTGCGGCACCACTGGCCGCAGCCCCGTGTCGACGGTGGCGATGTAGTCGTTCCAGTTCGCCAACTTCCACGCGTCCCGAGCGGCCGATCGGAAGCCGATGTACTCGCGCATCGACTCTGCGTCGCAGCACACCCAGATCGGCGACACGTCGACACCCTGGGCGCGGCAGCGGTTGATGAGCCGAGTCATCCACGCCTCGTCAGCCATCTCGGCGATGAACGGGGCGGTCAGCACAGTGGAGATGCCGCAGGCCACGTTGGCGTAGGCGGCCTGCATAAGGCAGTCGTACTCCAACGCCCGCACCTCATTGCGGTACAGGTCCGTGTGTCGGTCGTTGGGATCACCGCCGAGCGAGACCAGTAGACGCTCTACTAGCGGTCGGGTCAGCGGGTCCTTGTCCAACAGCGGCCAGCCAGTCAGCTGAGTCAGGAACCTGGCGAACTCCGTCTTTCCGCTGCCGGCGAACCCGCCGACCAGGACAATCGAGGGCCGGTGCGGATCGCCGCCCGTGTGTCGCCGACGCCACGCGTCCATAATCCGCTGCTGCAACGACATGCTGTCGGCATCGGCCGTACCCGGTGCAATCCTGTGCAGCGCCCGCTCGACAGCCAGTACGTGAGTGCCGTTGTTGGTCGAGGACATTGGCGTCAGCGCAAAGGCGGTGTCCTCACCCGGTAGTGGATTCCGGAATCCGAGCTGCGGGTCCGTCGCCCGGTAGAGCGCGCAGTACGCCCGCCGATAGTCCGGGCCAGGGTAGATCTCGCCCTGCTCGTGCTGCCAGATCGTCTGCGGGTGCGCAGCCGGAATGTTCTTCAGCCCGGCCTGCTCCGCCACCAGGCGGAGGCGCTCGCCGGCGTCCTCGAGTGTCAGGCCGTGCGCCTCCCGCTGCTGGCGCAGCTTCTCGGGTCGCCATCCCAGCCGCACCCTTGCCATGCTCCCCACCTCCGCTGTCGTCATGCTTGCGAGCCTAGGGGCGGTGCCCCGAAACGCATGTGTACGTGGATGTTGAAAACGCATTGATGAACCCACGTACGGATCTCCCCATGGAGATGTGATGGTTCATCACGGCCGGGTCGGATTTGATCTGTGCATCAGAAACCGGCTCGAGGGAGTGCCCGTGGATCACGTCTTTTGGAAGACCGCCTGCTCGACCCGCTCAAGGCGGGCGGCCAGGGCGCTGACCTGCTCCCGCAGCTCTTGGAGCTCGGATGTCGCCTCGGGCTCGTCCAGTGGTACCTGCCGCACGAAGCTCCCCTTCCCCTGGTGCGAGTAGATCAGCCCAGACGCTCGGAGCTCGGTAAGTGCCCTCTGTACGGTCCCGTGAGCCACGCTGTAGTGAGTAGCAAGTTCGCGGGTGCTGGGCAACTTGTCGTCGGGCCGAAGGCGACCTAGACGGATCTGATCGCGCACGTCCTCCACGATCCGCTGGTAGGGCTGGGCGAGTGGATCAGTCATGAGCCACATCGTAGGGCCACCTCCCTGTCATAGATAGCTTCACCGGCTTAGTTGACACAGCAGCGACTGTATCAGCTAAGCTGGCTAAGCCAACACGGAAGTTCTCGTGAAACGGCGAGACCCCGGTGCGCCTGGACAGCATCCACCGGGGTCCCAACGGACCAGCTCGTCAAGGAGAGATCCGCAATGACCAGCATGACCGACCCGCGTAGGAGCGGGAACAGCGACCCCACCCTCGCCAGCCACCGCAGCGCTCCCCTTCAGGAGCAGTACGAGGGCCGCGTGCTCTCGCTCGTAATCCGCGACCTCGCCGCGGTCGCCCCGACCGCCAGCGAGAGCATCGTGATGGCGCTCGTCGCCGACGTCTGGCGGCAGGCCGAGGAGCACCTCGCCAAGGCCGGCCGCACCGGCTGGGCGCACATCTCCTGGTTCGTCCAGAACGCCATCGCCACCTTCGCCCACAACATCCAGATGGCGGGGTGCTGACGATGCAGCCCCTCGACGTCGACAACATCAGGGCGCTGCAGGCGATGACCGAGGCCCGGCTGCGCTCGGCGGCCGAGGCCGCTGCCGCCGCCGACCGGGCTCGCCAGGAGGCCGAGCGGCTGCGCCAGCAGCTCGCGCAGCAGGCGGGAGGCCAGTGATGGGCATCCGCTCCTTCCTGGGCTTCGGCTCCACCGGCTCCAGCCTCTCCTCCGGTTCCTCCGGGACGGCGACCCGCACCAGCGGGATGTCGACCACCGGCTGGCACCGCTCCGACGAGGAGACTGCCCGGCGTCACCACCGCGAGGCGCAGGTCTCGCTGCCGGCGGCGGGCACCGACCAGCGCGGCGGCCGCGTGAACTCCGCCGATCCCTACAGCCGGCCGGACAGCAGCACGCGGCGCAACTTCGGCCGCCCCTGCCGCGAGGACGGGGGTGCGCGGTGACGATCAGCCACATCTGCCGCGCCTTCGCCAACGGCGACGGCAAGGACAAGAAGGCCCCCGCCCCGAAGGGAGGCGGCCGATGATCCTCTCCAACCAGGCCGACGAGGCCCTGCGCCGGGCCCGCGAGGACCAGGCCCGCCGCGACGCGGCGAAGGCCGGCGGCTCCGGCACCGGTAAGTAGCCGACCCCCTCCCCTCCCCTCCCTCGCAGTTTGGCAGTCTCCCGCCGCCTGCCTCTCGGAACCGTTCTGGCATGCCCATGCCGGAACGGGGTCGGGAGTGGTGCGGCGGGCCCCGCCAGGGCCCACCACCAGCAACGTTCCCCGCTCCCGCCGATCCAGGAGGCACCCGATGTCCCACACCCTGACCGGCCGCCGCCCGGCCGCCGTCCCGACCAGCGGCGCAGCCGCCCTCGCCCGGCACATCGTCCGCGCCACCACCACGACCGCCCCGCAGACCTGGGCCGGCTCGGCGCAGCGGTTCGCCGCCGAGGTCGCCGAGCTGACCGGCACCGACGCCGCGATGTGGCTGGAGAGCGACTTCGACGGCAGCGAGACCCGTTGGCGGCTGCTGGCGCAGAGCGCGGACGCGATCGTGCGCACCGACGCCTCGATCGAGGTGGTCCTCCCGGCCGAGGTCGGCTGCGACTTCGCGGAGCTGGAGGCGGAGATCGCCAACGAGGCCGCCGCCGACGCCGCAGATCACGCCGCGGCCGCCGCCCGGACCCGGGTCACCGCGACGGCCGGCCGACGCGAGCGCATCCGTGAGCTCGCCCTGGAGGAGTACACGGCCGTCGAGCTCGCCGCGTTCGGCGACGACCCGCTGGACGCCTGGAGCCGCCACGAGCGCGAGCAGGTCAAGACCTGGTCGCCCTGGCGCAACGGCCGCCGCTGGAGCGAGACCCCGCGGGCCCTCTCCGGCCCCCGCCCGACCCGGGACTAGCCGCCCCGCACGCCCCATCGGCTCCACTCGTCGCCCGCACCGGGCCCCGCCTGATCCACCCGCCCACGGCCCTGGCCGGCGGCGCGAACCGCATCACCACCCAGTCCCGTACGGAGGTCGCACATGGACCAGCAGATCTTCTTCTGCTTCTTCGCCGGCAGCGCCGCCACCGCCTTTCTGGTGCTGGTCGCCGAGGCCGCCACCGGCTTCCTCACCCCGGCCGACCCGGCCGAGACGGAGGACTCCGATGGCTGACCAGCCGATCGAGCCCACGAACGTCGTCCTGTCCGGCGAGCGCCCCACCACCCCGCCGCCCCCGCCGCCGTCCGAGCCGCCGACGGTCGGCGGGCCGGACGCCTTCCTGCCGCCGCTCCGGCGCGGCAGCGAGCCGCCGCCCGCCGGAGCCGGCACTCCGCCGCCGCCCCCGCCGTCTGGTCCGCCGCCCGCTTCCGGGGGTCTGCCGGAGCCCGGTGAGTGGTGGCGCAGGCCCGGCGGCGGCCGCGGCGGTGGGGTGGCGACGGCTCCGGCCCCGGTGTACGCGCCGCCCGCCGAGGTGCACCACCACCACTACTACCCGGCCGCTCCGGCGCCGGCCGCCCCGGGCCCGGCCGCGGCCCGGTTCGAGATCCGTCGGATCCGCCCGGTCGCCAACGGCCTGGCCGCCGCGACCGGGGTGGTCCTCGCGAAGGGCCCCGTGAACGAGTTCTTCCACCTCTTCACCGACCCGATGGGCCTGCCGGTGCTCGGCCTGGCCGTCGCGGCCGTCCTGGAGTGGCGCTGGCACCGCTACCAGGTCTGGTGGCCGGTGCGGGTCTTCACCTGCACGATGATCTCCTCGCTGGTGATCACCCCGGCCGGACAGCAGCTCATCGGCTACCTGATGACGGGGGCCACCGGATGACCGCCGCTCAGCTCTCCCTCGGCGGCCTGGCCCTGGCCGTCGCGGTCCTCGTTTCCACTGCCGTGCGCTGGTGGCGCCGCGGCTGCGAGATGCCCGGCGCCGCCGCCCTGGCAGGCGGCCTGCTGATGGGCCTGCTCAGTGCCCTGTGCACCGGCGGCCTGCTCGGCGTTGCCGCCCACTACCTCGTCCGCAAGGCCACCAACCCCCTCGGAAACAAGATCGCGGGCACCGGCTCCGGCCAGCTCCTCCCCCAGGCCGCCCCCGCCGGCATGAACGCCGGCGGCGGCGTCGCCACCACCCTGCTCCTGATCGTCGTCGTGCTCGCCTGGCGCTGCTGCGACTACCAGCTGCGCCGCCAGCTCACCGCCGGGATCGTCTCCGGCTCCGCGCTCGGCCTCGCCGGAGGGATCTCCGGCCTCGCCGCCGCCACCCTCATCCCCGCCGCCAACCACCTCGGCGGCCAGATCCTCGCCGCCTTCCACTGACCGTCAGGAGACCCCAGCCGCATGGACCACCTCGACCGCCTACCCCTGGCTGTCGCCCTCGGCGCCGGGATCGGCACATTCCTGCACCACCTCGCCCCGCTGCCCGCCTGGCGGACCCGCTTCGGCTGGCTGCGCCCGGTCCGGTGGGGTGCGGGCCTGGGCGCGGCGGCCGGCGTCGTCGTGTGCACGCCGTTCCTCCGGCACGGTGCGTGGGTCGTCCTGGTCGACCACCCGTGGTGGATCGACGCCGCTGTTGTCGCCCTCGGCGCCGCAGCCATCCCGTTCCTGGTCGCCTCCATTCGGCGCTGGGAGCGAGAGCACCCCGAGCACACCCAGCCCTGACCACCACCTCGGCCGCCCGACGGCGCCCGCCCCTCCCCTCTTTCCTTCCTCCCGGAGGTCACCACCGTGTTCGTCCCCGCCACCACCCTCACCATCGGCGGCCTGTTCGTCGGCATGGCCCTGCCGCTGTGGCACGTCAGCCGCTTCGCGATCGGCAGCATCAAGAACGGCGCCACCGCGACCAAGGGCGCCCTTGACCTGGTGCCGCTTGCCGCCGGCATGGCCTACGGCGGCATCGCCACCGCCACCACCAGCGGCCTGATCGGATTCTCCACCGGCGCCATCACCTGGTTCGGCAACGCCGCCGGGAGCCTCGCCATGTGGGGCAGCACCGGCGGCGAAACCACCCTCGCCGCCCGCTCCAGCCACCTGGAACTCACCGGCATGGGCAATCTCGTCCTCCTGCTGCTCACCGTCGTGGTGATCGGCGGCTGGAAGGCGATCCCGACCAAGGCCAAGCCCAAGATGCGCCTGGGCATCGTCTCCGGGATCCTCCTCGGCCTGTCCGCCACCCTCGGCGGCGTCGTCATGGCCACCGTCATCCCCGCCGTGAACGCCGCCGGCGCCGCCCTCGTCGGCACCATCGCCTGACCCCGCCCGGACGCCACCGGTCGCCCACGCCCCGCACCGCGCCCCTGGCGCGGCCGCGGCGCGCGGACGGCCGCAACCGCCCGGACCCCGCCCCCTACACAGCGCCCTGGAGGAGCACCGTGACGACCTACCCGCCCGAGCGCATCATCATCGACGTCGAGACCGAGGGCGAGTTCCTCACCGGCGACGACCAGCCCACCCCGAACACCGACACCGACGCCAAGACCGGCCCGGCCGACACCGGCCCCGGCCTCGGCCTCGGCGTCCGTCTCGCCACCGCCACCCTTCACCTGGCCCGCCGCGAATACGCCGTCCTGCGCACCGGCCTGACCATCCTCAAGACCGAGACCGGGACCTGGGCGGCCGCCTCCGAGGAGACCCCCGCCCACCTGCGCGCCTCCCTCCTCAACCGCCGCTACAGCACCTGGCAGGCCAAACAGAACGCGGAGATCGAACGACTGGAGGAGAAGGCCGGCGAACTGGAGAAGCAGGCCCGCCGCGCGGCCGCCGCCGGGCAGAGCGACGACGCCACGGCCGCCGACCACAAGCAGGCCGGCGCCGCCGCCGCCACGCTCCGCGAGGAAGCAGCCGCCTGGCGCCAGCGAGTCCGCGACATCCACGCCCAGCCCTACACCGGCCACATCGACCCCAGCGACGCCGAACTGGAACACCACCGCCGCCGCACCGCCCACAAGCGTCGCGCCGCACTCGCCACCCTCACCCTGGCCATCGGCGGACTCGAACTCGCCATCGGCAGCCTGCTGCTCCCGGCGCTCACCGCCGCCGGCATCGCCCTCACCGGCTGGGCAAAGGCCAGGATCCCCGGCTGGCGCCGCGCCCTGCCCGACGTCCCGCCGCTCGCCTACGAGATCGAGAGCGGCCGGCCCGCCCAGGACAAGCAGCCCAAGGACAAGGACAAGGACAAGGAGAAGAAGAAGGAGAAGGAGAAGGAGAAGGCCACCCCGACCGGTGGCGTCGAGCCGTTCCCGATCGCCCAGGCCACCACCGCAGAGGAAGCCGGCACGACCCTGCTGCAGGCCCTGCTCGGCGAGGGCCTGGCCGTCGGAGCGGTCACGGACGTCACCCACGAGAAGTGGGGCTGGAAGGCCACCGCCCACCTCACCAAGGGCAAGCCGTCCGCCCTCGTCCTGCGCCTGCCCGAACTCGACGTCGCGCTCGGTGTGCGCGCGGGCGGCGTGATGGCCCAGCCCCAGAGCGCCGCCGCCGGCTCCGTCGTGCTGCGCGTGCTCCTCGGCGACCCGTTCGACCCGATGCCGGCCCACCCGGTCCACGCGCCGCGCTCGAACAGCATCCTGAAGCCGTGTCCGCTGGGCCCCTCCATGGACGGCACGCCCACTCAGGTCACCCTGGCCGGGCAGAACGTGATGGTGATCGCGGTCCCCGGCGGCGGAAAGTCCATGATCGTCCGCAGCATGGCCGACTACATCACCAGCTGCACCGACGCCATCGTCATCGACATCGACCCCACCGGCCGGGGCCTGGGACCGCTGCGCCGTCTGGCCGCGATGCGCGCCTACGACGAGGAACGGATCGACGACACCCTGGACTGGGCGATCCGCGAAGCCGAGATCCGCACCGAGCGGATGGGCGACGACGTCGACAACTGGCAGGTCACCGAGGACGACCCGGCCGTCTTCGTCCTCGTCGACGAGCACCCGCAGCTGACACCGAAGCAGAAGCAGAAAGTCATCAAGCTCGGGCGGATCGGCCGCAAGGCCCGCGTCACGGTCATCCTGCTGTCCCAGGACGCCACGAGCGACGTCGTCGGCGACGCCATCGCCGACGTCTTCGGCATCCGGATCATGCTGCCCTCCCGCAAGGCCGACGTCCCGCTCGTGGTCGGCTCCGACACCGCGATCTCCGAGGGCTGGATGCCGCACCGCCTCACCCCCAGCCCCGGCGACTGGGACCCCGCGGACGCCGGCTGCTACTACATCCTCGCCCCCGGCCTGCGCGACCCCATCCTGCGCAAGGCCACCCACCTCGACGCCCCGACCGCCACTCTCCGTACACAGGAGCGGCTCGCCGCAGGCATCCCCGAGCCGGTCCCGCACCCGGAACCCCAGGCCGAGGAAGTCCCGGTTCCCGAGATCGTCGCAGTGCTCTTCCAGGCGCTGGACGAGGAGAAGGCCGAGTGCATCACCCTCGACCAGCTCCACCCGCACCTGATCGCCCACGACCCCAAGCGGTGGGACCGCTGGCACGACAAGGACGTCACCGCCCGGCTCCGGGAGATCGGCAAGAACCTCGGAAACGAGCTCCGCAAGGCCGGGATCGAGCTGTCCACCGAGCGCCTGGAGGAGCTCGACGGCAGCCCCCGCGGAATCCGCCGCACCGATCTCCTCACGGCCGCTGCCAAGCACGCCGAACAGCACAGCGAGTAACCGGCACGCGGTAGCACGTCATCGGCAGCCGATCGGTTCCTGATCGGCAAACGATCGGCGGGGCAGCCGATGCCCCGCCGATCACTGGCCGAACAGCCGCCGATCAGAAACCAATTCTGAGCTGCGGAATCCAATCCAGCCGATCAGATCCGCACACCCCCCGGAAACGGCCCCGAAACCCCCGTTCAGGGCCGTTTCCACGCCCACCGCCGGCCCCGCTGGCCGCGCCCCGGAACCGACCCCCAGACCGATACGCACCGTTACCACGAGAGACAGGAGTCTCCCGCCATGCCCCCGGCCCGCACCACCAGCCGCCGCACCCGAACCCCCGCTAAGAAGACCGCCGCCAAGACCCCCGCGGCCCGCCCGGCCACCCCGGTCGACGCCCAGCCGAACCCCCCGGCCGAGCCTCCCGCGACCTTCACCGGCCGCTCGTCTGCCGAGCCGGTTCTGGCGGATGCCGCCGACCGGGCGGCCGACGTCCTGGCCCTCGCGGAGGACCAGGCGCTCGCCGTCCTGGAGCGCGCCGCCGAGCAGGCCGGCCGCGAGCTGGCGACCGCCGGGCAGTGGGCGGGCGAGGCTGAGCAGCTGCGCGCGGACGCCGCAGCCGAGGCCGAAGCGGTCACGCAGCGTGCCGACCGGATGGGCCGGTGGATCCTCGACGCCGCCCAGCAGAACGCCGACCGGATGCTCGCCGAGGCCGGCCGGGCCGCCCGGGAGCAGCGCGAGCGTACCGACGCCGACGCCCACGCGGCGGCCGACCGGGTGCGGGAGGAGGCCACCGAGCGGGCCGCGGTGCTGCTGGCGGAGGCCGAGCAGCGCGCCGCCGACGTCCGCGTCCAGGCCGAGCAGGAGGCGGAGCGGATCGTCGCCGAGGCCGAGGAGCGGGCCCTGGCCGTGGCGGCCGGCATCACCGCCACCGCCGAGGAGCAGGCCGCCAAACTGCTCGGTGAGGCCGAGCGCGGCGCCGAGGCGGCGGCGCGTCGGGCCGCCGGCGACCTCGCCGACGTCCGCGAGCAGGTCGACGACGCCCGCCACCAGCTGGAGCGCGCCCGGGAGAAGGCGGTCGCCGACCGTGCCCAGGCCGAGCAGGACCTGACCGGCGCGCGGGAACTCGCGGCCACCGTGCAGCGGGACGCGGCCGCGGCGGCCGACCGGACCCTGACCGAGGCCGCCACGGAGGCCGAGGCGATCCGCACCCGCGCGGCCGAGACCGCCCGTCAGATCACGGCGGCGGCCGAGGAGCAGGCTGAGGAGACCCGCACCGAGGCCGAGGCGACGGCCGGGCGCGTCACCGAGGCCGCCCGCGCGGAGGCCGACACGGTCCGCGAGGACTCCGACGCCGAGGCCCGCCGGCTGCGGGAGGAGGCCGAGGCCGACGCGCAGGAGCTCCGTGAGGAGGGCGCCCGCCAGGCCGCCGAGACGCGCGAGCGCGGCGAACAGGCCGTGCAGCGGCTGCGCCGGGACGCACAGGCCGCCATCGACGAGGTCAAGGCGGCCACCGGCGAGGAACTGCGCCAGGCCAGCTCGAAGCGCGGCAAGGCCGACGCCGAGGCCGAGCGGATCCGCAACACCGCCCGCCGCGACGCGGACAAGGTCGTCGCCGAGGCCCGGGCGCAGGTCGCCGAAGCCGAGGCCCGGGTGGTGGAACTCGCCGAGGAACAGGAGCGCCTGGAGGCGGCGATGGCCGCCCGGCACCACCGCTGGTACCGGCGGGCCCACCGCTGGTACCTGGGCCGCATCCCCTGGCTGCTCACCCGCGCCGTCCTGTGGGCCGGCATCGCCTTCACCTCCACCCGCGAGCACCAGCTCGCGGTGGTGGCCGGCATGAACACCATGCTCGCGTGGCTGCTCGCCGTCTGCCTGGACGGCTGGGTGATCGCCGCGACCCGCAGCAAGATGCGGCGCGAGACCCGCATCGCGCTCGCCTTGATGATGCTGTGCCAGATCGCCGCGATCCTCACCGACCTCCACCTGCTCGGCGTCAAGCAGGACGCTCACGGAGAGTGGCAGATCCAGTGGGGCCTGGCGATCCCGCTCGCCATGGTCGTCCCCATCGCGATCTGGCGCGTCCACGAGCTCATCGACCACGGCAAGGACGCTCACGGCGAGCAGGCCGCACCCGCCCAGGCCCCGGCCGCGCCCACTGCCGCCACGGTCGGCGCTCACGAGGTCCCCGCCCCGTGCCCGCCGTACGGCGGCCAGCCGCTGCCCGCCGCTCACGGCACGGCCACCTTCGGGCCCGGCGCTCACGGCGAGCGCTCACGTGAGCGCGAGATCGCCGCAGGTGGCGGGACCAGTGGCGCTCAGCGCGCGCTCCCGCCCGCCGTCCCGAACACCGGCGGCGCTCACCAGGGAGCGCCGATGAGTGACGCCGCGCTCATGTACGCCCGCAAGGCGACCGTCCGCGCACTGTTCGACGCTCTCGACCACCGCCCGCGCGCAGGCGAGATCCATGCCGCGCTCACCGAGCGCGGACTGCTCACCGGCACGCCCGAGCAGACGCGCAGCACCTGCCAGCGGGTGCGCGACGCGGTCGAGGCCGACGAGCCCGCGCTCAAGCCCGCCGCTCGCGCTGCGTAACTGCGCCCGAACGCAAGCGGCCTCCGGGATGAAGAAGACACCCCGGAGGCCAAGGCACCCGAGGGTGCCGGCGGGCCGGTCTCGCCACCGGCCCGCCCCCATCCTCCCGCACACCAACCCGCTGCCCGAACCGATCCCGGAAGGGGACCCGTCCTGTTCGCCATAGACCGTGACGCCCGCATCGCCGCCCAGCGTGAGCTCCTCCACGAGCGCAGCCAGACCCTCGCCAACGTCCCCGCCGGCTCCCGCACTCACGCCCGGACCTTCGCCGAGTGCGAGGCGATCAGCGACGAGATCGAGCGCCTCAAGGGCTGCATCGACATCCCGCGCTCCGTCGCCGCGGTGGTGCCGGTGCTCCTCTTCGTCCTGGTCCTCGCGCTCATCAGCTGACCCGGCCGCCGGCCTCGCCCCCGGACCGCACCGCCCGCCCGGCACCCAGCCCGGCGGGCGGCGCGCATCCGGGGACAGGGACCGGCCGCCCGGCCGGCACCGACCCGACGAAGGGGACACCGCGATGCAGCCCACCACCCAGCCCCAGACCACCCAGGCCCCGGACAAGCCGCTCCCCGGCACCTACGTCCTCTACCGCGACGCCGACCGCTACCTCGCCGGCCACCCCGACCACACCCAGGTCTGCAAGGTCCTGGCCGACAACCACTACCTCAAAGACAAGGCCACCGTGCAGGTCCTGGCCACCGACGAGGTCATCCGCTACGCGCCGGTCGTCTTCATGCGCCCCCTCGACCCGGCCGAGCTGATGCACGACATCGACACCGCCCCGCTGGACGCCCTCGGCGACGGCCTGCTGATGACCGCCGCCGGGGCCTGGCTCGCCCTCCAGCACCGCCAGGCCACCACCGAGCCGGGCGCCAGGGCGCTCCCGCCCGGCCGCAGCTGACACCCCGCTCGCCCGGCTGCTGCGCCGAACCGCTCGGTGCAGCAGCCGACCCCGGCCCACCTCATCCCCGATCCGAAAGGCACCGCTCGTGAACCCCACCACCTTCGTCCCCGTCCCCGGTTCGCTGATTGCCCTGGTCGGCGGATCCGGCGCCGGGAAGACCACGTTCGCCAGCCGCTGGCCGACCACCTGGCGCCTGAGCCTGGACGACTACCGCGCCATGGCGACCGACGACATGGCCGACCAGTCCGCGACCCCGGTCGCCGACCAGGTCCAGACGCTGCTGCTCGACGCCAGGCTCTCGCGCAACCTCACCACCGTGGTCGACTCGACCGCGCTCCTGCCTCACGTCAGGGCCGGCCTGCTCGCCCGCGCCCGCTACTGGCAGCGGCCATGCGCGGCGGTGCTCTTCGAGGTCTCCCTCGAAACCCGCCGCGCGCTGAACGCCGGCCGCGAACGCGTCGTCCCGGACCACGTCCTCGTCGACCAGGAACAGCACGTGCCAAGCGCCGAGCAGCTGCTCGCCGAAGGCTTCGCCCACGTCGACCGGATCACCGTCACCGCCCCGGCCTGCCCCGAACCGGCCCGCATCCGCTGACCCCCGGAGGAGCCCGTGCGCGCGACCGACCTCGACCCGACCGGCGAACACCACGGCGGCCTGCCCACCTACCCCTGGCGCTACCGGCCGTCCCCCGACCTGATGACCCGCCGCCAGCTGCGCGCCGTCGGCCTGCGCCCCGGCGGACAGGAGCCCGCTGCACAGGTGGTCTGCCGGGGGCGCTTCGGCTACCTCTACCGCCGCTCCCTCGCCCTGCCGGTCCGGCCCATGACCCCGGCCCGCTGGCAGGCCCACCAGCGGATGATGCTCGCCCGCCGCACCTGCCCGCTGTGCCGCGCCGTCGGAGAGAGCTGCATCCCGACGTCGCTCGGCTGCTGCCTGGAGTGCGCGGACGGCCTCGCCCTGGCCGAGCTCGAACAGCTCCTGGCCCTCGCCCGCGCCGCCGTCCCGGCCTGACCCGCCGAGCGGACCACCGCCGCCAGCCCCGGACCCCGACCCCACCCAGCGGCCGACACCGCCGGGACCGGCGCGGCTGCCCGGACACCCCGACCCCGCAGACCCCACCCCACCCCATAGGAGAGATCGCCGATATGACCGACAACCTGCCCCGCCTCACCGCCGCCCCCGACCTCGCCCTGGTCACCGTGGACGGCGTCATCACCGAGATGAGCGGCTACAAGCCCCGCCAGCTCGTCCTCACCGACGACACCGGCAGCATCGACATCACCGTCCCCTTCGGCTGCCTCGGCGGACCCGCCGTCAACGACGCCACCACGCTCGTCGGCACCTACGCCGTCATCGCCGGCCGCCGCGAGGACACCGGCCACGTCCTGGCCGCCGTCGTCCAGCTCGCCGAGCGCACCGCCGCCCGCGACCTGCTCATCCCCGCCACGCTCTCCGGCCTGTCCGAGAACGTCGTCCAGCTGCTCGCCACCACCACCGCCACCACGCCCCGCGCCCTGCCGCCCGGCCCCCGCACCACCAACTGACCGAGCCAACAGCCCCCGCCGCCACCCGCCGCCCGACCACCGGGCCGCGGGTGGCGGCGCACCCAGCCCCGTTCCCCTCATCGAAAGGCACCGACCGAACCATGCAGATCAACGACACCCGGATCCTCGCCGCCGCCGACACCATCGCCAAGCTCCTCACCGACCTGACCCCCGACCCCTTCGACCACCTGCTGCGCCGCGACGACGCCTACACGGTCCTGCTGGCCGCGCTCGGCCACCTCGAGGCGGCCGGCCGGCGCCGCACCAGCGTCGGCGAGCTGTACGCGATGACGCGCCTGGTCCCCAGCGGCCAGGTCCTCGGCAGCCACGACCGCCTCATGGCTCTCCTGGAGCAGGCCGCCGACCACGGCCGCATCCGCCTGGACCACGGCCAGGTCCACATCGGCGACGCGCCGACCGGCGGCGGCTCCGGCCACGTCTGGATGCGCCAGCTCACCCGCGGCGGCGCCCAGGTGGAGCTGATCGGCGCCGAGCCGTGGCCGGTCGGCACCCACTGCCACGACGAGGCGAAGGCGTGGTGGTACTGCACCGGCTGCCGGCACGGCCTCGGACAGGTCGGCGCGATGTACGTCTACGCAGTGCGCCAGCAGGTCAGCGACCACGCCGACCAGTGCCCGTTCCTGCCTCCGCTGCCCGAGGTCTTCCCGGCGCCGGTGCGCGCGCTCGACTGACCCCGGCAGCGGCTCCGGGCACCGGATCGCCGGTGCCCAGACCCGTGCCGCCCCCTGACAGCCACCCGCCCGTGAGGAGCCCGCCACCTTGAATGAAGCCGATCGCCACGGCCTCCAGGCCCGCGACCCGGACCCGGAGATCGACCGCGAGTTCCAGGCCCACGCCCTGGACGCCTCCCAGCTCGCCGACGCCGCCCGCCACTACGCCGCCCGCCTCATCTACGGCGTACGGCCCGAGGACGCCGACCACCTGGCCGCGCTCGCCGCGCGCCTGTCCCGCCAGGCGCACCGCATCGACGGCATGCGCGCCATCGCCCGCCGCCCCCAGCAGCCCACCACCTGAACCCCAACCCTCGAACGACCCGCCCGGCCCGGTCCCGCTGTGCGGGACCGGGTCTTCCTCTCGATCGGAGACCCAATGACCCGTGCCGCACCTGGCCCGCACCCGCACCCGCTCACCCCGGCCGACCTCCCGCCGGGCACCGCCTGGTGGAGCTCCTGCCCCGAGTGCCGCTCCCCGATCCAGGGCGGCCCGCTCGGACTGCGCGCCCACCGCCGCACCGCCCACCGACCCGACCCCAGCGATCGGCGCATCCCGATCACCATCCGCCCCTACACCTAGGAGACCGTGTTGACCGTCATCCCCCGCACCCCCGACTCCCCCGCCTCACAGGCCGTGGGCGTGGACTTCGACCTCACGGTTGTCGAACACCGAAACGGCTGGCAGGACGGGCGCATCTACGGCGACCCGATCCCCGGCGCACTCGAAGCCGTCCGGCGGCTGATGGCGTGCCGTTCCGTCTTTTGTGTCACCGCCCGCCACCGTCGCTACCACCCCGCCGTGGCCGCCTGGTTCGTCCGCCACGGCATCCCTGCGGTCGTCGACGAGGACCCCGACCGTGCCTACTGGCGGGACGACGGCGGCCGGCTCCTCGTCACTAACAAGAAGTTGGGCGCGGCCCTCTACATCGACGACCGGGCCCTCGCCTTCACCGGCGACTGGGACACCGCCCTCCCCGAGGCACTGCGCCGTATCGGCGAGCCGGCCGGACCGGTGGCGCAGCCCGCCGCCGACCTTCCCGCGCTGACGATCCGCCAGCCCTGGCTGGCCGCGATCCTCGCCGGAGACAAGCGCGTCGAGAACCGGTCCTGGCCGACGATTATGTTCAGTTGAGAGGGGATTCTGGACCTCTGACCTGGGCTTCTCCGTGGTGGACATGTCCACCACGGAGAAGCCCAGTACCCGGTTGCTCGTCTGATCCGACTCCTTCTCAGCGGCCCGCGGGAAGGAGTAGACCTGGTTGTGGCAGATCGGGATAGGAAGGCGGTCGGGCCCACGTTTGGGGGTGACTGAGGTCGACCACCCCTCCCTTGAACTTTGCCCCCTGGAGCATCACTGTCGCCCCTTGGAATTCGGCGCCATCGAATGACAACCTGCCGTCTGCGAACACGGCTCCATAGGGAAGTCTTTGCTCGTAGCCGCGTGGGCCTGCTGTTTCCTTCACGCGCAGCGCCATTCCTAGGCCAAAATCTACTACGCCCCCAGCAAATTCCACATGTTTGAAGAGGACGGTTGATCCGCTAAACC